>NZ_JBEXXK010000047.1:0-99724 GCF_040630405.1 Streptomyces sp. NPDC005811
CATTCCGAACCCGGAAGCTAAGCCTCACAGCGCCGATGGTACTGCAGGGGGGACCCTGTGGGAGAGTAGGACACCGCCGAACAATCATTCCGGGAAACCCCCGCACCGTATGGTGCGGGGGTTTTCTGCGTTTTAGGTACGGTGATCCGCATGAATGATTTCGTGGTGCGGGGTATACGGGCCGACGAGTGGCGACAGGCCAAGGCGTTGCGGCTGGAGGCGCTCCAGGATTCCGCTGCGGCTATCGCCTTTCTCGAGACCTACGAGGATGCCACGGCACGGCCGGACTCCTTCTGGCAGGAGCGGGCCCTGGGGGCCGGTGGAGAGGCCGGCGGGGTGCGGCAGTTCGTCGCCGAGGCGGCCGGTGGGGAGTGGATCGGGACCGTCACCGTGCTGGTGGAGGAGGCCGGGAGCGTCGACTGGGCCGGGCTGCCCGTCGAGCGGCGGCAGGGGCATGTGGTGGGCGTGTACGTGCGGCCCGAGTGGCGCGGGGGCGGGGTGACCCTGGCGTTGTTCGAGGCCGGAGTGGAGTGGGCCTGGGGGGTCGGAGTGGAGCGGGTGCGGCTGCTGGTGCACCAGGAGAACCTGCGGGCGCAGCGGGCCTATCGGAAGGCGGGGTTCGCGCCCAGCGGGATGACGGCACCCGTAGGGGAGGGATTCGGGGACTTCTCGGGGGAGGTCGAGATCGAGTTCGTGCGCGAGCGCGGGTAGAAATCCCTCAGACCGGCAGTTCGTGGTGGGGCCAGCGGGCCCTGGCCTGTTCGCGGGAGCGCAGGAGAGCCAGGGTGGGCAGGCCGCGGTCCGCGCCGGTTGCCAGGAGGTCCGGGAGTTGGGGGAGAGGTGCCACAGCCGCGATGTCGTCCAGGATCAGGGTCAGTGGTGGGTCGAGGCGACCGGAGGATGACCGTTCGGCCATGCGCCGGCCGCGCTCGACCACGCTGGAGACGAGGGCCGTGAGGAGAGGCATGGCGCCTGGGTTTGTCCTGGGGTCCTCGAGGGATTCGCCGACCACGTAAAGCGTTCCCCCTTCGTCCACGAAGGAATCCAAGGCGAGGGCATCACTTCGGTTGGGAGTGCATGCCTCGCGGATGTTGATCGTGGAGAGGGCGGAGAGCGCGCGGGAGGTGAGCTCCTGGGCGATGTCACGGCGCTCGGGGTGGGCGGTGAGGGCGGCCTCCAGTTCGCCGGCGGAGCCGGGGGCGGCCTTCGGGTTGGTGCGGAGGGTGCGGACCGCGTCCTGGATGCCGGTGCCCTGGGACCAGCGGTGGACATGGCGGATGGTGCGGCCGTCGATGGCGGCGGCGTGGAGGTAGCTGCGGAGGAGGGTTTCGGCGGTGTCGGAGACTGCTTGGTCGAGGCGGGCCGTGGGGCGTACGGGGGCGAGGAGGGCGGTGGCTCGGTGGGCCGCTGTCGCCTTGTCCTCGCAGCCGGCCGTGGGGGACCAGTGGAGGCGGGCGGGGGTGTCGCACAGGTGTGTGGGGTCGTAGAGGTGGACCGGGCCGAGTTTGGCCCGGGCGTCCTTGGTCTCCTGCCAGAGGGTGGGGTTGGACGTGAGGACGAGGGCTGCGGCCTCGGCGTCTCGGAGGGCCTGGGTGGCGGCGGTCTTGCGGGTGTCCGGTGGGGCGTAGCGGACCGCGCCCTCGGCGCGGGTGTTTTCCCACCCGCCCGCTCGTTCACCCGGCAACAGAGAAGCCGACGTCGAGGACGTCCCCGGAACCGGAGTATCAGGGAGTGGCTGCGTGCGAGGTGGCTCCGCCGCCGGAAGGGGTTCTGTGCGCGGTACTGGCACCTCGTGCTGCTGGACGACGTCGGCGGCCCGCCTCCGGGCTCGCACGGCCCGCCATCTGGCCACCGTCCCTATGACGAACACCGTGAGGACGAAGAGGATCATCAGCTGGCCGATGAAGAGGCCCCAGAAGAGGCCGTAGCCGGAGAGGGCGGTGGGGGTGGCGTCGGGCCAGGCGCCGGGGATGTCGTGGGGCTGGGCGATGAGATGGCGCATGGCCAGGGGGGTGCGGGCGAAGGTGACGCCGTCGGGCCAGGAGCCGCGGGTGAAGAGGGCGGCCAGGCCCGTGGCCGTCCAGACCAGGAGGGTCATGCCGAGGAGGAAGGCCAGCAGGCCCACCAGGAGGCCGTCGGGGATGCCGCCAGCCTGGCCGCCTTCGCGGCCGGGGGCGCGATCGTCACCGGGTCTCATGGCAACCCCCTGCCGCTAGGCCACCGTCGACTCGGACGAGTCGTCCAAGTCGGCCAGATGCTGTTCCATGAAGACCGCCGCCCGCCGTTCCTGTTCGAGTTCGGCGGCGTGCAGGGCGTCCTCGGAGGCGAGGTGGTCCGTGGAGGACTCCGTCATCGCCCGGTCGGTGAAGACGAGCGGGCGTTCCGTCTCCGTGACCAGGTGTTTGACCACCTGGACATTGCCGTTGACGTCCCAGACCGCGATACCGGGGGTGAGGGTGGGGATGATCTCCACCGCCCAGCGGGGGAGGCCCAGGACCCGACCGGTGGCCCTCGCCTCGTCCGCCTTCTGGGCGTAGATCGTCCTCGTCGAGGCCATCTTGAGGATCGCCGCCGCTTCCTTCGCGGCCGCGCCGTCCACGACGTCGGAGAGATGGTGGACCACGGCGACGAAGGACAGGCCGAGGCGGCGGCCGAACTTGAGCAGGCGCTGGAAGAGCTGGGCCACGAAGGGGCTGTTGATGATGTGCCAGGCCTCCTCGACGAGGAAGATGCGCTTCTTCCGGTCGGGGCGGATCCAGGTGTGTTCCAGCCAGACGCCGACGATCGCCATCAGGATCGGCATGGCGATGGAGTTGCGGTCGATGTGGGAGAGGTCGAAGACGATCAGGGGGGCGTCCAGGTCGATGCCCACCGTCGTCGGGCCGTCGAACATGCCGCGCAGGTCGCCGTCGACCAGGCGGTCCAGGACCAGGGCGACGTCCAGGCCCCAGGCGCGGACGTCGTCTATGGCGACGTTCATCGCCTCCGCCGATTCCGGTTCGGGGTGGCGGAGTTGTTCGACGATGTCGGTGAGGACCGGCTGGCGTTCGATGATCGTCTCGTTGACGTAGGCGTGGGCGACCTTGAGGGCGAAGCCGGAGCGTTCGTCCAGGCCGTGGCCCATCGCCACCTCGATGATCGTGCGGAGCAGGGCCAGCTGGCCCGTCGTCGTGATCGAGGGGTCCAGGGGGTTGAGCCGGATGCCGTCGTTCAGGGCGGCCGTCGGGTCCAGGCGGATGGGGGTTATGCCGAGGGCCTGGGCGATGAGGTTCCATTCGCCGACGCCGTCCTCGCCCTGGGCGTCCAGGACGACGACCTGGCGGTCGCGGAAGCGGAGCTGGCGCAGGACGTAGGTCTTCTCCAGCGCCGACTTGCCGTTGCCGGACTCGCCGAGGACCAGCCAGTGCGGGGCGGGGAGCTGCTGGCCGTACAGCTGGAAGGGGTCGTAGATGTAGCCCTTCCCGGAGTAGACCTCGCGGCCGATGATGACGCCGGAGTCGCCGAGGCCGGGGGCGGCCGTGGGGAGGTAGACCGCCTGGGCCTGGCCGGTGGAGGTGCGGACGGGCAGGCGGGTCGTCTCGACCTTGCCGAAGAGGAAGGACGTGAAGGCGTCGGTGAGGACGGACAGCGGGTCCCGCATGTGAAGCCCCTACCTTCGGATGCCGGTGGCGAACGGGAGTGTGTTCACGAACGCGCGGTGGTGCTCGCGGTCGCACCACTCCAGCTTCAGGTACGACTTGCCTGCGGACGCCCTTATCGTGCGCTTGTCGCGGGCCAGGGCCTCGGGGGTTCGGGAGGAGACGGTGATGTAGCCGACCAGGTTGACGCCGGCGGCGCCGGAGGCCAGGTCCTCGCCCCGTTGGTCGAGGCGGGAGTGGGCGGCGACGTCCCGGGGGTCGACGGTGCGGTTCATCTTGGCGGCGCGGCTGGCCTCGGCCTCGTCGTTCGTCTTCTCGGTGAGCATGCGTTCGATGGCGATCTCGGTGGGTTCGAGGTCCATCGTGACGGCGACGGTGCGGATGACGTCGGGGGTGTGGACCAGGAGCGGGGCCAGGAAGTTGACGCCCACGGGGGTCATCGGCCACTCCTTCACCCAGGCGGTGGCGTGGCACCAGGGGGCGCGGGTGGTCGATTCGCGGGTCTTGGCCTGGAGGAACGTGGGTTCCATGGCGTCCAGTTCGGCCGGCCAGGCGTTGCGCCGGGTCATCGCCTGGATGTGGTCGATGGGGTGGTCCGGGTCGTACATGGAGTGGACCAGGGAGGAGAGCCGGCCCTGGCCCAGGGGCTGGCGGACGCGGATGTCCGCCTCCTGGAGGCGGGAGCAGATGTCGGTCAGCTCGCGGGCCATGACGACGGCGAGGCCGGCGTCGCGGTCGAGCTTGCGGCCGGACTGTGGGCGGGCGGCGCGGGCCATGGCGTGCGCCTCGGCGGCCAGCTCGCGGGTGTAGTGCATACAGGCGACGAGGTAGGCGCGGTGCTGCTCGCTGCTGGTGGAGACCATGGACTGGAGCTGGTCGTAGGACTGGGCCAGCCAGCCCGGTGCCTTGTCGTCGCCGCGCTGGGTGACGTCCTTGGCGTGGGCGTCGGGGTCGGCGGGGAGGGTGCGGGCGAGCATCTGGAGGCGGGTGACGAAGCCGTCGCCGTTGGCCACGTGCTTGAGGAGGGTGCCGAAGCGGTCGACGAGGGCTTCCTGGTCCTCGCTGTCGCGCAGGCCGACGCCGGGGCCCTCGATCTCGATGGCGGCGGTGACGGTGCGGCGGTCCGCGTGCAGGAGTACGGCGATCTCGTCGGGGCCGAAGGGGGCGGCGAGCCAGCTGATGCGGCCGATGCCCGGGGGCGGGCCGACCTCGACCTCCTGGCCGTCGATGCGGGTGCCGGCCTCCATGGCGCCGGAGCGGTAGGTCGTGCCCTGGCGGAGGGTGCGCTTGTAGCTGCGGTTGATCTCGAACCACTTGTAGAACGTGCGGTGCTTGTACGGCACGTAGACCGCGGCGAGCGCGATCATCGGGAAGCCGGCGAGCAGCACGATGCGCAGGGGGAGGAGGGGGACGAGGAGTCCGCACATCATGCCGAGGAACGCGCCGATGACGATGAGCGCGATCTCGCCGGTTTCGCGGTTGCGGCCGACGATGGCGTTCGGCCGGGCGCGGCCGATCAGATATGTGCGGCGGGGCGAGACCACGTGGGACACGTGGGCCAGATGGGAATCCGTCGTCAACGCCCTTCACCTCCCGTGCGGTTGTTGCGGGTGTTGCCGGTGTGCGGGGTGTTCATCGCGCTGCTGGAGCGGGGTGCGGGTGCGGCGGAGGGGACAGATCCGCCGCCTCCGTTCGAGGGGCGCGAGCTGTGTGCGGCGACGCCGCCCGAGGCGGGGTTCGAGGGGCGGGGGCCGGAGGCGGACTGGCCGCCTCCGCCGTTGTTGTCGGCGCGGGTGCTGTGGGTCTTGATGCCCTGGGCGACGAGGGTCGCGGGGGAGCTGATGACGGCGGCGGCCTTGCCTTCGGCACCCTGCATGATGCGGTTGTTGCGGGAGTTCGAGATCTCGTCGCCGAAGCCGGGGACGAAGCGGTAGATCATCGCGCTGGCGAAGATGGCGAGCAGGATGATGGCGAGGCCGGAGACGACGGCGGAGAAGGAGTCGGGGCCGTCGTCGGAGGAGAGGGCGCCGGCGAGGCCGAGGACGATCACGATGACCGGTTTGACCAGGATGACGGCGATCATGATGCCGGCCCAGCGGCGGACGTGGCCCCACAGGTTCTTGTCGACGAGGCCGGCGTAGACGACGGTGCCGAGGAGGGCGCCGACGTAGAGGAGGGCGGCCCGGATGACGAGCTCCAGCCAGAGGACGCCGGCGGCGAGGATGGAGACGAGGGAGACGACGATCAGCATGATCGGGCCGCCGCCGATGTTCTCGCCCTTGGCGAGGGCGGCGGAGAAGGTGCCGAAGAAGGTGTCGGTCTGGTCGCCGGTGGTCTTCGCGAGGACCTCGGTGATGCCGTCCGTGGCCGAGACGACGGTGTAGAGGATCAGGGGGGTGAAGGCGGAGGCGAGGACGGTGAGCCAGAGGAAGCCGACGGCTTCGCCGATGGCGGTGGTGAGGGGGACGCCCCGGACGGCTCGCTTGGCGACGGCGAGGAGCCACAGGACGAGGGTGAGGACGGTGGAGGCGGCGAAGACGACGGCGTACTGCTGGAGGAACCTGGTGTTGGTGAAGTCGACGTTCGCGGTCTCCTTCACGGCTTCGCTGAGCTTGTCGACGGTCCAGGAGGCGGCGTCGGCACAGCCCTTGGCGAGGGAGGAGAGGGGGTCGAGGGTGTCGGAGACGCCGGGGTTGGTGGCGGTGCTGCCGGTGGAGTTGTTGCCGCGTTCGCAGTACTTCTTGGCCTCGCCGGAGATGAGGCTGCAGTCGAGGGAGCCGCTGGGTGAGGGGGACGCCGAGCCCGAAGGGGTGGGCGAGGGGTCGGGTGTGGGGGCCGCGAAGGCGCGGCCGGCCAGCAGGACGGCGCTCGTCTGAACGGCCGTCACGACTCCGGCGAGCCTGAGCAGGCGGTGCGGGTTACCGGGCATAAGTGAACCCTCCGTACTCCTCGATGGCCTTGCTGATCTCGTCGGAGGCGGCGGCCTGGTCGTCGCCGGGGACCGGCGCGGGGCCGTCCTTCTGGCTGTCGGTGCTGATCTTCCAGTCGCCGTCGGTCCAGGTCAGGTCGAAGGTCCAGGTCTTCCAGGACGAGGTGACGGGGTCGGTCGAGTCCGTGCCGGACATGCCGATGAGGCCCAGGTACCAGACGGCGACCTGGGTGGTGGTGTCCGAGTAGTTCGCGACGGTCGTGCCGACGGGGACCACGCGGGAGACGAAGGTGTTGCCCTTGGGGGCGTTGCCGTCCGCGTCGAGGCCCATCTTGGCGAGGAAGTCCGTCGAGTAGGCCTGGTCCATGGCGCTCTGCAGTTTGGCTGCGGCGTCCTTGGTGTAGACGGTGTCGACGAGGGTGTGTCTGCTGTCCTTCCGGAACATGCCGGTCGAGCCCAGGGCCACGGCGTAGTTGGCGCCGGCGGACTGGGCACCCTGCTCGGTGTGCGCGAAGCCCGAGGGGATGCCGCCCGTCTTCGTGTCCACCGGCCTCGTCCCGCTGGCTGCCGTTGATGTTGTCTTCGGCTTGTTGGTGTCGGGGGTGGCTTCCGAGGTGGTGGAGTCGTTGCCGCCCCGGTTCGCGAAGGCGATGGCCGCGATGAGGAGGACGACGACGCCGACCACGGTGACCAGGCTGCGGGAGGAGGAGCGGGCGGGGCGGCGGGCGCCGCCGTAGGGGTCGGCCTCGGGCAGGCGGACGCGGGTGCCCGTGGGCTCGCCGTAGTCGTGTTCGTCGCCGGGAGTCATGCCGCGTTCGCCCCCTCGTTGCCGTACTGAAAAGCGTAGAAGTACGACGGTAGCCGTGCTGGTTCCCGCGCGGGCGCGGTGTGGTGACTCGACATCAGGGAAACGCAACCTCAGCCGGTGGGCACGACGGGTGGGTGGGGGAGGAGGGGCGCCGGCGGGCGGCTATACGGCCATGCCGTACACGATCGTGAACAGTGTGCCGAGGGAGCCGATGATGAAGACGCCCGTGAGTCCGGCGATGATGAGGCCCTTGCCCTGTTCCGCACTGAAGGTGTCCCGCAGGGCCGTGGCGCCGATGCGCTGTTTGGCCGCACCCCAGACGGCGATGCCGAGGCAGAGGAGGATGGCCACCGCCATCACGACCTCGATCATCACCTTCGCCTCGTTGCCCAGGCTGCCGAAGGGCCCCCAGTCCGGAGCGATTCCGCCGATGATGGTGTTGATGTCGCCCTTGTCGGCCGCGAACAGCATGTAAGTCACCGCCCCTGGTGGGTAGTTCCGCCTGCCCTCTGCGGAGTGCAGAGGTCAGGCCTCATTGTCGCCGACGATGCCGCCGTCGTATGTCGACTTGGCGTCATTGACGGGTGGGATTCGTATGAATGGTTGGTACGGTCACTCTGTGTATCACGGCAGGTCACGCCGGGCAATGAGGCCGGAACGGAACCTGGGTGTGGTTCTGTCGTTGACCCACTTCACGGCCCCGTGCCGTTTCTGACGGCTGGTCGGGTGAGTGCACGTTTCGATGGTCTCATGCCCGGCTGGAACGCACGGCGAACGGGCCGCGGCTGGATGCCGCGGCCCGTTCGCCCTTGCCGCTGTGGCCCCCACGGTCCACTGCGGTCGTTCTGCGGGGTGGTGAGGGGATGTCAGCCGGTGAAGGCGTCGATGCCCTCCGGGGTGCCCACGCCGGTGGGTCCGTCGTAGCCCGACTTGGCGGTGCACAGGTAGCTCGCGCTGGAGGAGCAGGTGCCGTTGCTGCCGCTGGTGACGTCGTTCAGGGACGAGGTGCCGAGGGAGGCGTAGGGGTACGAGGCCGGGTAGTCGCTGCTGCCGGGGGTGCCGGCGAGGGCGTAGACCGCGGCGATGATGGGCGCGGAGGCGCTGGTGCCGCCGAAGGTGTACCAGCCGGCGGTGACGCCGTAGGAGTCGTAGACCGAGACGCCGGTGGCGGGGTCGGCGACCGCGGAGACGTCGGAGATGGTGCGCTTGGAGCAGCCGGTGTCGGTCTGCCAGCTGGGCTTGGCGTCGTAGGAGGAGCAGCCGGAGCCGGTGCCCTCGGTGGAGCTGGTGTTCCAGACCTTCTCGGTCCAGCCGCGGGTGGTGGAGGACGAGGAGGAGAGGGCGGTGCCGCCCACCGACGTCACGTACTTGGACGCGGCCGGGTATTCGGCGCCGTAGCCCTCGTCGCCGGCGCTGACGGTGATGGCGACGCCCGCGTGGTTGAAGTACGAGGAGTCGTAGGAGGTGTCCGAGGAGGACTCGGAGCCGCCGTAGCTGTTGGAGACGTACTTCGCGCCGAGGGTGACGGCCCGGTTCACCGCGGTGCCGAGGTTGGCCATGGTGGCGGACTTGGCCTCGACGAGGAGGATGCTGCAGTTCGGGCAGACCGCGCTGGCCATGTCGAGGTCGAGGGACTCCTCCTCGGCCCAGCCGCTGTCGGCGGAGGGGAGCGAGGTGGTGGAGCCGGTCTGGCTGACCTTCTTGAAGCAGCCGTTGGCGGTGGTGCAGGCGGAGAGGCCGTAGTAGCTGCGGTACTTCGCGAGGTCGGCCTCGGCGTTCGGGTCGTCGTAGGCGTCGACGATCGCGATGGTCTCGCCGGAGCCGTTGTCGGCGGCGGCGTCCGTGAGGCCGTAGGCGTCCTGGAGGTCGGAGGGGCCGTAGCCGGTGGGGGTGGCGGCCGCGGCCTTGGGGGTGACCTGTGCGGTGTCGCCGGTCCGCCGGGCCTGTGCCTTCTGGAAGGCGGTGGTGCCGCCGGTGACGCGGAAGGAGTCGCAGGCGACTTCGCCGGTGTGCTTGGGGGTGGCGCAGGGGGTGGCCGCCCAGGTGACCTTCGCGGGCGTGGCGGTGGGGGCGGTGGGGGCCGCGTTCGCGTGGGCCGCGGTGCCGAGACCGGCGAGTACGAGGGCCGCGGTGCCGAGGAGGGAGGCGCCGGCGCGGCGCCATCTGCCGGGGGCGGCAGGGGGGTTGGGGGAAGTCGTCGTACGCAACGGACAGCTCCTGATGGTGGGTGACAGGGGCGGTGCGGGTGGGGGGTGATGCGTTGCCGCCGGTACGTGGTCCCCGGCGGCGGGCGGCGGCCCGCGACGACTGTGCGCTTGTTGAGTACGCGACAACAAGGAGGGTTGCGGAGTTCTGACTTCCGCCTTACTGAAGGGGGTTGGGGGATTGCCCGCCGATGGTGGGCGGATGGGCGGCGGGTGGCCGGTCCTTGACCCTGCTCACAGACGGGCCACAGGGGTGCGGGGCCGGGCGGTCAGTGGCGGATCAGGCCGTGCAGGGTGTGGTGGACCAGATCGGCGACGCCCGCGAGGACGGCCTCGGGGGTGAGCATCTCGTTCGCCGCGAACGAGGCGTACCCGTGCAGGGTGGAGCCCAGGAACAGGGTCAGCCGGGCCGGTTCGCCCTCGACGATCTCGCCGCGCCGCTGCCCGTCGGCGATCAGCCGCTCCAGCGCGCCGACCGTGCGGTCGATCGCGGCGGCCATCCGGTGTGCGACGTCCGGGGTGGCGGGGGCGTGCTTGCGGGCGTACATCAGCTCCAGCAGCGCGGCGTTGTCGAGGG
The DNA here is from genome assembly GCF_040630405.1 of Streptomyces sp. NPDC005811. NCBI lineage: Bacteria > Bacillati > Actinomycetota > Actinomycetes > Kitasatosporales > Streptomycetaceae > Streptomyces > Streptomyces sp. NPDC005811. The sequence continues at coordinate 10,157 of NZ_JBEXXK010000047.1, forward strand.
CGAAGCCCAGGTAGGCGCGGGCGAGCGTGGTGAGCCGGGGTTCCAGGGGGAGCGCCGGGTCGTCGGCGGACTCCAGGGCCTCGGCCAGGCGGTCGAAGCCGGTGAGCGCGAGGGCGTCGAGCAGGGACTGCTTGTCCTTGAAGTGCCGGCCGGGCGCGGCATGGCTCACGCCGATCTCGCGGGCCAGTTCGCGCAGGGAGAGGGCGGTGGGGCCCTTGACGCGCAGGGTGCGTTCGGCGGTGGCGAGGAGGGCGGAGCGGAGGTCGCCGTGGTGGTAGGGGCGGCTCTCGGTGGGCGACGACGGCATGCTGACCATCGTATCCCGGTGTTGACGGTGTCAGCATTGTTGTCGCCGTCATCTTTGGTGGCACCGCGCATCGCTCTCATTGTTGTCATTGACAGCATTGTTGGCGGCGCCTACATTTGCGGTATGGCAGCTGAGAAGAAGGCATGGAGTTCCGCGGACCTCCCCGACCTCACCGGTCGCACGGTGATCGTCACGGGCGCCAACAGCGGCATCGGATTCACCGCGACCGAGGCGCTGGCGCGGGCGGGGGCGCATGTCGTCCTCGCGGTACGGGACCTTGAGCGCGGGCGGGCCGCCGCCGCGCGGGTGGGCGGCAGCACCGAGGTCCGGCGGCTCGACCTCGCCGATCTGTCGTCCGTGCGGGAGTTCGCGGCGGACTGGGCCGGGGCCCCGCTGCACACGCTGATCAACAACGCCGGCGTGATGATGGTGCCCCGCGAGGCGACCGTGGACGGCTTCGAGCGGCAGTTCGGCACGAACCACCTGGGCCACTTCGCCCTGACCAACCTGCTGCTGCCGGCCGTCACCGACCGGGTGGTCACCGTCTCCTCGGGCGCGCACCGGTGGGGCCGAGCGGTGATCGACCTCGACGACCCGAACCTCACGGCCGGCTACACCCCGCAGCGCGCCTATGCCCGGTCCAAGCTGGCGAACCTGTTGTTCACGCTGGAGCTCCAGCGCCGGCTCGCCGCGTCCGGCTCGTCCGTACGGGCCCTGGCCGCGCACCCCGGATACTCCGCGACCAACCTCCAGAGCCACGCGGCCAGTCCGCTCGCCCGGGTCTTCATGCGCGTGGGCAACGTCCTGTTCGCCCAGGACGACCGCGCGGGCGCGCTGCCCACCCTGTACGCCGCCACCCAGGACCTGCCCGGCGCGAGCTATGTCGGGCCGGACGGGATGGGCGAGATGCGCGGGGCGCCCACGCTGGTGGGACGCTCGGCGGCGGCGAGCGACGCGGAGGCGGCGCGCCGGCTGTGGACGCTGTCGGAGGAGCTGACCGGGGTGCGGTCGGGGATCGGGGTGGCGTGAGCGCCGAAGGCCGGGCCGGGCTGCGGGCGGGCCGGGAGGCTGGGCTCAGCGGGGGCCGAGGGTCCACACCGAGAGGGTGCGGTGGTCCTCGCCGTACGTGTACCAGTGGCCGGGGCCCAGGGCGGCCGGGGAGCTGGTGACCGGGCCCGGGTAGACGAGCGGCTCGGGCCGGGACGCGTCCCGGGTCACCAGCCAGTGCCGGCCCTCGCCCCACTCCTCGTCCTGCCACACGGTCCCGGCGACCACCGTCGTGTCGTCGACGAAACCGCCGGCCCAGTCCCAGGCGGGCCACACCTCGTCGTTCTCCGGATCGGAGCCCGGGTGCCGGGGCACGCACTCCTCCACGTTCCACTCCGCGACCTGCGTCCCGGTCGACGTGTCGTGCAGCGCGAGCCGGTCCTGGTCGTGCGAGACGGTCATGAAGTGCGCGCCGGACGGGCTCACGTCCAGCAGGGCCAGGTCCAGCCCCTCGAAGTACTCCACCGCCAGCCGCTCACCGTCCCAGCGGCCCCAGCGCATCGGCGCGCCGTCCTGGCCCTCGCCGATGCTCAGGCCCATCTGCCGCGGGTCCGGGTGCGGGAGGTGGTCGCTGCCCGCGGCGGCCGCCTGTGCGTCGACCCGGGCCAGCACGCGGCCGTCCCCGGGGGTGAGCAGCAGCCACTCGTCCACAGACTGTGCGTCCGGCTCGCCGCCCTCGGCCAGCGGGCCGCGGATGTGGGCCCACAGCAGCGAGCCGTCCACGGAGAAGCCGGCGGAACCGCCCTCGGGGTACGTGTGCCGTCCGTCGGTCGCGTACTCCTCGAACGAGCCGTGCGTCTCGGGGCAGCCCCAGCAGCCGTGCCGTATCTCCCACAGCGTGGCCCCGCCCGCGTCCACCGCGCGCAGGGCGTGCGTGCCCGCGAAGACGACGACGTCGGCGTCGGGGGAGACGGCGCAGGTGCCGAAGCGCACGGTCCACGGGGCCGGGAACCGTATCCGCTCCACCGGCCGGAACGCGTCGTCCAGCGGCTGTACGACCACCTCGCGGTCGTCGCGCTGCACGAGCGCCGTACGCCCGTCGCGCAGCCGGCACACCGTCGCGGGGGCGGCGTCGGGGTCGGGGAGCGGCGCGTCGAGCGTGGCGACGAGTCGGGCGGTCCTGGTCATGTCCCGAACCGTACGGCACCCCACCGACAACGCCCCGCCCGCTCATCCGCCGAGCTCGACACCCTCCACGAAGTGGTCGAACTCCCCTGCCTGGACGCCCAGGACGAACGCGTCCCACTTGCGGCGGTTGGTGGTGACCACGTTGTCCGGGGCGCTGGTCTCCCGGAGGTAGACGGGGGCCTCGCCGTCGTCGTTCCCGTCGCCCTCGCCGAAGGCGATCTCGATCCAGGGGCCGGGCCCGGTCGCCTCCGGCGGGGCGGCGCGGACCCAGGTGAGGCCGGCGGGGATGTCGGGGGATGCGGTCATGGGGGTCCTTCCCTCTGGTCGTGAGTCGCCGGTGGCCCGTCACCCGTACGGACCAGTGAAAGCTCCATTGTCTGACGCTTCTCTCACCTTTGTGGGACACAGTGGGTCCGGTGAAGCCGGTGAAGCGAAACGCTCTGCTCGGTGCGGTCGGGCTGCTCGCCGTGGCCGCCACCTCCGCCTCCGAGGCGGCGGCCGACGGGGGGCCGGGCCCCCTGGGGGTGACCACCGTCGCCGCGGCGACGGCCGATTCGGCGCGCGTGGGCGCGCTGTTCGACGCGGCGGACGCCGGCCATCCGGCCGGCGCCCACTTCTGTACGGCCTCCGTGGTCCACTCCCCCCACCGCGACCTCCTCGTCTCGGCCGCGCACTGCCTCGGCGGGCAGGGCGACCTCGTCTTCGTCCCGGGATACCGGGACGGCAGGGCGCCGTACGGTACCTGGAAGGTCGCCCGTGTCTTCCTGCCCGACGGGTGGGCGAAGGGCCAGGACGAGGACAGCGACGTCGCCTTCGCGACCCTGCGCGCCGACGGCGGCAAGGAGATCGAGGACGTCGTCGGGGCCAACCGGTTCGCGACCCGTACGGCCACCGGCGCCACCGCCGTGACCGTCACCGGCTACCCGGACTCCCGCGAGACCCCCGTCCGCTGCGTCAACCGCCCCACCGCCCACAGCTCCACCCAGCAGCGCATCGACTGCCCCGACTTCACGGGCGGCACCAGCGGCAGCCCCTGGGTCAACGGCGACGACCAGGTCGTGGGCATCCTCGGCGGCCACGAACAGGGCGGGGCGACGGCGGACATCTCCTACAGCGTGGTGCTGGGCGCGGAGGCCGCCGAACTGTACGAGGACGCGGCCTCCGATCCGTAAACCTCCCGGGGCCCGCAGAACCCGCAGAAACCACCCCGTACATGATCACCACGAAGGGCGGGGGCGCCTCTACACTGGCCGGGGCGGACTCCCGGGCGGCGAGGGGCGGTTGACGGTGCGTAAGGCATGGATCGTGGCGACCGCTGCAGTCGGTGCCGGTGCCGCCTTCATGATGGTGCTCGTCATCGGCGTGTACATCGTCGCCGGGAACATGGTGAACGGCGTGGGCGGCAGCACCAAGTCGCTCGCCAAGGGCGCCGTGCCGGCCGCCTACAGCGCGATCGTGCAGAAGTGGGGCAATCTCTGCTCCGCCATCAATCCCGCGCTGCTCGCCGCGCAGTTGTACCAGGAGAGCGGGTTCAACCCGCGCGCGCAAAGCGCCGCCGCCGCGCAGGGGATAGCGCAATTCATCCCGGGAACGTGGGCCACGCACGGCATCGACGGTGACGGGGACGGCGATCGCGACGTCTGGGACCCGAATGACGCGATTCCATCGGCCGCCTCGTACGACTGCCAGCTCGCCTCGTACGTGAAGGACGTCCCCGGGGACGTCACGAAGAACATGCTCGCCGCCTACAACGCGGGGGCGTACGCGGTCATCAAGTACGGCGGTGTGCCGCCGTACAGCGAGACCCGGAACTACGTGAAGACGATCACGACACTCGAGGAGTCGTTCGCCGCGCCCGTCTCCCGGGTCGATCCGTCCGAGCAGGCCGCCGGGGCCATCTACTTCGCTCAGAAGAAGCTCGGCACACCCTATCTGTGGGGTGGCAACGGGACGGCTGACCAGGGCGGACGGTTCGACTGTTCCGGGCTGACCAAGGCCGCCTACGAGAGTGTCGGGATCACCCTGCCCCGGGTCGCCAACGACCAGTACAACGCCGGGCCGCACCCCAAGCGCAGTGAACTGCTGCCGGGGGACCTGGTGTTCTTCTCGACCGATCTCGGGAACTCCCGGGCCATCCACCACGTCGGTATCTACGTGGGCGGCGGGTACATGATCGACGCGCCTTACACGGGGGCCGTGATCCGGTTTGATCCCATCGACACGGCTGAGTACTTTGGTGCCACCCGGGTCACCGAAGATGGCGCGAAAGCGCTCCCGACGAGCGTCTGAGACAGTCCGGGAAAATCCCCCTGAGCTGCGGCTTTGCATCTCTCTTCGATAACGTCTGAGTGATCATTCAGTGGAGAGTGGAACGTATCAACCGGGGCCGTGCGTTCCTGTTGAGGCGTGCGCATGAGAGATGCGCTGGGCAGAACATGACGAAGGGGCCGCAGCACCATGGCTGGACTCGCCGATTCCGGGTCGAACCCCGACGTCGACCTGCTCTACGACATCAACGGTCTCGCCAAGGACGCCCCCCACTGGTTCGACCGGATCGTCGAGTTCGTGGGGGAGTACGGGCTGCTCCTCGCCATGGTCCTGCTGATCCTGTGGTGCTGGGCCGACGGGCGGCGCACGGTGCGGTCGGCCGAGGAGGCCTCGGCCTCGGTGGCCGCGCTCGTGTGGGCGCCGCTGGCGGCCGCGGTCGCCGTGCTGGTGAACGTGCCCATACGGGGATTCGTGGAGAGGCCCCGGCCGTTCCTCGATCACCAGGGGCTCGAGGTCCTCGTCTCCGGGAAGACCGACTACTCGTTCGTGAGTGATCACGCGACGCTGACCATGGCCATGGCCGTCGGACTGTTCGTCGCCCACCGGAAGTTCGGGCTCTACGGGATAGCGATCGCGCTGCTCGAAGGGTTCTGCCGGGTCTACATGGGCGTGCACTACCCGACCGACGTGGTGGGCGGGTTCGCGCTCGGCACCGCCGTCGCGCTGCTGCTGTCGCCGCTCGCCTCACTGGCCCTCACCCCGCTGCTGAAGGCCGTCGAGCGCTCGCCCCGGGTGGGGTGGATCGTGCGGAGCAGGGCGGCGCGGGAGCGGGCCCGGGACGCGTTCATCCCGGGAGCCCGCTCCGGGGCGGCCGCCGAGGAGCGGGATCTCGCCGCCTGAGAGGCCGTACGGGGATCAGAGGGCCTGCGGGTAGGTGAAGAAGCCCGTCGGGTCGTACTGCTTCTTCAGCTGGGTCAGCCGCGGCAGCGCGTCGCCGTAGTAGGCCTTGCGCCAGTTGGTGAGGGTCGGGTCGGCGTAGTTCTGGTAGGCGGCGCCCGAGGCGTACGGCCCCATCGCCTTGTGGGCCGTGTTCAGCCAGGACTGGGCCGTCGAACCCGTCGTACCAGCCCGCCAGGACACGATGTACTGGGCCAGCATGCGTGAGCGGCGGTGCACGAAGGCCGTGGCCGTGGGGGAGACCCGGTTGATCGCGCCGCCGAGGGCGGTGAGGGCAATGCTGCCGGCGCCGCCCTGGACCGAGGTGATCTGCTTCAGCAGGGTCTGGACGCCCGCCGACGACAGGGAGCGGTCGAAGAAGTCGCTGCGGGCCGTGTACGTCTCCCGGCCGAGCTTGCCCTGCGGAGAGCGCCCGGGGGTGGAGCCGGGCAGGTGGCACTGGGCGTCGGCGCTGAACGAGGAGCAGCCCGCGTAGGCCTCCATGGCCTCCTCGTAGCCCTTGCGGCGCAGGGACACCGAGGACGCGGGGGCGCCCACCCGGTCGGCCAGACGGTCGACCGCGTTCTGGAGCTGGCCGTAGGTGCCGATGCAGAAGGCGGCGACGGCGACCCGGGGCGTGCCGCCCGCCGAGTTCTCCAGGTGCAGGGAGGACCAGATCTCGTCCGGCTGGGACGGGCCCCACTCCTGCCAGGCCTTCACCACCGCGGCCGCCTTCGACCAGGGCCAGGTGAGATAGCCGGTCACGGCCTGCGGGGCGGCGTGCGTCTTGAAGCGCAGTTCCGTGACGACGCCGAAGTTGCCGTTGCCCGCTCCGCGCAGGGCCCAGAAGAGGTCCTTGTTCTGCGTGGCGCTGGTGACCAGCTGCTTGCCGTCGGCCGTGATGATCGTGGCCTGGGTGAGGCTGTCGCAGGTCAGGCCGTAGGCGCGGGAGACCACGCCGTGGCCGCCGCCGAGGACCAGGCCGGAGACGCCGACGGTCGGGCAGGAGCCTGCCGGGATCGTGACGCCCTTCGCGGCGAGGGCGCGGTAGACGTCGATCAGCTTGGCGCCCGCGCCGACGACGGCCGAGCTGCCGCTCGCGCGGACCGTCCGCAGCTTCGAGACGTCGACGATGAGCCGTCCGTCGCCGGAGGACCAGCCGCCGTAGGAGTGGCCGCCGTTGCGGATCGCGACCTTGGTGCGGTGGGCGCGGGCGTAGGAGAGGACGGTGCGGATGTCGTCGGCGTGGGCGACGTACGCCACCGCCGCCGGCTTCAGGTTGTCGAAGCGGGTGTTGTAGAGCTGGCGGGCCGTCGTCCAGGAGGCGTCGCCGGGGCGGACCAGGGTGCCGTCCAGGTCGCGGGCGAGCGCCGCCCAGTTGGCGGGGCCGGCGCCGGCGGTGGTGGTGAGGGAGGTGAGGCCGGTGGCGCTCTCCCCGGCGGAGGCGCTCGCTCCGCCGCCCTTCGTGGTGCTGCACGCCGCCGTCGTGACCGCTGCGACCGCGGCCGTTCCGCCTGCGATGAACGTACGCCGTTCCATGTTCTGTGCCTTCCGTCCGCCCGTCGGCATCCTGCGGCCTGTCGGCTTCAGTGTGCGAGACGGGGCCCCGGGACCGCGGGTTCCCGCGGTCGTCGGCGGTGACGGAACGGTGACGTCAGCCGCGGGCGTGTCCCTCGGCGTCCGAGCGGGCCAGGCTTCTCGCTCTTCGGGCCGGACCGCGCCAGCCGCAGGTGCACCGGGCCAGGCAGAACCGGCCCTGCTCGACGGTCGTGGTGGTGTGTTCCCCGTCGGTACGGGGAGGGGCCGAGCCGTCCTGCTGCGTCACGCAGACAACGTTACCCAGGAAAGGTAAAAGGCACGTATGCGGGAGAGCCGGCCGGCCGGAAAGACCCGTTCGGCGGTCGCGCGGGGGGTGGGGCGCGTGACGGGGGCACGTGACCGTCGTTATGCGGGACGACAGGGGCACCCGTGACGGACGTACCGGCTGGGGGTAGGCAGACGATGGCGGAGCGGTGGTACAGGCGGCGCGGATGGGGCGGTGCGGTGGTCGCGGCCGCCGGGCTGGTGGCCGGAGGGTGTGTGGGGGCGACCGGGTGTTCGGGCGCGGGGGCCGTCGGCGGGGGCGCCGACGGGGCGGGGGGTGCGGTCGCCGGTGGGGTGGACGGGCGTGGCGGCGACGCGGTGCGGCTGGTGCGCGGGGCCGCGGACGCGCTGCGGGAGACGGGCAGTTCGAAGGCGCGTACGTCCATGGAGATGGCCACCGGCGGGACCCGGGTCACCATCCGGGGCGAGGGGGTCTACGACTACCGCCGGCAGCGGGGGCGGCTGAAGGTGATGCTGCCGCAGGATCCGGCGGGGACGAGCGAGCACCGGCCGATCACCGAACTGCTCGCGCCGGGCGCGCTGTTCATGAAGCACCGCGGGGCCGGGGTGCCGGACGACAAATGGGTGCGGGTGGAGACGGCGACGCTGTCCGACGGGAACCTGGTGACGGGCGGGGCCACGGATCCGTTCGCCGCGGCGGAGGTGCTGCGGGGGGCGCGCACCGCGACGTACGTGGGGCGGACCGAGGTCGCCGGGACGGCGGTGCGGCACTACCGGGGGACCGCGGATCTGGCGGTGGCGGCCGAGGGGGCGTCGGCGGGGAGCAAGGGGGCGCTCGCGGCGGCGGCGAAAGGGTTCGCCACGGCGCGGGTGCCGTTCGACGTGTTTCTGGACGACGCGGGGCGGATCCGCAAGGTCAGGCACCGGTTCAGCTTCGTCAACGGGCGGCAGGCGGAGGCCGTGGCGGTGGCCTCGACGACGCTGCTGTACGACTTCGGGGCCCCCGCCGACGTACGGCTGCCGGCGGCTCGGGACATCTTCGCGGGGCGGATCGCGGAGGACTGAGGCCGGCGGGCCCGCGCAAGGACTAGCCCGTCCGTGCCATGCGCGCCGTGTACACCGCTCCCTACTCTAGGAAGCCGGTGACGGCAGAGACGAGGTGATGCGCGTGGCTCCGGTCGGCGGTACGGCAGTTCAGGACCACGTGGCCCTCGCCGAGATAGAGCTGTGTGGGGAGCTGATCATCGCGGCTTCGGCGGCCGGGGAGGAACGGCTCAGCCTGGAGAGCATCGACGAGGTGCTGCGGGTGCGGGAGGAGCCGGACGGCGGCGGGGCCGCGTCAGGTCCGCAGTAGACGGCCGATCGCCTTGGTCGCTTCCTCGACCTTCGCGTCGACCTCGTCGCCGCCCTTGAGGGCCGCGTCGGCGACGCAGTGGCGCAGGTGTTCCTCCAGGAGCTGCAGGGCGAAGGACTGCAGGGCCTTGGTGGAGGCGGACACCTGGGTGAGTATGTCGATGCAGTAGGTGTCCTCGTCGACCATGCGCTGGAGGCCGCGGATCTGGCCCTCGATCCGGCGCAGGCGCTTGAGGTGCTCGTCCTTCTGCTTGTGGTAGCCGTGCGTGACGTGCGGCACGTCCTCGGCCGGTGCCGGGTCGGTGGGCTCGGTGGCCTGTGTCGTCGTCATCGCGTCCTCCCGTTACGGACATATACCCCTGCCGGGTATATCGTAACGAACTTTGCCGGGTACAGGCCCCTTGAAGCCCCCGTGCTGATCACGCTGTCCGATGGGTGACACTGGGGTACGGCCCGATAGCCATGTCCGGATGGTGCGCTTAGCATCACCCTGGTCACCGGCTTGACCGAAACCGATGCATCCTGAGGACCCCAAGTGCGCTTTCGTCTGACCCCCAGGGAGACGAGCTTCTATGACATGTTCGCCGCATCCGCGGACAACATCGTCACGGGCTCGAAACTCCTGATGGAACTGCTCGGGGCGGACACCGCCGGCCGGGCCGAGATCGCAGAGCGTATGCGGGCCGCGGAACACGCCGGTGACGACGCGACGCACGCCATCTTCCACCAGCTGAACTCCTCGTTCATCACGCCGTTCGACCGTGAGGACATCTACTCCCTCGCCTCCTCCCTCGACGACATCATGGACTTCATGGAGGAGGCCGTCGACCTGGTCGTCCTCTACAACGTCGAGGATCTGCCCAAGGGGGTCGAGCAGCAGATCGAGGTGCTGGCGCGGGCGGCCGAACTGACGGCGGAGGCCATGCCCAACCTGCGGACGATGGAGAACCTCACCGAGTACTGGATCGAGGTCAACCGGCTGGAGAACCAGGCGGACCAGATCCACCGGAAGCTGCTGGCCCATCTCTTCAACGGCAAGTACGACGCGATCGAGGTGCTGAAGCTCAAGCAGATCGTGGACGTGCTGGAGGAAGCCGCCGACGCGTTCGAGCATGTGGCGAACACGGTGGAGACCATCGCCGTCAAGGAGTCCTGAGCTTTTCATGGACACCTTTGCTCTGGTCGTGACCATCTGTGTCGCGCTCGGTTTCACGTATACGAACGGTTTCCACGACTCGGCGAACGCGATCGCGACGTCGGTGTCGACGCGGGCGCTCACTCCGCGCGCCGCGCTCGCGATGGCCGCGGTGATGAATCTCGCCGGGGCCTTTCTGGGGAGTGGGGTCGCCCACACCGTCAGCAGCGGGCTGATCGAGACGCCCGAGGGCTCGAAGGGAATGGGGATCCTCTTCGCCGCGCTGGTCGGGGCGATCGTCTGGAATCTGGTCACCTGGTACTTCGGGCTTCCCTCGTCCTCCTCGCACGCGCTGTTCGGCGGCATGGTGGGGGCGGCGCTGGCCGGGGGGACGAAGGTCATCTGGTCGGGCGTGCTCGACAAGGTCGTCATCCCGATGTTCCTCTCGCCGGTCGTGGGGCTGGTCGGCGGGTACCTGGTGATGTGCCTCATCCTGTGGATCTTCCGGCGGGCCAATCCGCACAAGGCCAAGCGGGGGTTCCGGATAGCCCAGACGGTGTCCGCCGCGGGGATGGCGCTCGGGCACGGTCTGCAGGACGCGCAGAAGACGATGGGCATCGTGGTGATGGCGCTGGTCATCGGGGATGTGCAGGGGGCCGATGATCCGATTCCGGTGTGGGTGAAGATCGCCTGTGCGGTGATGCTGTCGCTGGGGACGTACGCCGGTGGGTGGCGGATCATGCGGACGCTGGGGCGGAAGATCATCGAGTTGGACCCGCCGCAGGGGTTCGCGGCGGAGACCACGGGGGCGACGATCATGTTCACGACGGCGTTCCTGTTCAAGGCGCCGATCTCCACGACGCATGTGATCACGTCGGCGATCATGGGGGTGGGGGCCACCAAGCGGGTCAACGCGGTGCGGTGGGGTGTCGCGAAGAACATCGTGCTGGGGTGGTTCATCACGATGCCGGCGGCTGCGCTGGTCGCTGCGGGGGCGTTCTGGGTGGTGAATCTGGCGTTTCTGTAGGGGGGCGGGGTTGTGCCGCCGCGCCACCCACCCACCTGACCCACCCGCCCACCCGTCTCGGTTCGTCGAGGGGTGGGCGTTGTGTTTTTCGGGGGCGTGGGCCAGGGACCAGGAGGGTGTCGTCCGGGGTCCGGGGTGTGCATCGGCGGGACCCGCCTCTGCGGACGCCGACGGCCCCTGACCGGGCTGCGCCCCAGCGGGGTTTGGTCCCCACGGCGGGCTGCACCCCGCATCGTTTCCGCAAGCCGAGGGGCCGGCCCTGCTCCCGGTTGGTTTCGCCTCGGTGAGGCGTGCTCTCTGCACCTCGGTTGGGCATCATCCGAGGCTTCGCTTCTGCGTCGTGCGCACACCGACGTGCCCCGCCCTCCACCGAGGGAAAACACACCCGGGCCCGCTCCCCCGAAACAGGGAGAACACACCTGGGCCTGCCCCCCCGGAGAGAGGCTCCTGCGCCCGCCCCTGGAGGGAAATGCACCTGGGCCTGCCCCCTGGGATACGCGCCCGAGCCCGTCCTCCCCCGGAGGGATACGCGACTGAGCCCGCCCTCCTCCGGAGGGAAACGCACCTGGGCCTGCCCCCTGGGATACGAGCCCGAGCCCGTCCTCCGCCGGAGGGATACGCGACTGAGTCCGCCCCTCCCCTGGAGGGAAATGCACCTGGGCCTGCCCCCTGGGATACGCGCCCGAGCCCGTCCTCCCCCGGAGGGATACGCGACTGAGTCCGCCCCTCCCCTGGAGGGAAACGCACCTGGGCCTGCCCCCTGGGAAACGCACCCGAGTCCGTCCTCCACCGAGAGAAACGCACCCGAGCCCTCCCCCGGAGGAATACGCGCCCGAGCCCGCCCTCCCCCGGAGGCAAACGCACCTGCGCCCTCCCCCGGAGGGAAACGCGCCCGAGCCCGCCCACCCCCGGAGGGAAACCCACCCGAGCTCTCTCCCCCCGAAAAGGGAACCCGCCCCCGACCCCCGGAGGGACAACGCACCTGGGCCCGCCCCCCGAGGCAGTCGGAAGGCGGGCCCAGGTGGCCTCGCGGTGGCACCGCCATGCAGCACCGCGAGGGGTTTGTGGCGGTCTCGATCGGCCGGAGCCGCCCGAGGTGTGGGCCGCTGTGTCGGTCAGCCGGAGCTGGCCGGGATGTGGGCCGCTGTGGTCTCGGTCGGCCGGAGCCGGCCGAGAGATTGTGGGCCGCGGTGGGCTCGGTCGGCCGGGGCCGGTCGAGATGGGGTCCGCGGTGGGCTCGGTCAGCCGAAGCGGCCCGAGATGTAGTCCTCGGTGGCCTGGACGGACGGGTTGGAGAAGATGCGCTCCGTGTCGTCGATCTCGATCAGCTTGCCGGGCTGGCCGACGGCGGCGAGGTTGAAGAAGGCCGTGCGGTCGGAGACACGCGCCGCCTGCTGCATGTTGTGCGTCACGATGACGATCGTGAAGCGTTCCTTCAGTTCGCCGATCAGGTCCTCGATGGCGAGGGTGGAGATGGGGTCCAGGGCCGAGCAGGGCTCGTCCATGAGGAGGACCTTCGGTTCGACCGCGATGGCGCGGGCGATGCACAGCCGCTGCTGCTGACCGCCGGAGAGGCCGGAACCCGGCTTGTTGAGGCGGTCCTTCACCTCGTTCCAGAGGTTCGCGCCCTTGAGGGACTTCTCGACGATGTCCGAGAGCTGCGACTTCTTGTAGCTGCCGTTGAGGCGCAGGCCCGCGGCCACGTTGTCGAAGATGGACATGGTGGGGAACGGGTTCGGGCGCTGGAAGACCATGCCGATCTCACGGCGGACGGCCACGGGGTCGACGCCCGCGCCGTACAGGTCCTCGTCGTCCAGCAGGACCTTGCCCTCGACCCGGCCGCCCGACGTCACCTCGTGCATACGGTTCAGCGTGCGCAGGAACGTCGACTTGCCGCAGCCGGACGGGCCGATGAAGGCCGTCACCGTGCGCGGCTCGACCGTCATCGAGATGTCCTCGATCGCCTTGTGGGTGCCGTAGTAGGCGGTGAGCCCGCTTACATCGATTCGCTTGGACATGGTTACTACTTCACTTCCGTCTCGGTCGCCGAGCTGAGGGGCCGCGTCAGCGACCGGTCTTGGGGGCCTTCCAGCGGGCGATCGCCCGGGCCACCATGTTGAGGATCATCACGAAGGCGATCAGCGTGAGCGAGGCCGCCCAGGCACGGTCGTACGCCGCCGTGGAACCGGCGCTCTGCGAGTACTGCTGGTAGATGTACAGCGGCAGAGACGCCTGCGCGCCCTCGAAGGGGTTGTTGTTGATGAACGGGTTGCCGAAGACGAGGAGCAGGACGGGGGCCGTCTCACCCGCGATACGGGCGATCGCCAGCATGACGCCGGTGATGATGCCGCCGATCGAGGTCGGGACGACCACCTTCAGAATGGTGCGCCACTTCGGCACGCCGAGCGCCAGGCTTGCCTCACGCAGTTCGTTCGGGACGAGCTTGAGCATCTCCTCGGTCGAGCGCACGACCACCGGCATCATCAGGATCGCCAGCGCGAGGGAGCCCGCGAAGCCGAAGGGCTGCATGTCGAACATCAGCATGAGGCTGAGGATGAACAGGCCCGCGACGATGGACGGGATGCCCGTCATGACGTCGACGAAGAAGGTCACTGCCTTCGCCAGGCCGCCGCGGCCGTACTCGACGAGGTAGATCGCCGTGAGGATGCCGATCGGGGCGCCGATCAGGGTGGCGAGGCCGACCTGCTCCAGGGTGCCGATGATGGCGTGGTAGATGCCGCCGCCCGGCTCGGAGTCGGCGACGACTCCCATGGAGTGGGTCAGGAAGTAGATGTCCAGGACCTTCACACCGCGGACGACGGTGGTCCAGAGGAGGGAGACCAGGGGGACCACGGCCAGGAAGAACGCCACCCAGACCAGGGCGGTCGCGATGCGGTCCTTCGCCTGGCGGCGGCCCTCGACCTTGGCGGCGATGCCGTAGGTGCCGGCGACGAACAGGAGTCCGGCGATCAGGCCCCACTGGACCTTGCTGTCCAGGCCGGCGGCCAGGCCGATCCCGACGGCGACGACGATCGAACCGCCGGCGATCGCGTACGGGGACCAGCTGGGCAGGCTCGCGCCGCGCAGCGTGCTGGGACGCTTGTCGGCGACTGCGGTTGCGTGGCTCATGCGTTGGCCCCCGAGTACTCCTTGCGGCGGGCGATGATCATGCGAGCCGCGCCGTTGACCAGCAGGGTGATGACGAAGAGGACGAGACCGGAGGCGATCAGCGCGTCACGGCCGTACTCCGTCGCCTCGTTGAACTTGCTGGCGATGTTCTGGGCGAAGGTGCCGCCGCCGGGGTTCAGCAGGCTGGCGTGGATGTCGAAGTCGGGGGAGAGGACCGTGGCGACGGCCATCGTCTCGCCGAGCGCGCGGCCGAGGCCGAGCATGGAGGCCGAGATGACACCGGAGCGGCCGAAGGGGATCACCGCCATGCGGATGACCTCCCAGCGGGTGGCGCCGAGCGCCAGGGCCGCCTCCTCGTGCGTCTGCGGGACCTGGCGGAAGACCTCGCGGCTGACGTTGGTGATGATCGGCAGGATCATGATCGCCAGGAGGATGCCGACCGTCAGCATGGAGCGCGGCGCGCCCTCGTCCCAGGAGAAGATCCCGGTCCAGCCGAAGTAGTCGTTGAGCCAGCCGAACAGCCCGGCCATGTGCGGCACGAGGACGAGGGCGCCCCAGAGGCCGTAGACGATGGAGGGGACGGCGGCGAGCAGGTCCACCACGTACGCGATGGGGCCGCTCAGGCGGCGCGGGGCGTAGTGCGTGATGAACAGGGCGATCGCCACGGCGATCGGGACCGCGATCGCCATCGCGATGATCGACGACACGACGGTGCCGAAGGCGAGGACCGCGATGCCGAACTTCGGCGGAACGAGACCGGTGTTCCACTCGAAGGTGGTGAGGAAGTTGGCGTCGTCCTTGCTGATGGCGAGGTAGGCGCGGTAGGTCAGGAAGACCGCGATCGCCGCCATGATCACCAGCAGCAGGATGCCCGACCCGCGGGAGAGACCGAGGAAGATCCGGTCGCCGGGTCGGGTGGCGCCGCGGGCCGCGCGCTTCTGGGGGCCGTTGGCGGAGGTCGTGGGGGGAACGTTGTCGTGGGGCGGGGGTGCGCCGTCGGCGCCTGTCTTCTGCGTTGATATGTCCATCGGGGTCTCCGGTCTGCGGAGCCGCTGCGGGAGTGGGCGGCTCGGACGGGGCCGGCCCTCGGGCGGCCCCTGGCGGCGGTGCACCGGACGGGTGCGGTCCGGTCCGGGTCTCCCCGGTGCCGGACCGCACCTTCAGATCAGCTCAGGCCGTCGATCGTGGTACGGACCTTGGAGATGATCGCGTCGGGGATCGGCGCGTAGTCGATGCCCGAGAGGATGCCCTGGCCCTCGGTGGAGGCCAGGTAGGTCAGGAACGCCTTCGTGGCGGGCAGCGTGGCGGCCTTGTTGCCCTTGTCGCAGACGATCTCGTACGTCACCAGGGTGATCGGGTAGGCGCCGTCGGCCTTGGTGGTGTAGTCGAGCTTCAGCGACAGGTCGCTGCCGGTGCCGACGACCTGAGCGGCGGCGACGGCCTTGGTCGCGCCCTCGGAGGAGGCCTTGACCGGGGCGGAGGCGCCGGTGTTGATGGAGACGACACCCAGGCCGTCCTTGGCGTACGACAGCTCCATGTAGCCGATCGCGCCGTTGGTCTGCTTCACGCCCTGGGCGACACCGGAGGAACCGGCGGCGGACTGACCGCCCTTGGCCTGCCAGGCCTTGCCACCGGAGTACTTCCAGTCGCTCGGGGCGGCGGCGATCAGGTACTTGGTGAAGTTGTCCGTCGTACCCGACTCGTCGGAGCGGTGGTACGGCTGGATCTTCAGGTCGGGAAGCTTGGCGCTCGGGTTCAGCTTCTTGATCGCGGCGTCGTTCCAGTTGGTGATCTTGCCGTCGAAGATCTTGGCGATCGTCGAGGCGTCGAGCACCAGGTCGTCCACGCCGGAGACGTTGTACGCGACGGCGATCGGGCCCGCGACCATCGGGAGGTCGATGCCCTGGCCGCCGGAGCAGACCGACTTGGAGGCGGTGACCTCTTCGGGCTTCAGCGCCGAGTCCGAACCGGCGAAGGCGACCTGGCCCTGGGTGAAGGCGGTGACGCCCGCGCCCGAGCCGGAGCCCTTGTAGTTGACCTGGACACCCGAGCAGGCCTGCGTGAAGTTCTTCACCCAGGCGTCGATCGCGTTCTTCTGCGCGGAGGAGCCGTCGGCCAGGAGCTGGCCCTTGGCGTCGTCACACTTGATCGAGCCGGCGGCGGCGGTCGCGGAGGAGCTGCTGCTGCTGTTGCCGCTCGAGCCCGTGTCGTCGGAGCCGCACGCCGTGAGGGCCAGGGCGCCGGAGACCGCGAGAGCACCGAGGGTGAGGGCCCGCCGGTTCATGCGCTGAAGCTTCACTTGAGGGAGATCCTTCCAGTAGCCGCCGTCCTGAATTCGGCGGCGTGCGAAAGCCATGGGTGGCATGGGCGAGGTCGTCCGACCGCGCACCGCACCGGGTAAGGCCGAAATTAGGCAGATCAGGTGAAGGCGCCTACGGGCACGAGTGAACGGCGGGTGAACCCATGGGGAAGGCCCGGTTAGGTCACGGAACGCTTACGTTGAGGACACAGGGGGGTCCCGGGTCAGGCGAGGCGCATGGTGTTCAGGAGGGCGTCCACGAGATCGCGGTCCCGGGGCTGGGTGAGGCGGCTGCGGGCCGCCGACGGGGACAGCCACAGGAGGCGGTCTACCTCGTCGTTCGGGCTGAAAGCGCCGGAGACGGCCTGAGCCGCCCAGTAGCGGACCTGCTTGGGCCGGCCGTTCGCGTAGTAGCTCACGGACGGCAGCACCGCGCCGGGCGCCGCCCGGTACCCGGTCTCCTCCGCGACCTCGCGCAGGGCACCGGTCAACGGGTCCTCCCCCCGCTTGAGCTTGCCCTTCGGGTGTGACCAGTCGTCGTACTTCGGTCGGTGGACGAGGCACACCTCCAGTTCACCGCCACTCGGTGAGTGCCGCCACAGGACACAGCCCGCGGCCTGTACGGGGGTGGTCTGCAAGGGGGTCCGGTTCGGGGAACTCACTTCGTCCTCACCGCCTGGCTCTTCCGACTTCCGACATCCGACATCCTGTCCTGATGTCTTCCCGGCCGCCTGTCCTGGTGTCGACGTGGTGTTGTCCTGCGGCTTACGGCAGGGTGTCCGCCCGGTGCGCCCCGCCGCGCGGGCGGCGTCTCAGGTCCGGCCGGCGGTCTGCTTCTGCCAGCAGTGCTGGAACGCGTACCGCGCCGCCTCCACCTCGTGCCGCTGGTCCGCGTGCAGCACGCCGAGCGCGTACGCGGTGGCCGGCGCGATCCGGGGCGTCCGGGCCGCCTGGGCCGCGGCGGCCGCCGCCTCCGAGGCGTCCCGGTGCCGGTCGAGGGCCTGGCCCGCGGTCAGCAGCCGCATGTCCAGGGGCGCTCCGGGGCCGTCCAGGACCTCGCGCGCGTAGCGGTGCAGCCGCAGCAGCAGCCGGACCTGGTGCCAGGGGGCGTCCTGCGGATGCGGGGCCGGATCGGGGGAGAGGCCGTGGATCAGGGCCTCCGCGTTGTAGGGGCTGCCCGCGGTGAGGAGGGGGAGGGTGGCGACGGCGTCCGCGAGGCGCTCCTCGGCCGCCGCGGCCAGGGGGTGCAGGTCGGTGCCGGGGGCGGCCGGGGTGAGCCGGACCTCGCTGGCGAGGAGCGCGACCTGGTCGGCGACCGCGTGGAAGCGGGAGGAGCCGAGGGCCTGGAGGGCGGTGCTGTGGGCTCGGGTACGGGCGAGGGTGAGCTGGCGGTCCAGCAGGGCGCCGGCCTTCGCGGCGCCGACCGTGAGGTTGCCGCGGTCGGGGGTCGCCGCGGTGCGGGTGCCGCCCTGGACGGCTGCCGCCCGCTGGGCGACGGGTGCCGCGGCGCCACGGCCGCCCGCCGCCGCGCGGGTTCCGCCGGTCCCCGGTGTCTGGGCGGGGACCGGCGTGGAGCCCGACAGGCGGTGCAGGGCGAGCAGCAGGCGCTCCAGGCGGGCCTCGTACGCGTGTTCAAGGGCCAGCGTGCCCGAGAGCCAGGCCAGCTCCGGGCGGATCTGCTCCGACCACTCGGGGTCGAGGAGCGGGCGGAAGGTGTGCAGGCTGCCGCTGATGCGGCGGGCCGTGCGGCGCAGGGCGCGCGCCGCGTCGACGGCGTCCTCCGTGCCGCCCGGCGCACCGGCGGGGCCGGCGGCCGAGGCCCCGCCCGCCGCCGTAACGCCGCCCGTCTCCCGGTGCAGCCGCAGCGCGCGGAGGAAGTCCGTGGCCTGGGCCCGCAGATAGCCCGCCAGGGCGTCCCCGGTCACGGGCCCGGCGACGACACCGGGCCCGGCCGCGGGGTCCGTCAGGTCATGGTGTTGCTGTGCCACGCCGGCGCCTCCGGGCGTCTATGAGCATCTCCTGGACGTTGCGCAGGGGCTGGCCGTCCGGGTCGGTCGCGTGCCGGATCCACTCGCCGTCCGGGCCGAGATGCCAGGAGGAGGTGGCGTCGGACATGCCGGTCTCCAGCAGCCGGTTCAGGGCGGCCCGGTGGGCCGGGTCCACGACCCTGACCATGGCCTCGATACGGCGGTCGAGATTGCGGTGCATCATGTCGGCGCTGCCGAACCACACCTCGGGCTCGCCGCCGTTGCCGAAGGAGAAGACCCGGGAGTGCTCCAGGAAGCGGCCGAGTATCGAGCGGACCTTGACGTTCTCCGACAGGCCGGGCACGCCCGGGCGGATCGCGCAGATGCCGCGCACCCAGACGTCGACGGGCACGCCCGCCTGGGAGGCCCGGTAGAGGGAGTCGATCAGGGCCTCGTCGACGATCGAGTTGACCTTGATGCGGACGTACGCCGGACGCCCCGCGCGGTGGTGCTGGATCTCCTTCTCCACCCGGGAGATCAGGCCGTCCCGCAGCGACTTGGGGGCGACGAGGAGACGGCGGTAGGTCTCGCGGCGCGAGTAGCCGGAGAGCCGGTTGAACAGGTCGGAGAGGTCCGCGCCGACCTGCGGGTCCGCGGTGAGCAGCCCGAGGTCCTCGTAGAGCCGGGCCGTCTTCGGGTGGTAGTTGCCGGTGCCGACGTGGCTGTAGCGCCGGAGCGTCTCGCCCTCCTGACGGACCACCAGGGACAGCTTGCAGTGCGTCTTCAGACCGACGAGGCCGTAGACGACATGGCAGCCGGCCTCCTCCAGCTTGCGCGCCCACTTGATGTTGGCGTGCTCGTCGAAGCGGGCCTTGATCTCGACCAGCACGAGGACCTGCTTGCCGGACTCGGCCGCGTCGATCAGCGCGTCGACTATCGGCGAGTCGCCGGAGGTCCGGTACAGGGTCTGCTTGATCGCGAGGACGTCCGGGTCGGCGGCCGCCTGCTCCAGGAAGGCCTGGACGGAGGTGGAGAAGCTGTCGTACGGGTGGTGCAGCAGTACGTCGCGGCTGCGCAGCGCGCCGAAGATGTCCGGCGGGGAGGCGGACTCCACCTCGGCGAGGTCGCGGTGCGTGCCGGCGATGAACTTCTTGTACTTCAGCTCGGGCCGGTCGAGGCCGTGGATGCGGAAGAGACCGGTGAGGTCGAGCGGGCCGGGCAGCGGGTAGACCTCCGCCTCGGAGATCTTCAGCTCGCGCACGAGCAGGTCGAGCACCTTGCGGTCGATGGACTCCTCGACCTCCAGGCGCACCGGCGGGCCGAAGCGGCGCCGCATGAGCTCCTTCTCCAGGGCCTGGAGCAGGTTCTCGGCGTCGTCCTCCTCGACCTCGAGGTCCTCGTTGCGGGTGAGCCGGAAGGCGTGGTGCTCCAGCACCTCCATGCCGGGGAACAGCTCCTCCAGGTGGGCGCCGATGACGTCCTCGATGGGGACGTACCGGCCCGGGGAGGCCTCCAGGAAGCGGGAGAGCAGCGGCGGCACCTTGACGCGCGCGAAGTGGTCGTGACCGCTCACCGGGTTGCGGACGACGACCGCGAGGTTCAGTGAGAGGCCCGAGATGTACGGGAAGGGGTGTGCGGGGTCGACGGCCAGCGGGGTGAGGACCGGGAAGATCTGGTGCCGGAAGAGGGTGAACAGGCGGGCCTGTTCCTTCTCGGTCAGCTCGTTCCAGCGGACGAGGTGGATGCCCTCCTCCGCGAGCGCGGGGGCGATGTCCTCGTGGTAGGTCGCGGCGTGCCGGGCCATGAGCTCGCGCGAGCGGGCCCAGATCATCTCCAGCACCTCGCGGGGCTGGAGCCCGGAGGCGGAACGGGTGGCGACGCCGGTCGCGATGCGGCGCTTCAATCCGGCCACCCGGACCATGAAGAACTCGTCCAGGTTGCTCGCGAAGATGGCGAGGAAGTTCGCTCGTTCGAGCAGCGGGGTGTTCGGGTCCTCGGCGAGTTCGAGCACCCGCTCGTTGAACGCGAGCCAGCTGCGCTCCCGGTCGAGGAAGCGGCCCTGCGGGAGCTTCACCCCGTCGGCCTGCGATTCCTCGTACGCGTCGAGGTCCGCGTCGATGTCGGGTTCCAGATCGGAGACCGCGGCCGCGACGGTGTGCGGGCGGTGCGCGGCTATGGAGCCCACGGAGGGCTGCGCGTGCTGGACATCGGCCTGAGGGACGTGTGACTGGCTCATGTACCCATTCTTCCGCGCCAGCAGCGATACGGGCGCGTCAGAACGTGCAGGCGGGAGCATGACGGGCTGCCCGTCGGGGTCGTTCCCCTCGGGGGGCGGCGAGGCCTCGGGCACGGCGGGCTTCATTCGCCGAGCCTCGCAAGGTCGTCTTAACCGGTGGTTACGGAGACATGGCGTGCGGGATATCGGGGGGCGGCTCGCGGGCGTCGGTGCCGGGGTGCGTACGGCCGTCTCCCCCGCGGAGGGACGTACGCACCCCTGGCCTGGCCCGGCCGCCGCCGGTTCAGGCCGTGCGGCGGCGGACCAGCCGGTGGACGGCGACGGTGGCGAGGGCGGTGACGGCGAGGATGATCCCGGTCTCCAGGAGCTCGATCGGCCAGTAGTGGGATTCGGGGTGGTAGGAGGCGTAGTAGCCGGTGAGACCGAGGTCGTCGACGCAGTGCCGCATCTCGGCGGCGCTGCCGTCGCACTCCCAGGACGCGAAGTTCGCGACCTGCCGGCCGTGGATCAGCGCGCCGTTCTCCACCTGCCACGCGGCGTCCGGGATGTAGGGGAAGCCCTTCGTTGTCGAGGTGCTGGTCACCGGGGGCCACAGGCGGGCGCGGTACAGCGACAGGACGAGGGAGAGCGCCCAGGTCGTGGCGGTGGCGACGGCGAGGGCGGGCAGCGGGCGGCGCAGCAGCATCCCGGCGAGCGCGCCGACGGCGAGGGCGCAGAGGACGTAGGCGAGGGCCGCGGGACCGCGGGCGGTGAACGCGTTGCCCATCCAGTCGTAGGCGAGGAGGTCCTGGTTGCCGTACCAGGCCCAGCGGTAGAGGAGGACCAGGGCGGTGGTTCCCGTGGTCAGGACCAGCGCGGGGACGGCGAGCTTGGCGGTGAGCCAGCGGACGGGGCTGATGCCCTGGGTCCACGCGAGGTGTGCCGTGCCGTTCTCCATCTCGCGGCCGATCAGCGAGCCGCCGGCGAAGGCGGCCACCACGAGGAAGGAGTAGCTGAGGACCAAGCCGATCAGGTCCATGCCACTCGAGAAGAACGATGTCGTCATGTCGCAGAAGTCCTGGCCCGCGCGGTCGCAGGCCTCCACCGTGGCGCGCTCGTCGTCGGCGGTGACCGCGCCGAGCCACACCAGGCAGCCGCCCAGGCCCACGACGACGAGCGTCCAGACGACGAGCGCGGTGCGGTGCAGTCGCAGCACGGTACGGACGGTGCCCCAGGAGGCGCCCGGGGGCACGGCCTCGGCGGCGGGCTGCGGGGCGCCGGTTCGCGGGTGGGCGACGGCGGTCATACGGCTGCCTCCTGAGCGGGGAGAGGGGAGTGGACGGGCAGGAAGGGGGCGGTGGGGTGACCGGGCGGGGTGCTCATGCCAGGGCCTCCTCGGGAGCGGCGGGGGTGAGGGAGGCGGCCTCGGGGTTGCGCAGATAGGCGAGGACGAGTTCCTCCAGGGAAGGCGCCGAGGTGCGCCAGTCGTCGGCGAGGCGGCCGGCGGGGCGGATCAGCGCGGTGACCTGGCGGCCGGTGACCCGGGACTCCACGACCGTGTGCGCGGAGAGGCCGGGCAGCCCGGCGACCGCCTCTGCCGCTCCCGCCGCATCCGCCGTCCCCTCGGTGGTCTGCGCCGTCGCGCTCACGCGCGTGTGGGCGGCCAGCAGGTCGTCGATCTCCCCGGCCAGCCGGACCCGGCCGCCGCCGACGAGCAGCAGATGGTCGCAGGAGTCCTCCAGCTCGGCGACCACGTGCGACGACATCACGATCGTCGTCCCGTGCTGTGCCGCCTGGGACATGAGGGTGCCCATCAGCTCGTGCCGGGCGAGCGGGTCCAGGTCGGCCATCGGCTCGTCCAGGAGCAGCAGCTCGGGCCGCTTGGCGAGGGCGAGCGCGAGGGCGACCCGGGTGCGCTGGCCGCCGGAGAGCGCGCGGATCTTCCGTCGGGGGTCGAGCTCTCCCGCGGCGACGATCCGCTCGGCGGCCGCGGCCTCCCAGCGGCCCGGGTTCAGGTGGGCGCCCATGCGCAGCGTCTCGGCGATCGTGAGCTGGGGGTGCAGCGGCTTGTCCTGGGCGACGTAGCCGACACGCGCGCGTGCGGACGCGGGGTCGGTGCCGAGGACGGTGACGGTGCCCTCGGTGGGGGCCAGCAGCCCGGCGGCGAGGGCGAGGAGCGTGGACTTCCCGGCCCCGTTCGGTCCGACGACGGCGCAGACCCGCCCGGCGGGGAGCCGGAACGCGCAGTTCCGCAGCGCCCAGCCCCCGCGCCGGCCGAATCGCTTGCCGAGCGCGGTGGCCGCCATGGCGAGATCGGTCATGAGGGGTCTCCCTGGGGGTGTGCGGGCTCCGAGTGAGCGGGCGGCGGGGCGAAGTGTTCCTCGAGTACGGCGGTGAAGAGCGCGGCCACGTCCTCGCGGTCCAGGCCGGTGTCCCGGGCCCGTACGGCCCAGGCGTCCAGCTCGCTGCGCAGGGGCGAGTCGGCCGGGGCGGTGCTCAGACCGCGCCGCACGAAGGTGCCGAGCCCGCGCCGCGCCTCCACCAGCCCCTCGCGCTCCAGCTCGCGGTACGCCTTCAGCACGGTGTTCGGGTTGATGGCGGTCGCCTCGACGACCTCGCGGGCGGTGGGCAGCTTGTCCCCGGGCCGCAACACGCCCAGCCGCAGGGCCTGTTTGGTCTGCTGGACGATCTGGACGTAGGTGGCCACGCCGCTGTGCCGGTCGATGCGGTACTCGACCACGCGGATCAACCCCCTTGCCTACTTTCACTAATTGAGTAGTGAAAGGGTGATGGAGGGAGTGGAAGGAAGTCAAGATCGAGAAGGCCGCCGGCCGGATCGGGACGCTCCCGCCGGAGTCCCAACTGCCCCGATCCGGACCGGGGATCGGGACGAAAGGCCAGGTGGAGGCGGTGGGATCCGGGGCGGTACGGCGCGATAAAAATTCGTGGGCCGGATCGTGAACCGAACGGCGGGGCCGGACCGATGAGGGGTTGTGAGCGAAACGAGAAGCGACGGGGAGCTGCTGCGGGCCATCGCGGCAGACGCGGACCGTCACGCCTTCGAGGAGCTGTACCGGCGGTTCGCGCCGTGGCTGACCGCGCGGATGCGCGGCCGCTGCGCCGACGCCGGGATAGTCGACGACGTCGTGCAGGAGACGTTCCTCGCGGTGTGGCGGGGCAGCGCCCGCTATCGCGAGGAGGGCGACGTGGCGGGCTGGCTGTGGCGCATCGCCGCGCGCCGGCTGGTCGACGCCCTGCGCGGCGACGGCGCGCGCGGCCGCCTGCGGCAGGCCCTGTCGCGCCTGCGCCACCGGGACGAGGTCTCGGCGGAGGAACGCGTGCTCGCGGGGGTGGAGCACGGGGACCTCGCCGGGGCCCTCACCCGCCTCTCGCCGGAGCTGCGGGCCGTCCTCCAGGCGACCGTCATCGACGGGCTCACCACCAGGGAGGCCGCGGTCCTGCTCGGCATCCCGCCCGGCACGGTCAAGACGCGGGCCCTGCGCGCCCGCAAGCAATTGCGGGAGGCGCTGGCATGACGCGGATCGCGGGCTCGCACGACGACTCGTACGACCGCTCGGACGACGGTGCCGGCCGGCACCAGCCGAGGGAGGCACAGGCATGACCGAGGGAGGCACAGGCATGACATGGCATGTGGCGGAGGACGATCTGCGGGCCTACGCCCTCGGCGAGTTGGCGCCACCCCTGCTCTGGTCCACCGACACGCACCTCACCCGGTGCGCGGAGTGCCGGGCCCGGCTCGCGGCCGCCACGGACCCCGTGGCGCTGGACACCGCCTGGGAGCGGCTGGACGCCGAACTGGACGCGCCCCGGCCGAGCCTGACGGAGCGGCTCCTGGTGCGGATCGGCGTGGCCGACCACACCGCGCGGCTGCTGACGGCGACGCCGGTACTGCGCCGCTCCTGGCTGCTGTCGGTGCTGTTCCTGCTGGTCATGACGGTGCTGGCGGTGCGCGTCGCGGACCTGCCCACGCTGTTCCTCGCACTCGCCCCGCTGCTCCCGCTGGCCGGTGTCGCGCTGTCCTACGGCCCCGGCCTCGACCCGACCTACGAGATGGCCGTCGTCGCCCCGCTGCACGGCTTCCGGCTGCTGATGATCCGCACGGTCGCGGTCCTCACCGCGGGCCTCGCGCTCAACGGACTGGCGACCCTCGCCCTGCCGGGGTACGGACTGATGGCCCTGGCCTGGCTGCTGCCCGCCCTCGCCCTCACCACCACGGGCCTCGCCCTCTCCGCCCGGCTGGGCCCGGTCCTCGCGCCCGCCCTGGTCGGCGGCGCCTGGCTGACCCTGCTGGCCGTGCTGCAGAGCCAGCCGCACACCGCCGGCACCCTCGCGCCCTTCACCGCGGCCGGCCAGTCCGCCGCCGCGGGGTTGACGGTCGTCGCCGCCCTGCTGCTCTACCAGGCCCGGGACCGCTTCGACGCCCGCCCGCTGCACGGCTTCGCGAACGGGGGCCCGGCATGAGCCCGGCCCGCCCCGTCGCCCCGTCCTCTTCCCCCTCTTCCCCCTCTTCCCCCTCTTCCCCCTCTTCCAGCTCTTCCAGGACTTTCAGGAGCCCCGCGTGACCATCGACCCCCTCAGCGAGCCCAGCACACTGCTGGCCGACGGGCTGGCCCTGCGGTTCGGCGGCACCCGTGCCCTCGACGGCGTCTCCCTCCGGCTGACGCGCGGTGTCACCGGGCTGCTCGGGCCCAACGGCGCCGGCAAGACCACCCTGCTGCGGGTGCTGGCCACGGCCGTGCCGGCCGACGAGGGCCGGTTCACCGCCCTCGGCCATGACCCCCGCACCTCCGCCGGCCGCCTCGCCCTGCGCCGCGAGCTCGGCTATCTGCCCCAGACCCCCGGCTTCCACCCGGACTTCACGGCCTTCGAGTTCGTCGACTACGTGGCGATCCTCAAGGAACTGACCGAGCGGGCGGCCCGGCACCGCGAGGTGCGTCGCGTCCTGGACGCCGTCGACCTCTCCGATGTGCGCGGCAAGCGGCTCAAGCGGCTCTCCGGCGGGATGCGCCAGCGGGTCGCCCTGGCCGCCGCGCTGGTCGGCGACCCCGGCCTCCTCGTCCTGGACGAGCCGACCGTCGGCCTGGACCCCGAGCAGCGCATGCGCTTCCGGGATCTGATCGCCCAGGCCGGCGAGAGCCGCACGGTCCTGCTGTCCACCCACCAGACCGAGGACGTGGCGATGCTCTGCCACCGCGTCGTCGTCCTCGCCGGTGGCCGGGTCCGCTTCGAGGGCACCCCCGCCGAGCTGACCGCCCGCGCGGCGGGCCGGGTCTGGAGCAGCGCGGAGCGCGCCCCGGGCGCGCTGGCGGGCTGGCGCACCGGGACCGGCACCTTCCGCAACATCGGCGAACCGCCCGCCGGCGCCGATCTGCTCGAACCCACCCTGGAGGACGGCTATCTGCTGGCCCTGGACGGCGAGAGCGCGGAGGTGACGGCATGAGCCCCACCCCCGCTGCCCCGGTCACCCCGGCCGGCCCCCCGGCCGCGCCGCTCGACGAGGCGCCCCCCACCGGCTCCGGGCAGCCCGGCGAGCGCCCCCGCTTCCGCGCGATCCTCGCCCTGGCCCGCTTCGAGACGCGCGAGCTGCTGACGCAGGTCCAGATCCTCTTCTTCTTCGCCCTCTGCCTGGTCCTCGTCATCGTGCAGATGGTGCGGCAGGAGGGCATGGACGACTACCCGATCCTCAACATGGTGGACCGGCAGACCCAGGCGGTGTCCCCGCTGTTCGCGCTCGCCGTGCTCGTCTGCGCGAACGCGGCCGCGCTGCGCTCCCGGAAGCACGGCACGGTGCACCAGCTCGACGTCCTGGCCATGGACCCGTGGCGGCGCACCCTCGCGCACATCCTGTCCGTGGTGCCCTTCGCGGCGCTGACCGCGCTTCTCGCCCTCGCGCAGTACACCCGGGAGGCGCTCAAGCCGGGCGCGATCGGCCACGGTTCGCTCGGCGAACTCGCGGTGGGGCCGCTGACGGTCCTGCTGGCCGGGGTCGTGGGGGTGCTGCTGGCCCGTCTGCTGCCCCTGTCCTTCGCGCCCCTCCTGTTCGTCATCGTCTTCTATCTGGCCCTGGTGGTCGCCGCCGACCTCGCCGGCCAGGGCAAGGGCTGGGCCTGGCAGTGGCTCAGCCCGGTGACGCTGGACTCCCTGCCCAGCGGCGACCCGGTCCCCTCCGACCTGCTGGGCCGCCCCGCCGCCTGGCACGCGCTCTACCTGCTCGGTCTGTGCGCCATGGTGGCCTGCACGGCCCTGCTCCTGGCCGGCGGCCGCACCCGCGCCGTCAAGGCGGCCACGGCTCTCGCCCTGGCGACCACCGTGGCCGGGGTGATCGGGCAGGTGCCCCGGGACACGGCCGCTCTGGAGACGGCCCGCAAGGTGGCGTCCGAGAACCCGCTGAAGGTGCAGTCCTGCACCAAGTACGACGGCTCGACGTACTGCTCCTTCCCCGAGTGGAACGGCGTACGGGACGACTGGGCCGGTGTGGTCCGGCGGGTGCGGTCCCTGGCGGGCGGCCCGGCCGCGACGGAACACCTGACGATCCGCCAGCGCATCGACGCCACCAGCGGGGTGGAGCAGGACACCTCCCTCACCGCCCTGTCCACGCCCGGCGAGGTCACGGTCGGCACGCACTGGGGCGGCAACCGCGTCCCCGAGTTCGCGGTCGGCGTCGCCTCCGTCCTCGTGGGGGCCAGGGAGGAGGTGACGAGCGGGCAACTCTGCGGTGACGCCCGCGCGGTGACGATCATGTGGCTGGCCCTGGGCGCCGACCCCACCCCGCTCGACACCTTCCGTGATGTCCGGCTGGACGACAGCGACCAGGGGTCCGCGGTGATCCTCGCCCCCACCAGCGGGTTCTCCCTGGGGGCGGATCAGACGAAGGTCGTCCGGGAGCTCCTGGACCGGCCGCGGGCCGAGATCACCGAACGGGTCAAGACCCACTGGACGGAGCTGACGTCCGCGTCGACGACGACGGCCCAGGCCGCGAAGCTGCTGGGCGTCCCGGTACCGAAGGAGCCGAGCACATGCGAGGAGTAGAGGAGCCCGGGGGAGTGAACGACAACGGAGCGGAGGCCCGGGGGATGGAGGCCGCCACGGCGACGGCGGACGGGAGGAGAGACGCGGCGGCCCTGCTGCGCCCGCTGCTGGTGCCGGTCTGGCGCACCCTGCCCCGGCGGGCCCTGACGATCGCCGGCGCGGTGGGGCTGCTGTTCGCGGCGAGCACCCGCCTGCCCGACCACGCCCCGGGCACCGAGCAGGGCCTGTTCGTCCTGCGTCTCACGGCGCTCTCCGGCGCCCTGGGCCTGGCCTTCCTCCTGGACGACCCGGCCCGCAACACCAGCGCGACCACCCCGGTCGCCCGCCCGCTGCGGACGGTCCTGCGTCTGGCGATGGTGCTTCCGCTGACCGCCCTGTGGTGGACGGCGGCCCTCCTCCTGGTCCCGTCACCGACCCGCCCCCCGCTCCTCCCGGTCACCCTCCAGGCGGCGGCGACGACCGCGGCCGCCCTGGCCCTCGCCACGCTCGCCGTCCGGTTCTCGGACTCCCCCGAGGTGGGCAGGAGAACGGCGACCTACCTGCTCACGGCATCGGCGGTGGCCCTCCTGACCCCCAACCGCTGGGGCCTGCTGGCCACACCGTCCGACCCCTGGTGGGAGCCGACGCAACTGCGCTGGGCGGCGGTCCTGGGAGTGACGCTGACGATATGCGCCCTGTGGACCCGGGAACCCCTCGGCCCGGGAAGGACGCTCAGGCGGTGATCACCGGTCCCGCGGGGAGCTCACGTCTCCGTCCGGTACATCAGGTCCGTCTCGTGGGTGGTGAAGCCCAGGCCCTCGTACACCGCCACCGCCGCCTTGTTGTCGGCGTCGACGTAGAGCATCGCCGTGGGGAGTCCCTGATTCGCGAGGTGGCGCAGGCCGATCGTGGTGAGGGACTTGCCGAGACCGCCGCCCTGGGCGCCGGGGGCCACGCCGAGGACGTACACCTCGCCGAGCTGCTCCTCGGCGTGGACCTTGGTCCAGTGGAAGCCGATGAGTTCCTCGCCGCGGAAGGCGAGGAAGAAGCCGGCGGGGTCGAACCAGGGCTGGGCCTTGCGGTCGTCGAGGTCGCGCTGCACCAGGGATCCCTGCTCGGGGTGGTGGGCGAAGGACGCGGAGTTGACGGCGAGCCAGGCCGCGTCGTCCCGGCCCGGCTCGAAGGTGCGCACGGTGACTCCCTCGGGCAGCACCGGGTCGGGCAGCGAGAGGTCGGTCAACGGCCGCCGCAGCTGGCGCAGTTCGCGGAACAGGGTCAGCCCGAGGACCTGGGCGAGATGGCGGGCGGCGGAGTGGCCGCCGTGGGCCCACACCCGCAGCCGCTTGCCGGAGGCGGCGAGCAGGGCCGCGCCGAGGGCGCGGCCATGACCGTGGCCGCGGTGGGAGGGGTGGACGACCAGTTCGGCGGCCGGCGCCTCGATCGGGTCGGTGTCCTCCAGCTGGGCGTAGCCGACGAGTTCACCGCCGACGGTGAGGACCAGATGGGAGACGCCTTCGCGGGGACCGCCACGCAGTTGCAGCCGGCCCTGCTCGGACACCGCCTGCTGCCCGTCCGTGCGGAGGGCCTCCGCGAGCAGGTCGAGGACGGCATCGGTCTGTTCGGGGGAGAGCGCGATGAGGGTCTCGATGGATCGGGAGCCGTGGGGCCGTGCGATGTCGTCGCTGGTCATGCGTACGAGGGTAAGGGGAGGGCGCCGCAAAGTGGGGGCAAAGGGGAGGGCAAAGGGAAACCAGGATGTAACCCGGAACCCCCTGTCGCGCTACGCGCGTTGACCTTAGGCTGCGCCGGACGGGGCCACCTACCTCAGCCGATTCACAGGGGGGCGCATGCCAGCCACTTCCCAGCCGGACCCGGGCCGCAGACGTCGTACGTACCGACTGCTCGCGGCCGCCGCCACGCTCGCCACCACGGGTGCGCTGGCCGCGGCTCTTCCGGCGGACGCCCATGACGCGCACCACGGCAAGCCGCTGCCGAGCCGTTACCAGGACGTGCAGCTGCTGTCGTTCAACGATCTGCACGGCAACCTGGAACCGCCGTCGGGCTCGTCCGGCCGGGTGACGGAGCTTCAGGCGGACGGCACGACGAAGACCATCGACGCGGGTGGTGTCGAGTACCTCGCCACGCATCTGCGCGAGGCCCGCAAGAACAACGCGTACTCCATCACCGCGGCCGGCGGCGACATGGTCGGCGCCTCCCCCCTGATCTCGGGCCTGTTCCACGACGAGCCCACCATCGAGGCGCTCAACAAGCTGGACCTGGACGTCACCTCCGTCGGCAACCACGAGTTCGACGAGGGCGCGAAGGAACTGGCCCGGCTGCAGTACGGCGGCTGCCACCCGACGGCCGGCTGCTACACGGACAAGAAGTTCAAGGGCGCCGACTTCCCGTACCTGGCGGCCAACGTGCTGAGCGAGAAGACGGGCAAGCCGGTCCTCGCGCCGTACTGGGTGTGGAAGAAGAAGGACGTCAAGATCGGCTTCATCGGGGTGACGCTGGAGGACACCCCGGGCGTGGTCTCCGCCGAGGGCGTCAAGGGCCTGAAGTTCAAGGACGAGGTCGAGACGATCAACAAGTACGCCAAGGTGCTCCAGCGCCAGGGCGTGAAGTCGATCGTCGCGCTGATCCACGAGGGCGGACAGCCGGCGTCGGGCGCGTACAACTACAACTGCGACGCCTCGGGCGCCGGCGCCGGCATCTCCGGCCCGATCGTGGACATCGCGAAGAACATCTCCCCGTCGGTGGACGCGCTGGTGACGGGCCACACCCACGCCGCGTACGTCTGCACGATCCCGGACCCGGCGGGCAACCCGCGCATGGTCACCTCGGCCGCGTCCTTCGGCCGCCTGTACACGGACACCACGCTGACGTACGACCGCTTCACCGGTGACATCGCGCGGACGTCCGTGAAGTCGGCGAACCACGTGGTCACCCGGACCGTCGCCAAGGCGCCGGACATGACCGAGCTGATCAGCAAGTGGAACACCCTCGCCGCCCCGATCGGCAACCGCGCCATCGGCTACATCTCGGCCGACGTGCCCAACACGGGCACCGAGTCCCCGATGGGTGACCTGATCGCGGACGCGCAGCTGGCGTACGGCAAGGGTCTCGACCCCGAGACCGACCTCGCGCTGATGAACCCGGGCGGCGTGCGGGCCGGCCTCACCTACGCGGCCAAGGGCAGCGAGGGCGACGGCGTGGTGACGTACGCCGAGGGCTTCACGGTCCAGCCGTTCTCCAACACCGTGAACCTCCAGGACTTCACCGGCGCCCAGCTGATCCAGGTCCTCAAGGAGCAGGTCAGCGGGTCGAACGCGAGCGCGCCGAAGATCCTCCAGCCGTCCGCGAACCTGACGTACACGCTGGACCTGACGAAGAGCGGCGCCGACCGGGTCGTCACCGACTCCATCCGGCTGAACGGCGCGGCCGTCGACCCGTCGGCCACCTACCGCATCGCCACCAACAGCTTCCTCGCGGGCGGCGGCGACGGCTTCACCACCCTCGGCCAGGGCACGGGCGACCTCGTCGGCACGGACGACCTCACGGCCCTCGAGCAGTACCTGACCGCCAACTCCTCGGCGACCAGCCCGATCGCCCCGCCGGTGGCGAACCGGATCACGATCGTGCAGTAGCAGTAGCCCACGGCTCGTCCCACGGCTCATCGCTCAACGAGGCCGTCGCGTCATCGACGCGGCGGCCTCTTCGTGTTCTAAGACCTGTGTGAGTCCCGGATTGGTTCCCGTATCCGCCTGAAAACTTGTCTCAGCCGTAATTCATTGAGGTCTCAGCGGAATTGGCTTTTTCTGCTCCGGGCGTCCCGTAGTGTTTTCCATGTCGAAAGCGAACGACGCAAAAGCGAAGATCGCGAACACCTCGAATGGAGAACGTCATGAGCTTCCACAAGATCGCCCCGGTCAAGAAGGCCCGCAAGACCGCTGCCGCCCCTGCTCCGAAGCCCGTCGCCAAGAAGAAGGAGGCGCCGAAGCCGGCTCAGCAGCGCCGCCCCGTCTCCCATAAGAACTGAGTTGCAACAGAAACTGTTGCAAACCTGCGACAAATAAAAACCACGTAATCAGCACCTGTTAAAGCGAGAGGTAATTCCCATGAGCTTCCACAAGATCGCCCCGATCGCCAAGGCCTCCAAGACCGCCAAGGACGCGAAGAAGGACTGCAAGGGCGCCGCGAAGAAGAAGACCGCCGCCCAGCCCGCGCCGAAGCGCCGCCCGGTCTCGCGCCAGGGCTGACGGAACGCCACGAGGCGGGGCCACCTCCGGGTGGCCCCGCCTCGGCCATGCCACGGCCCTGTACGGAAGGAACCGACCATGAGGGAAGCCCGTGAGGCCTTCCGCCGCTTCTGGCCGCTGACCCGCGGCGACCGCGGCTGGATGCTGGTGATCGTGGCCTGCGTGGTGGTCTCCGCGCTCGCCGAGACCGCCGCCATCCTGCTGTTCGCCCAGCTCACCGACAACGCCCTGAAGGAGGGCTCGCTCTCCGCGTTCTGGGGGCCCGCCGGCGCCTGGCTCGGCGTCGCCGTGCTCGGCGCGCTCGTCGGCTACCTGGGCAACTCGCTCGCCACCTGGACCGCCGAGCGGTTCGTGCTGCGCCTGCGCGCGCGGACGTTCGCCCACGTCCAGGGCCTGCCCCCGCACTTCTTCCAGCGGCACCGCCAGGGCGACCTGGTGGAACGCCTGACCGGAGACGTGGAGGCGATCGAACAACTGGTGGTGTCGGGCGTGGTGGGCACGGTCTCCGCGGCCTTCTCCGCCGTCTTCTACTCGGCCGCCGCGCTGTATCTGCGCTGGGACCTGGCCCTCGCCACCTTCCTCCTCGCCCCCCTCTTCCTGCTGGCCGCCCGCCGCTTCTCCGGCCGCATCAAGCAGGCCTCGCGCGACGAACGGGTCGCGGACGGCGCGATCACCTCGGTGGTGGAGGAGTCCCTCGGCAACGTCGTGCTGACCCAGGCGTACAACCGCCGCGCCGACGAGGAACGCCGCCTGGACCGCGAGGCACGCGCCTGGATGCGGGCGAGCGTGCGCGGAGCGCGGCTGAGCGAGATGTACGAGCAGTTCGTCGAGGTCGTCGAGACCCTCTGCGTCCTGGCGGTGATCGGCCTGGGCGTCTGGGAGATCTCCGCCGGCCGGATGACCCTCGGCACCCTCCTCGCCTTCGCCGCCTTCGTCGGCTACCTCTACCCCCCGGTGCGCAGCCTCGGCCAGCTCGGTCTGACGGTCACCGCGGCCACGGCCGGCGCGGACCGCATCGCCGAGATCCTGGACGCCCGCCCGGCCGTCGAGGACCCGGCCACCCCCGTCCCCACCTGGCCCGTGCACGGCCACATCGGCTTCCACGGCGTCGGCTTCACCTACCCCGACACCCCCCGCCCCTCCCTCACGGACCTGACCCTCACCGCGTCCCCCGGCGAACTGATCCTGGTCACGGGCGCGAGCGGAGCCGGCAAGTCCACCCTCGCCAAGCTCCTCACCCGCTTCTACGACCCCGACGCGGGCGTGATCACCCTGGACGGCGTCCCCCTCACCGACGTACCGCTGGAGTTCCTGCGCGAGAACGTGGCCCTGCTGCCGCAGCAGACCCTCGTCCTCAACGGCACGATCCACGAGAACATCGCCTGCGGCCGGCCGGGCGCGAGCGACCGGGAGATCGAGGACGCGGCCCGGGCGGCGGCGGCCCACGGTTTCATCAGCGCCCTCCCCGAGGGCTACGCCACCCCCATCGCCCCCGGCACCGCCGCCCTCTCCGGCGGCCAGCTCCAGCGGATCGCCATCGCCCGCGCCATGCTCCGCGCGGCCCCGGTCCTCGTCCTCGACGAACCCACCGCCGGCCTCGACTCGGTGGCCGCCCGCCAGATCGTCCAGCCCCTGCGCCGGCTGATGTCCGGCCGTACGACGATCATGATCACCCATGACCTCAGCCTCGCCGCCGAGGCCGACCGCATCCTCCTGATCGACGAGGGCCGGCTCCTGGCCACGGGCACCCACGACACCCTGATGAGGACCTGCCCGGCCTACGCCCGCCTCACCGAACCCTGGTCCACCGCCCCCGCGGCACGGCAGCAGTGGGCGGAGGACACCCTGGTCCTGCGGCTGTGACAACCGGAGCCGGAACCCGGAACCGTGCCCCGGGGCGGCTCAGCCCTCCCGGAGCATGTACCCCAGCCCCCGCACCGTCTGGATCAGGCGGGGGCGGCCGTGGTTCTCCAGCTTCCGGCGGAGGTACATGACATAGACGTCGAGGGTGTTGGAGGTGGGCTCGAAGTCGAAGCCCCAGACGTCGTGGAGGATCTGCGGGCGGCTGAGGACCTTGGCGGGGTGGCGCAGGAGGTACTCCAGGAGCGTGTACTCGGTGCGGGTGAGGTCGACGAGGTGGCCGGCCCGGGTGACCGTACGGGTGGAGTGGGTCATGACGACGTCGAGGAACGTGAGGGTGTCGGGGGCCGAGGGCGCCGGGGGCGGGGGTGTGCGGCGGGTGGCGCGGCGCAGCAGGGCGCGGACCCGGGCCAGGAGTTCCTCGACGGCGAAGGGTTTCATCAGGTAGTCGTCGGCGCCGTTGTCCAGGGCGACGATACGGTCGCCGACCGCGTCCCGGCCGGTGATCATGAGGATCGGGACCGTGGAGCCGGAGGCGCGGATGCGGCGGGTGGCGGCCAGGCCGTCGAGGCCCGGCATGGTGACGTCCATCAGGACCAGGTCGGGTGTGCTGCCGGGGGCCGCGATCAGGTCGAGGGCGAGCCGTCCGTCGCCGGCGAGGACGGTCTCGTAGCCCTCGAACCTGAGCAGTCTGCCGATGCCTTCCCTGATGTCCGCGTCGTCGTCGGCGAGCAGGATCCTGCCCGCCGCGTGCGTCGTGGTGCCCGTTTCCGTTCCCCTCACCGTTTGATTCACCATTCCTTCACGGTGGGGCGGAGGGCTGTGGCTGAGCTGGCAGAGGGGTGTGGCTGGGCTGGGATCAGGAGGCCGACGGCGTCCAGTCGCCGAGCCAGTCCGCGACCTCCTGGCCGGCGGCCTGGGCGTCGGTCAGCTGCGGGCGGTTGCTGCTCGCGGCCCCCGCTCCGGCGCCGGTGTTCTTGTACTCGGCGAAGCGGTCGTCCTTCCAGGAGAAGCCGCCCATGTCGGACCAGGGGGTCGACTTGACCGCCGCGCTGAGCGAGCTGTCGCGGACCGTGGTCTGCGGGTCGACGGTGGTGTCGCCGCCCGGGTGCCAGTTGCGGCCGAGGAAGAAGGTGGCCGAGCTGACGTCCCCGTTGATCGTCGAGCGGTTGATCAGGATGCCCTTGCGGCCCGCGGGGGTGCTGGGGGCGGTGACATAGCCGGCGCTCGTGCCGTTCCAGCGCTTCTTCAGCGTGATGACGGACTTGTCGACGACGGCCGTGGCCCGGCCGAAGATGAAGTCGACGTTGCCGGTGATGTAGGAGTTGCTGATGTAGACGCGGCCGAGCTTGTCCTTGGCGGCGGTCTCCATCTCCAGGGTGTCCTGGTCGCCGTTGACGATGACCCCGTCGAGCACGATCCGGTCGGCCTGTGTCAGCAGCGCCACCGCCTGGTTGGCGATGTCCTGGTGCCTGGACTCGTCGAAGTCGTTGGTGACGGTGAGATTGCGGACCTGGGAGTCGTCCGAGAGGACGGACACGGTCGCGCTGCCCGGGGTGCCGTACGTCCCCGACCCGTCGGGCTTGGTCATGCCCGCCGCGTTGCCGTAGACGATCGTCGTGTCCTTGCGGCTGGAGCCGCTGCCCTGGAGGGTGACGTGCGGCTTGTTCGCGGGGACCTTCACGACCTCGCGGTACGTCCCCGGCTTCACGGAGATGACGACCCGGGCGGTGTTGTTCGCGGGTACGGCGTCCACGGCGGCCTGGACCGTCTTGTACTGCCCCGTGCCGTCGGCGGCGACGATGATCGTCGTCGTGGCCGCCCTGGTGGTGCCCGTGCCGGTGGACGTGGTCGTGCCGAGGTTGCCGCGTGGGCCGGTACCGGCCTTGAGCAGCGAGGGCACGTCGGCCGTCTTGTCCAGGGTGTACGCGTAGTACTTCTTCGGGTCCCAGGCCGTGCCCGAGCCGCCGCTCTCGTTCTTGCCGGTCGTCCCGGAGAACTGGTTGCCGCGCTGGACGAGGGTGGCGGTGGTGTCGCGGACGACGGGGTTGGTGAGGCCCTGGAAGTAGGAGTTCTCCAGGACCATGTTGGTCCTGCCGCGCGCGTAGTTACCGTACGCCGACTTGATCTCCGTGCCCGCCACGTCCTCCAGGAAGTTGTTGTAGAGGTGCGCGTGGGCGACGTTGTCCGTGGAGGGGTTGCGCTGCTCGGTCTCGCGGATCCAGTTGTGGTGGATGGTGATGTCCGCGGTGACGTTGTCGGTCCAGCCGATGCCGAAGGCCTTGTTCTCCTGGCTGAGCTTGTTCCAGGAGACGGTCAGATAGGTGGTGTCCTTGCGGCTGTCGATCAGGCCGTCGGCCATGTGCCGGATGTCGTTGTGGTCGATCCACACATGGTGGGCGCCGTCCATCTGGATGCCGTCGTAGTCGTGCTCCTTGTCGTTCCAGACGCCCTGGTACGCGTCCCGGATCGTCAGATTCCGGATGATCACGTTGTGGACGCCCTGGCCGAGGAAGAAGCCGCCGCCGACGATCTGCCCGGAGGTCCCGGACCCGATGATCGTCTTGTTCGACCGGACCTTGATCTCCTTGCCGACCGGGTCCATGTTGATGGTCGCGGCGACGACGATGACGTACGGCTCGGTGGCCGTCGCGTACTTCTCCAGATCGGCGAGCGTCTTCACGGTGACCGTCTTGCCGTCCCGGCCGCCGTACGTCCCGTTCTGGCCCAGCGCGTTGACCGAGGCGAAACCGTCGGCGGAGGCGGTGGCCCAGGCGGGCGCGGCGGTGGCCGCCGACGCCTTCGTCTGCGCGTCGGCACCGAAGAGCCCCAGGTCCGTGCCGTACGCGAGGGTGCCGGCGGCGGTCAGGGCCAGCGGGACCCCCACGGCGAGCGCGGTCCGGCGCCTGCGGTGCCGGGGGCGGGAGCCGGTGCTGGGCGCGCGGCGGGCTTCACTCATCTGCGGGTTCCGTTCCAGGAGGGGATCACCCGTGGGGGGTGTGCGTCGCGGGAGGGTCGCCGCCTGGAACGGAAAGGTTGCCGTAGGGAGGAAATCGATGACGTTACGGCGTCTCCGGCGCCTCGGGGGGAGGCGTCGGCGCGCCCGGCAGCCGTACGGTGGCCACCGTGCCGCCGCCGTGGGCGCGGGCCAGGGTGACGTCACCGCCGGCCTGCTCGACCGTGCGGGCCACGATGGACAGGCCCAGGCCGGAGCCGGGGAGGGCGCGGGCGCTGGGGGAGCGCCAGAAGCGGTCGAAGACGTGCGGGAGTTCGTCTTCGGGGATACCGGG
The DNA here is from genome assembly GCF_040630405.1 of Streptomyces sp. NPDC005811. Taxonomy (NCBI): domain Bacteria; kingdom Bacillati; phylum Actinomycetota; class Actinomycetes; order Kitasatosporales; family Streptomycetaceae; genus Streptomyces; species Streptomyces sp. NPDC005811. Next base: position 47,233 of record NZ_JBEXXK010000047.1, read on the forward strand.
GCCGTGGTCGCGGACGGTCAGGACGCCGTGCGTCAGCCGGACGTCGATCGTGCCGCCCTCGGGGCTGAACTTCACCGCGTTGTCCAGGATGTTGACGACCGCGCGCTCCAGCGCGGCGGGCTCCGCCCGGGTGAACCAGGCCTCCACGTGGGCGTTGATGGTCAGCTCGGGGCCGCGCAGCCGGGCCCGGCGCAGGGCCGCCTCGACCGTGTCCTCCAGGTCGACCACCTGGACGCGTTCGCCGCGCTGGCCCTCCGAGCGGGACAGCTCCTGGAGGTCGCCGATGAGCGAGGCCAACTCCGTCATCTGCGCCTTCACACTCGCGAGCAGCGCCTTGCGGTCGGCGGCGGGGATGGGGCGGCCGGTCTCCTCACTGCGGGTGAGGAGCTCGATGTTCGTGCGGAGGGAGGTGAGCGGCGTACGCAGCTCGTGCCCGGCGTCCGCGATCAGCTGCTGCTGGAGCTCACGGGAGTTGGCGAGGGAGGCGGTCATCGAGTTGAACGACCGGGAGAGCCGGGCGATCTCGTCGTCGGCGTCGTCTTCGACCGGGATGCGTACGCTCAGGTCCTCGGTGCGGGCGACGTGCTCGACGGCTTCCGTGAGTTTGTCGACCGGGCGCAGACCCGCGCGGGCGACCGCGAGGCCCGCGGCTCCGGCTCCGAGCACTCCGATACCGGAGACGAGCAGGAGGATCAGGGCGAGGTCGTTGAGGGTCTTCTCGGTGTTCTTCAGGGGGAGGGCGATGAGAATGGCGGCCTTGGAAGTGGTGTTCGTGGTCGGGTCCGTGATCGTGAATCCCGGCACCGACAGGACGCGCACGCTGTTGCCGTCCTCATCGGTGCTGTTGTGGAAGACACCGCGACCTGCCTCGCCGTTCTTGATGGTGTCCTTGTCGACCTCGGTGACCTTGACAGCGCCGAGGGAGTAGGGGAAGACGCAGGTCTTGCCGTTCTCCGCCACCACCTGGAAATAGGTGTTCCGAGGGCCGTTGGTGTTCTGCGCGGAGGTCTCTTTGGTGCAGTTGTTGACTGCGGTGTTGGCCTGATCCTCGAGCCGCGGCATCTGCAGCGACTTCTGCAGGTCGTTGTTCACCTGCTCGTACAGCTTCCCCTGCACGATGAACCAGCACGTCACCGACACCGCCGCCACCGCGAACGCCACCGCGGCAGCGACCAGCATCGACAGGCGCGCCCGGATCGGGAGGGTCCGGAAACGCCGTACCAGCTTGTTCACTCCGCGCCGCCCTGTCGGAGGACGTACCCGACCCCGCGCACCGTGTGCACGAGCCGCGGTTCGCCCGCCGCCTCGGTCTTGCGGCGCAGGTACATCACGTACACGTCCAGGGAGTTGGACGACGGCTCGAAGTCGAAGCCCCACACCGCCTTCAGGATCTGCTCGCGCGTGAGGACCTGACGCGGGTGGGCCATGAACATCTCCAGGAGGGTGAACTCCGTGCGGGTCAGTTCGACGGGCCGCCCGGCCCGGGTGACCTCGCGGGTCGCGAGGTCCATGCGCAGGTCGGCGAAGGTGAGCGCCTCGTCCTCCTCCACGGCGGCCGTGCCGGCCGCCGCCGCGTAGGAGCTGCGCCGCAGCAGCGCGCGGACCCGGGCGAACAGCTCGTCCAGTTCGAACGGCTTGACCAGGTAGTCGTCGGCGCCCGCGTCGAGCCCGGTGACCCGGTCGCCGACCGTGTCGCGGGCCGTGAGCATGAGGATGGGGGTCGTGTCGCCCGCGCCGCGGATGCGGCGCGCGGCCGTCAGGCCGTCCATGCGGGGCATCTGGATGTCGAGGACCACCAGGTCGGGCCGGTAGGCCGTGGCCTTCTCCAGGGCGTCGGCGCCGTCGACGGCGACCTCCGTGTCGTAGCCCTCGAAGGCGAGGCTGCGCTGGAGTGCTTCACGCACCGCCGGCTCGTCGTCGACGATCAGGATGCGCTGGATGTCACGGTCGCCTTCGGCGGGGCTCATGGGCGTGGATCCTCGGGTGCGGTGGGACGGACGGGGGACGAGGCCTTCAGCCTCGCATGCTTCCCGGTCCGTGCGTGAAGAGTGGTGCTGCGGGAGATCAGCCGCGCATCGCCGTGAGGCGGTTCAGCGGGACCTTGCGGCGGTGCGGGCGGGTGGCGGGGGTGCGCAGGCCCATCAGCTGCGGCGCCGCCACCTCCGGGGCCCGCACGACCATCTGCTGCACCGGCTCGTGCAGCTCGTACGCCACGTCGAGGGCCAGGGCGAGGTCGGCCGCGCCGACGCCGGTCACCGTGTGCGAAACCTGCTTGATCATGACGTACTCCCTGAGTGACGAGGAAAGGTCGTTCAGCTGTCGGAACCGCCGGCCCGCAGGGTCGCGAGGTCGGACTTGACGGTGTTGATCGGGATGGCGAAGCCGAGGCCGACGCTGCCGGCGTCCGTGGAGGAGGACGAGGACGCGGAGTACATCGCGGAGTTGATGCCGATGATGTTGCCGCTCGCGTCGATGAGCGCGCCGCCGGAGTTGCCGGGGTTGAGGGAGGCGTCCGTCTGGAGCGCCTTGTAGGTGGTGGTCGAGGTGCCGGTGTCGCCGTTGAACTGCTGGCCGCCGAACTCGAACGGCCACCCGCCGCTGCCCTGCTGTTGCTGCTGCTGGCCCTGGCTCTCGTCGGTGGAGACGGTCACGTCTCGGTTGAGCGCGGAGACGATGCCGCTGGTCACCGTGCCGGTCAGGCCCTCGGGGGAGCCGATCGCCACGACCTCGTCGCCGACCTGGACGCCGTCGGAGTTGCCGAGGGTCGCCGCCTTCAGACCGGAGGCGTTCTCCAGCTTGATCAGCGCGAGGTCCTTCTTGCTGTCGGTGCCGACGACCTTCGCGGTGTAGCTCTTGCCGTCGCTGGTCGTCACCTTGATCGAGGAGGCGCCCGAGATGACGTGGTTGTTGGTGACGATCTCACCGTCGCTGGTGATGATCACACCGGAGCCGGTGGAGGAGCCGTTGCTGAGGGTGGCGTTGACCTCGACGACGCTCGGGCTGACCGCGGCGGCGATCGAGGCGACGTCACCGGTCTTGCTGGACGGCACCACGCTGGTCGTGGTGGAGGAGGAGACGACCTGGTCCTTGCCGGTCAGCTCCTGTATGCCGTACGCCGTGCCGCCTCCGATGGCCGCGGCGACGATCGCCACGGCGGCGAGCAGGGCCAGGGGGCCGCGGGTGCGCTTCTTCCTGGGCTCCGGGGCGCCCGGCTCGGCGGCCACGGGGGTGAGGAGAGCGGTTCCGCCGCCGTTGCCGTCCCCGCCGGCCGGTGCGGCCTGCGTCTGCACCGGCGTCTGCCACACCGCGGTGGGCTCGACCACCGGCTGCTGCTGGTGCACGGCCTGCTGCGGTGCCTGCTGCACCGGCTGGTACGCCGGCGGGGGCGGCCACTCCGGGTTGACGGGGGAGGAAGCGTGCTGCTGGGCGCCCTGGTAAGGGGTGTCGAAGTTCTCGTACTCGCCGCTGCGGCGGAAGCTCTCGGTCATGGAAAGAAGCTTGTCCCGCAACCATGAGAGCTCCCTGAGTGCTCCCTGAGAACGCCGCCAGAACCTCGTATGCCCGATATAAAGCCGGAACAGGCGTCCGGCGCGGGTCTCTCAGAGACCTCTCATACGGTCACGCCGTACGGTCAGGGGCAGCCGCAGGAGCGGCGGGTCACCAGGCGGGACGGGAACTGCTTGAGGCGTTCCCGGCGGGAGCCCGCGACCCGTACCCCGTCGTCCAGGACCAGGTCCACCGCCGCGCGGGCCATCGCCGAGCGGTCCGATGCGATCGTTGTCATGGGCGGATCAGCGAGGGCGGCTTCCTTGATGTCGTCGAAGCCGATGACGGCCAGCTCGCCCGGTACGTCGATGCGCAGCTCGCGGGCCGCGCGCAGCAGGCCGATCGCCTGGTCGTCGGTGGAGCAGAAGATCGCGGGCGGCCGGTCGGGGCCGGAGAGCAGGTCGAGGGCGACGCGATAGGCGTCGTAGCGGTTGTACGGCGCCTCGAAGAGCCGGTCCTCGGTGCTGAGCCCGGCGTCGGCCATGGCCTGCCGCCAGCCCTCGACGTGGTCGGAGACCGGGTCGCCGACGGAGGGTGTCTCGGCGGTGCCGCCCATGCAGGCGACGTACGCGCAGCCGTGCTCCAGGAGGTGGCGGACGGCGATCCGGGCGCCGCCCAGGTCGTCGGTGACGACGGCGACGTCGTCGATGGCCTCGGGCCGCTCGTGCAGCAGCACCACCCGGGCGTCCCAGGCCTCGATCTCGGCGGCGGCCAGGTCGTTGAGCGCGTGGCTGACGAGGATCAGGCCGGAGACCCGCATCCCGAGGAACGCCCGCAGATAGTGGACCTCGCGCTCGGCGACGTAGTCGGTGTTGCCGACCAGGACCATCTTCCCGCGCTCGGAGGCGGCCTGCTCGACCGCGTGCGCCATCTCGCCGAAGAAGGGCTGGCGGGCGTCCGGGATGATCAGACCTATGAGGTCCGTGCGCCGGGACGCCATCGCCTGGGCGACCCGGTCGGGCCGGTACCCCAGCTCCTTGATCGCGGCGAGGACACGCTCGCGCGTGGCCGGGGCGACCGGCCGGGGTCCGTTGTTGATGACGTAGCTGACGACGGCGGTGGAGGTCCCCGCCAGTCGTGCGACGTCGTCCCGAGTCACCTTGGCCACGCGCGGAGTCTACGCGGATGGACCCGCTCTGGGCAGGGCGTACGTCACGTCCCTGTGCGGAAGCAATGCCTCCGCTGAGCGGATCCCGGCCGGTACCGGTGGGTAACCGGGGGGTACCGGCGAGTACTAGGCGTCCGCCGCGACCTCTTCGGCGCCCACGGTGACCGCGTTGTCCGGATCGTCCGCGTTTACCCGCCCGGCCTTGGCCTTCGCGTCGTCACTCCCGCGCTCCGCCTTCTCGGGCGTAACGAATCGATAACCCACGTTCCGGACGGTGCCGATCAGCGACTCGTGCTCCGGGCCGAGCTTGGCGCGCAGCCGTCGTACGTGCACATCGACCGTGCGCGTGCCGCCGAAGTAGTCGTAGCCCCACACCTCCTGGAGGAGCTGTGCGCGGGTGAACACCCGGCCGGGGTGCTGGGCCAGGTATTTCAGCAGCTCGAACTCCTTGAAGGTGAGGTCGAGGACCCGGCCCTTCAGCTTCGCGCTGTACGTCGCCTCGTCCACGGACAGATCGCCGTTGCGGATCTCCATGGGGGAGTCGTCGTTGACGATCTGCTGGCGGCCCATGGCGAGCCGCAGCCGCGCCTCCACCTCCGCCGGGCCGGCGGTGTCGAGGAGGACGTCGTCGATGCCCCAGTCGGCGGTGACGGCGGCCAGGCCGCCCTCGGTGACGACGAGGATCAGCGGACAGCCGGGCCCGGTCGAGCGCAGCAGCTGACACAGGCTGCGCACCTGCGGGAGGTCGCGCCGGCCGTCGATCAGGATGACGTCGGCGCCCGGGGTGTCGACGAGTGCGGGTCCTTCCGCCGGAGCGACGCGCACGTTGTGCAGCAGCAGGCCGAGGGCGGGCAGCACCTCGGTCGACGGCTGGAGGGCATTGGTCAGGAGCAGCAGAGAACTCATATGTCTGGTTCCTCCTCGGTCCCTGCGAGGACGTTTGCGGCACTACGGCACTGCGGCACTGCACTGCACGTTCCCGAAGGCCCCGTACACCCACGGTCACCTGGAGTTTCCCGCTTCGTATACAACGCTTCCGAAAGCACAAAAGGACCCGGGGGCTACGCTGCCCGAGTCCTCTGCCCAGCAGAATAGCCCACATGAGCAACAGCCGGGCAGGTCATGTGGGCCGTTCCGCCGTTCGTCCGAACTGTGAGACGGGCACCCGTACACCTTTGCGGACGTTTCGGCGCACCGTCGACGGGATTCCGATCGATTCCGTATACAACCCGGGTGCGGTCGTATACAACAGTCCGCCGTCATTCACCGTTCACCCGGTGTTCGTGATCGCGCACGGCTTCACCGGCGACGCCGACCGCCCCCAGGTGCGCCGGGTCGCGGAGGCCTTCGCGCGGTACGGGGCCGTCGTCACCTTCTCCTTCCGGGGCCACGGACGCTCCGGCGGGCGTTCGACGGTCGGCGACAAGGAGGTCCTCGACCTGGAGGCCGCCGTCGAGTGGGCCCGCTCGCTCGGGCACACGCGCGTGGTGACCGTCGGCTTCTCGATGGGCGGCTCGGTCGTGCTCCGGCACGCGGCCCTGCACCGGGGCGTGGACGCCGTCGTCTCGGTCAGCGCGCCCGCCCGCTGGTACTACCGGGGCACCGTCGCGATGCGCCGGGTGCACTGGCTGATCACCCGCCCCGAGGGCCGGTTGCTCGGCCGCTGGGGCTTCCGCACCCGGATCCACCACCGCGACTGGGACCCCATACCGCTCTCCCCGACCGAGGCGGTCCCGAAGATCGCACCCGCCCCGCTGCTCATCGTCCACGGCGACCGAGACGGCTACTTCCCCCTCGACCACCCCCGGATGCTCGCCGCGGCGGCGGGCGAGTACGGCGAACTCTGGCTGGAACCGGGCATGGGCCACGCCGAGCACGCGGCCGACGACGCCCTGCTGACCCGGATCGCGGACTGGGCGGCGGCCCGGGCGGGCTAGCCTGAACCCTGTCGGCGAACCGGCGACGGACGAACCGGCGACAGACGAACCGACGACAGACGAACCGACGACAGACGAACCGATCCGAGAAGGAACGCGATGCCCAAGGTCACGGTGCGCTACTGGGCGGCCGCGAAGGCCGCGGCCGGGGTCGACGAGGAGCCGTACGACGCGGACACCCTCGCCGAGGCCCTCGACGCCGCGCGTGCGCGACACCCCGGCGAACTCACGCGTGTGCTGCGGCGATGCTCGTTCCTGATCGACGGTGACCCCGTGGGCACCCGCGCACATGAGACGGTACGGCTGGCCGACGGCGGCACGGTCGAGGTGCTCCCGCCGTTCGCAGGAGGGTGAGGATGACCGACCAGCAGCCGTATCAGCAGTACCCGGGGTACGACCAGCAGAACTGGCCCGCGCAGCAGCAGCAGGGCCACGACGACCCGCAGGCGCACCTCCAGTACACCCAGCAGTGGCAGGGGCAGACCTGGGAGACCAGCGTCCAGCCGCCGGTCACCGCGGACCCGGCCCCCATGCCGGCCCAGGGCTACCAGGGCTACCAGGGCGGCGGATACCCGGCGCCCGCCGCCGACGGGGCGGCCGCCGGCCAGGCGCACGCGGGCCTCGCGGGACAGCCGGGCCACCAGGCGGACGGGTCCGGCCACCAGCATTACGGGTCCGACCACCAGGCGTACGGGTCCGACCACCAGGCTTACGGGAACCAGGACGCCGCGCTCGCCCAGCCCGAGGCGGGCGCGGCCTACGGCCCCGCCACCCTCGCCGGCAACTCCCGGGTCACCGACGCCCAGCGGGCCCGGCTCGAAGGGCGTTCGCCGATCATCGAGCCCGGGATGCAGCCCGCCGCGCTCACCGCGCTGCTGGGGCTGCTGCTGTCCGGCGCGGCGGCCGTGGGGTCGTACGCCCTGCTCGTGCCGCTCGTCGTGCTCCAGGCCGTGACCGCGGCCGGCTGGTTCCGGCTGAACGGCATGTGGCCGGCCCGCCAGGGCATCGCGCTCGCCTTCCTCGGCGCGCTGGTCTCGGACGTGGCGCTGCTCGTCGCCGGCCGGGAGAACGCGCCCGCCGCGATCCTCGGCACCCTGGGCGTGTGGGTGCTGCTCTGCCTGGTCCTCCAGCTGCGTTCGCACGCCGATCCCGACGAGCGGATGTACGGCCTGATGGCGACCGTCGTCTCCGCCGCGCTGGCGATCATCGCGACCGGGCACCTCGGCGCGGACCCCGAGGCGGTGACCGTGGGCGCCGCGGCCGTCGCCGTCGCCGTCCTGGCCCGCGCGCTGCCGCTGCCGACCCCGGCCTCCGTCGTCGTGGCGCTGCTCGCCGCCGCGGGCGCGGGCATCGCGGTCGGCGGGACGACCGGGCTGGGCGCGCAGGGCGCGCTGCTCGGCGCGGGCGCCGCGGCGTGCGCCCTGATCGGCCACCGGGTCGCGAGCTACGACTACCCCTCCCGCTTCGTCCACTTCACCGCGGGCGTGGCCCTGCCCCTCGCGGCCGCCGCACCGGCGGTCTATGTGCTGGGCCGGGTGCTGGGGTAGCCGGGACGGCGTGTCACAGCTGATCGACAATTCCGGGGTGTCCCTTGCCCCCAGGGTTACGGTGGGCCGCACAGCGACCTGAACCGGGGGACACCTTCATGCGCGCGCTTCGCATACTGCTGGTCATCGTCGTGGTCCTGGGGGGCCTCTTCGTCCTCGTGGACCGCGTCGCCGTCCACTTCGCCCAGGGCGAGGTCGCGGACAAGCTGAGGACCACCGAGGGCCTCGCCACCACCCCCGACGTGTCCATCAAGGGCTTCCCCTTCCTCACCCAGCTGGCCGGCGGTTCGCTGGACGACGTCGAGGTCGGTATCGAGGACTACGAGGCGGACACCGGCGTCAACGGGCAGACCCTCCGCATCGGCGACCTCCGGGCCGACATGAAGGGCGTCGCGTTCTCCGGCGACTACAGCTCCGCCACCGCCACCACGGCCTCCGGTACGGCGACCGTCGCCTACGACGAGCTGCTGAAGACCGCCAAGTCCGAGAAGACCCGGGTCGCGCCCGGACTCACCGCCGAGGTCGTCGGCCTCTCCGACGGCGGCAACGGCAAGATCAAGGTCACCGTCGAGGCGACCGTCCTCGGCGTGAAGCTGAAGGACCCGGTCTCGGTGCTCAGCACGGTCAGCGTGAAGGGCGACATCGTCCGGGTGCACGCCGACTCGCTGCCCGACTTCCGCGGGGTGACGGCCGCCGAGAACGAGGTCCGCTCCGTCACCGACTTCCAGCAGAAGATCGAGGGGCTGCCCGGCGGCATCAGCCTCGACTCGGTGCAGGCGGGGAAGAACGGTGTGGAGATCACGGTGAAGGGTTCGAACGTCCGGCTCGCCGGGTAGGACCCCTGGCGCCGGACTCGGCGACATCCAGGACATTCGGGCGGTCGGCGTCCGACAGGCGAGACACCGCCGTCCGAACCGTAGAAGTGACGACGGATACATGCGCCCGGATCCCCCGCGGGGACAGCCCGGGCGCATTCTTCGTCCCGGCATGTGGACGATCGCATCTCATCATCCGGCCAGCTGATGACACGCCCGCCTGTCCGTCCCTACGATCGACCGCATGATGCAGCGACAGGCGGATCTCACGAAGCGGCGGGCAGTAGACCTGTGCCGCGTCGCCGCCATGCTCTGTCGCCCTGTCTGACAGCGGAAGCGCCGCCGGCCTTCCGCGCCTCCCGGCGCCCTCGATCCGAGGGCATCCGTGCGCCGGCCGCCGGCGAGACCCGGCCGCGCACCCCCTCTTTCTTGCACACCCCCGCCGCACCTGCCCCGGAGGAGAACGAGCATGAGCCGCAACGACGTCCTGGTCGACGCCGACTGGGTCGAGGCCAACCTCGACAACGCCGACATCGCCATCGTCGAGGTCGACGAGGACACGTCGGCCTACGAGAAGAACCACATCCGCAACGCCATCCGGATCGACTGGACCCAGGACCTCCAGGACCCGGTCCGCCGTGACTTCATCGACCAGGAGGGCTTCGAGAAGCTCCTGTCGGCGAAGGGCATCGGCAACGACACCCTGGTGATCCTCTACGGCGGCAACAACAACTGGTTCGCGTCGTACGCGTACTGGTACTTCAAGCTGTACGGCCACGAGAACGTCAAGCTTCTCGACGGCGGCCGCAAGAAGTGGGAGCTGGACGCCCGCGAGCTGGTCGAGGAGGTCCCGGCGCGCGCCGAGGCCACCTACACCGCGAAGCCGCAGAACACCGCCATCCGCGCGTTCCGTGACGACGTCGTCGCCGCGATCGGCGCGCAGAACCTGGTCGACGTCCGGTCGCCCGACGAGTTCTCCGGCAAGCTGCTCGCCCCGGCCCACCTGCCGCAGGAGCAGTCCCAGCGCCCGGGCCACGTCCCGACCGCCCGCAACATCCCGTGGTCGAAGAACGCCAACGACGACGGCACCTTCAAGTCGGACGACGAGCTCAAGGAGCTCTACGCCGCCGAGCAGGTGGACCTCGCCAAGGACACCATCGCCTACTGCCGCATCGGCGAGCGCTCGGCCCTGACCTGGTTCGTCCTGCACGAGCTGCTCGGTGTCGAGAACGTCAAGAACTACGACGGCTCCTGGACCGAGTACGGCTCCCTGGTCGGCGTGCCGATCGAGCTCGGCGCCAACAAGTAACCCTCCCAGCCCGCAAACCCGACCGACCGGCCTTCCTTCCGTCCGGTCAGACCCCGATGGAGAAAGACATGTGTGGAGCGAAGGCCGGCGGCCCGGACGCCTCGACGATCAAGCCCGGTGAGACCACGATCCAGGGCCAGGTGACCCGCGACGGCGAGCCCGTGGTCGGCTACGTCCGGCTGCTGGACTCGACCGGCGAGTTCACCGCGGAGGTCCCCACCTCCGCCACGGGACAGTTCCGCTTCTACGCGGCCGAGGGCACCTGGACCGTCCGCGCCCTCGTCCCCGGCGCCACCGCCGACCGCACGGTCGTCGCCCAGCAGGGCGGACTCGCGGAGGTCGCGATCGCGGTCTGAGAACCGCGGGGCTCGGGCGGTCTGTGACGGACGCCGACAGGTTCCGACGACGGAAGGGCCGTATCCCTCGCGGGGTACGGCCCTTCCGGCTGCCCGGACCTACGCTGGAGGCATGTATGCGCGCCGGCGCCACCTCTACTTCGCCATGATGGGCACCTGCATCGGCCTGTTCGTCCTGGCCTGGGCCGTCGTGCGCATCTGGTCGGTGCCGGTGGCGGTCGGCATGTGCGTGGTCGCCATGGTCATCCCGCCGCTCGCGGCGATGGTCGCCAACCGGCGCGGCCCGGAGGACCGCTGGTGGGACGACCCGTCCGGCGACCCGGAGTCCGACGAGTGGTGGGACGAACTGGACGGCAAGAAGCGCCGCCAGTAGACCTCGCCGCCGGCGGACCTCAGCCGTCGGCGGACCTCAGTAGACGAGCGCCTGGGTGTCGTCGGCCAGCGCCTCCTGGACGAACACCTGCGCACCCGCGATCCGTACGCCGTCGATGACGTCCTTCTCCGTGATGTCCCGCCGGGCCGCGCACTGCGTGCAGAGCGTGAGCCGCCCACCGGCCACGACCGACTCCAGCAGATCGGGCAGCGGGGCGGCGTGCGGCAGCTCGAACTCGGCCGCCCGGCCCGGCAGCGCGAACCACGCGGACTCCCCGGTCAGCCACAGCGACACCTCGACCCCGCTGGCCACGGCCACCGCCGCGACCGTGAACGCCTGCGAGCACCGCTCGGGGGCGTCGGCCCCGGCGGTCACCTTGATCACGAGCTTCTTCGCCATGCCCGAATCGTAATCAACTCCCTTACAACTCACGGTGTTGATCATGGGTCTCCTGTGCAGCGCGCGACACGGAGGGGGACAGTGTGCTGGAAGTGGAAGTGGAAGAGGAAGTGGAACCGGAACGGGACAAACGGCGCAGGGGCCGTACGGCCGGCTTGATCGCCGGTGCCGTGGTGCTCGGCCTGGTGGCCGGGACCTGCGCCGGCTATCTGGTCCAGGCCGACCGGGAGCCGACGAAGCTGCCCTCGCTCTCGCAGCCGACGGTGCCGCAGGCGAAGGGACCCGCCCCCGAGCCGCTGTCGGCGGCGCGGGACCGTCAGGTGAAGACCGACGGCGATCTGCGCAAGCTGCTGCTGGCGAAGCCGAAGGGCACCAAGGACGCCTCCTGGCTGGAGGGCCAGGACGGCTGGCTGGACCTGGCCGCCTACGCGGACTCCTACGAGAAGCCGGAGGAGATCTTCGGCGATCTGGTCGGCAACGAGTTCCGCAGGGTCGCCGTCACCGGCTGGGAGGCGGGCAGCGCGTACACCGTGGAGCTGCGGCTGGTGCAGTTCCGGCAGGAGGAGACGGTCGCGGCCGCCGACTACTGCGACAACAACCAGTACTGGGCGGAGAAGGAGGACTCCACCGACAGCTGGCCGATCGCCGGTACCGGCACGGGGACGGCGTACGTCCACCACAAGCCGAAGACGGAGGCGGGGTACCTGCCGCTCTACAGCGCCGAGGCGCACGCCTGGCGCGGTGACATCGCCATGGAGCTCTGGATCTACGGGTCCAGGGCGATCAGCAAGAAGACTGTCATGGACCTGGCCGAGCGGCAGATGGAGCGGCTGTGAGCGAGCAGGAGCACGAGGCCGGGGGAGCCGGGGCGGCCGGCTCGGTGGGCCCGGTGGAGCCGGTGGGCCCCGAACTGGTCGTGTCCCCGGCCGGACCCGCCGACCCCGCGGAGCGGCGCAGGCGCCGGAATCGGGCCGTGGCCGTCGCGGGGTGCCTGGTGCTGGCCGGGGCCCTGGTCGCGGGGGTCGGCTTCACGGTGGTCACCGTGCGGGACGCCGACCGGGACGCCGGGGCGCCCGTCTGGAAGTTCCCGAAGGAGACGCCGGCGTCCGAGCAGCCGGAGCGGCCCGGGGCCGGTGGTACCGGCCTGGCCGCGATGCTCGTCCCGTACGGCACGGAGGGGTTCACCCGGGGGCCGGACATCGGTGAGTTCGGCGCCGACGCGCAGCTCAGCGGGGAGCGGGCGGCCGCGCTGCGCAAGGAGGCGCTGAAGGATCTGCCGCGGTCGCAGCGCAAGCGGCTGGAGCAGCGGATCGACAAGCAGCGGATCAAGGGCATGGCGATGCGCAGCTACCTCAGCGAGGAGACCAGCGCCCTCGATGTGAACGAGGGGGTGTACTCCGTCAGCATCACGCTGTCCCAGATGGACAACAAGGCGGCGGTGCGGGACATCGCGACCTTCCAGGGCGAGTTCCTCGACGCGCTGGACATCTTCCGCAAGGGGCCGGAGATCAAGGGCCACAAGAACGCGAAGTGCTTCCTGCCGCCCAAGGACGCCGACTCCGACCTGGAGGGCATGTTCTGCTCCGCGTACGTGGGCGAGGTCCTGGTCAGCCTGAACGCCGAGGCCGTCAAGCCACTCGACACCAAGGGAGTCGCCTTGCTCCTGCGCGAACAACTCGACCGCATCGCGGAACCGGGGGAGTCGGTATGACCGAGAAACAGCCTTCGACACCGACCACTCCGGAGACAGCACCTTCTGCGACACCACCCAAAGCCGCGGTCGGCGACGGCGGGGGCGTGGCTTCGGGGCGGCCCGTGGCGGACGGTGGGCCTGCGGTCACCGGTGGCGGGGGCGTGGTTTCGGGGCGGCCCGTGGCGGACGGTGGGCCTGCGGTCACCGGTGGCGGGGGCGTGGTTTCGGGGCGGCCCGTGGCCGACGGCGGGCCTGCGGTCACCGGTGGCGAGGGCGTGGCTTCGGAGCCGCCCGCAGCCGACGACGGAGCCGCGGTCGGCGACGGTGAAGGCGTGGCTTCGGCGTCACCCGCGGCCGACGGCGGCGGGGGCGTGGTTTCGGGGCCGCCCGCAGCCGACGACGGAGCCTCGGTCGGCGACGGTGAGGGCGTGGCGTCGGGGCAGCCTGCAGCCGACGGCGGAGCCTCGGTCGGCGACGGCGGGGGCGTGGTTTCGGGGCTGCCCGTGGCGGACGGCGGGCCCGCAGTCACCGACGGCGGAGACGTGGTCGGCGGCGGTGGGGACGCGGTACCAGGGTCACCCGCACTCGACGACGAAAGCCGCACGGGTGGTGCGGGGGGCGATGGCGGAGCCGAGGCGGTGAGGGGGGCCCGGTTGCGCGCGGCGCTCCGCTGGGCAGCCGCCGTGACCGTCTTCGCGCTGGTCGGCGCGTCCACCGCGTACGGCATCACGAGGCTGGACCGCACGGACGTTCCGGGTCTGGAGACACGGTCCGACGGCCGGTGGGCGTACCCCACGCTCACCAAGCCGCCCCTTCCCTCGGGCAGCCCCGCCCCCTTCACCCGGTCCAACCCCTCCGGCGCCCACTACGCCGACCTGCGCGCCCTCGTGCTGCCCGCCCCCGAGGGCGCGACGCAGGACAAAGCGCTGGCCGGCTCCGACGGCTGGTCGGCGACGAAGGACTTCCTGAAGGAGTTCGAGGAGACCCGCCGGGACGACATCCAGGACAAGCTCACGGACGCCGGCCTGCGGCACATCGCGGCCCGCGGCTGGACCACGCCCGACGGCGTCACCACCCGGGTCTACCTGCTGCGTTTCGGCTCGGTCGCCGTCACCGAGCAGGTCCTCGGCGACGACCTGACGAGCTACGACGCCCCGGTCTACCCGGTCCGCGGCGCCGACGCCTTCGAGCGGGACGAGGACTTCCCGCTGGCCCCCCAGTCCAAGAACGTCGCCCTGACGCCGTACGCGGAGACGAAGCCGTACGGCAGTGAGCAGGTCCGTCTCGCGTTCCTGAGCGCCGGCGACGTCCTGGCGATGATCGTGCAGGCCGGGAAGGGCGGCATGCCGGTGATCCCGTTCCAGCAGACGGTGGTCCTCCAGAGCGAGCTGCTGGAGTGATCCCGCGGCGCCCGTGAGGGCCCACCTCACACGGAGGGCCGGTCCCCGGCCGCGTAAGCTGGGGGCCGGCCCTGTGTACGTACGGAACCAACCACGCTCATCCGAGGAGCACCCCGTGGAGATCTTCTTCGAAACCCTGCTGGTCCTGGTCTGCGTCGGTGTCCTCGCCTTCGCCGCCCTGACCGTGAAGAAGCTGTACCAGGGCCAGCGCTGACCCACCGATCCAGGAACTGCCAACCATGATCGAGATTCCGTCCGACCTCCACAAGGACCTCGTCCCCCTCGCCTTCCTGCTGGGCACGTGGGCGGGCGCCGGGGTGCACGACTTCCCCGGTGCGGAGAAGTGCAACTTCGGGCAGGAGGTCACCTTCAGCCACGACGGCCGTGACTTCCTGGAGTACCGGTCCCACACCTGGGTCCTGGACAGCGACGGCAACAAGGTCCGTCCCCTGGAGTCCGAGTCCGGCTTCTGGCGGATCGACGGCTCCCGCAAGGTCGAGGTGACGATGACCCGCGACGACGGCGTCATCGAGATCTGGTACGGCGAGATGGCCGACAAGAAGCCGCAGATCGACCTGCTCACGGACGCCGTCGCCCGCACGGCCGCCTCCCGCCCCTACACCGGCGGCAAGCGGCTCTACGGCTACGTCAAGAGCGACCTGATGTGGGTCGGCGAGAAGCAGACCCCCGAGGTCGAGCTGCGCCCCTACATGTCGGCCCACCTGAAGAAGGTCGTCACGCCCGAGGACGTCGAGCGCTGGGCCAAGGCCCTGCCCGACGACATGCCGGACGACGGCATCGCGTTCTTCAAGTAGTTCTAGACTTCCAGTGTGGTGAGCACCGACTGGAAGAGCGACCTCAGGCAGCGCGGCTACCGGCTGACGCCGCAGCGGCAACTCGTGCTGGAAGCCGTGGACACCCTTGAGCACGCGACCCCCGACGACATCCTCACGGAAGTGAAGAGGACGGCGTCGGGGGTCAACATTTCCACCGTCTACCGGACCCTGGAGCTCCTGGAGGAGCTGGGTCTGGTCAGCCATGCCCATCTGGGGCACGGCGCGCCGACGTACCATCTCGCCGACCGGCACCATCACCTCCATCTGGTCTGCCGGGACTGCGAGAACGTCATCGAGGCGGATGTGCAGGTGGCCGCCGAGTTCACGGCCAAGCTCCGGGAGACCTTCGGCTTCGAGACGGACATGAAGCACTTCGCGATCTTCGGCCGCTGCCGGGACTGCACGTCGAAGGCCATGGCGGACGGACGTTCGACCGCCAAGAGTTCCCTTACCGAGTCGTAGGCTTGGCGCATGAAGAGCCCTCTGCTGTCCCTGCCCGGCGCCGTCCCCGCCGAGGGCGTGGACGAAGGCGTCGCCGCCCACTACGGCGACCTGTTCCGTGAGCAGCGCGCCCTCGCCGACGGCACCGGTTTCGTCGACCTCTCGCACCGCGGAGTCGTCACCGTCACCGGCGAGGACCGTCTGAGCTGGCTGCACCTCCTGCTCACCCAGCACGTCAGCGACCTCCCGGCCGGCCAGGCCGCCGAGGCCCTGATCCTCTCCGCGCACGGCCACATCGAGCACGCGCTCTACCTCGTCGACGACGGCACCACGGTCTGGGCCCATGTCGAACCCGGCACCCAGGAGGCGCTCCTCGCCTACCTGGAGTCGATGAAGTTCTTCTACCGGGTCGAGGTCGCCGACCGCACCGCCGACACCGCCGTGGTCCACCTGCCCGCCGGCTCCATCGCCGAGGTGCCGGACGGCGTCGTCGTCCGCGAGACCCCGTACGGCCGCGATCTCTTCCTGCCGCGCGCGGACCTGGAGTCGTACGCCGACAAGACGGGCCCCGCGGCCGGGATCCTCGCCCACGAGGCCCTGCGCGTCGAGCAGCACCGCCCCCGCGTCGGCTTCGAGACCGACCACCGCACCATCCCGCACGAGCTGGGCTGGATCGGCACCGCGGTCCACCTCCAGAAGGGCTGCTACCGCGGCCAGGAGACGGTCGCCCGCGTCCAGAACCTGGGCAAGCCGCCCCGCCGCCTGGTCTTCCTGCACCTCGACGGCAGCGAGGTCCACCTCCCGCCCCAGGGCACCGAGCTGCGGGTCGCCGACGAGGCCCCCGACGGCCGCACGATCGGCTTCATCACGACCTCGGTACGCCACCACGAACTGGGCCCGGTGGCCCTGGCCCTGGTGAAGCGGAACGTCCCCGTGGACGCCCCGCTGATGGCCGGCACGACGGCGGCGGCCCAGGAGACGGTGGTCGAGCCGTAGTTCCCCGGCGGCCGTCCGGGTTCTAGATCTCGATCAGCACGGTGAAGGGGCCGTCGTTCGTCAGGGACACCCGCATCCGCGCCCCGAACCTGCCGGTCGCGACGGTGGCCCCCAGCGCCCGCAGCTGCGCCACGACCTCCTCGACCAGGGGCTCGGCGACGGGCCCGGGGGCGGCGGCGTTCCAGGTGGGACGCCGCCCCTTGCGGGCGTCCCCGTACAGGGTGAACTGGCTGATCACCAGCAGCGGGGCGTCGATGTCACTGCACGACCTCTCCTCGTGCAGCATCCGCACCGACCACAGCTTGCGGGCGAGCTGGGCCGCCTTCTCCTTCGTGTCCTCGTGGGTCACCCCCACCAGCACGCACAGCCCCTCGCCGGTGATCTCCCCGACCGTCTCCCCGTCGACGACCACACTCGCGCCGTCCACCCTCTGCACCACAGCTCGCATGCGGACCATCATGCCGGGTGCCCCGCACGGACCCGCGAAGGGCCCATTTTTGATCCTTTAGGCCCTGTCTGGGGCCGTTCGGGGGGACTCGGTCACCTCGCGGCGACTTGGGGTGGCACGATGCTTTCCACCACACGCCGGTCGAGGGGACGGTAGAGGGACATGAGCACACCGAGTACCGAGCGGCCGGCGACCCACCGGCCGCCCGCCCAGCGCGGCGAGAGTTCCGGGCCGCCCGCGGATCCTCCGGGGCACGAGCTGGCCCGGCTCGGCCTGCCCGAGCTGCGCACCCTGCGCCAGGGCGCCCAGCGCGACGAGGCGGACCTGAGCTACGTACGACGCCTGTTGCAGGGCCGGATCGACATCCTGCGCGCGGAGCTGGCCCGCCGCTCCCCGTCGGGCGCCGCGTCGGTCGTCGAACGCCTTCCCGAGATCCTCACCGACGCCCCGGCCCGCCACCGCTCCTCGGCGCGCCACGTCACCCTGGGCACCCCGCACAGCGAGGAGTACGGCCGCCTCGCCGCCGACATGCTCGCCGACGTCGAACTCTCCGACCTCGACGCCCGCACCGACCCGGAGCTGCACGCGGCGATGGCCCGGCTGGTCGGCTACGAACAGCAGGTCTCCCGCCGCCGCCAGCACCTCCAGCGCACGGCCGACGACTGCGGAGCGGAGATCACGCGCCGCTACCGGGAGGGGGAGGCCCAGGTGGACGACCTGCTGGTGTGACCCCGTGGGCGGGTCCTCCGATGGGGCCGGTGCGGGGGCGGGGGAGAAAACCCGGCGACACCCGCCCCCGCCCTGCCTACCGTGGCCCCATGGACGTCCGCCCCCTCACCGACCATGAACTCCCCGCCTGGATGCGCGCCCTGAACACGGGCTTCCTGCGCCCCCCGGCCGTCACCGAAGAGTCCGTCGCCGCCCGCCGGGCCACCCTCGGCGACTCCCGGCTGACCGGCGCCTTCGACGCCGACACCTGTGTGGCCACCTTCCGCTCCTTCCCGCAGGAACTCACGGTCCCGGGCGGCACCTCCGTCCCGGCCGACGGCATCTCCAACGTCGCCGTCCTGCCCACCCACCGCCGCCGGGGCCTCCTCACCCGTCTGATGGCCGACGACCTGACGGCCGCGAAGGACCGCGGGGACGTCGTGGCGACCCTGATCGCCGCCGAGTACCGCATCTACGGCCGGTACGGCTTCGGCCCCGCCACCACGATGACCGAGTGGACGGTCGACGTACCGAGGGCGGGCTTCGACCCCCGCCACCCGGTCCCGCTGGCCGGCGGCCGTATCGACCTGGTCGACGGCGCCGAGGTCCGCAAGCTCGGCCCCGTCCTGCACGAGCGCCTGCGCCGCGGCCAGCCGGGCGCCGTCAGCCGCCACGAGCACTGGTGGGACATGAACACCGGGGTGATCCACCTGCACGGCGAGGCGAGCTGGACCGAGCCGTTCTACGCGGTGTACCGCTCGGCGGGCGGCGAGGTCGAGGGGCTGGTCTCCTACCAGGCGGACGACCACTGGACCGACGCCAAGCAGCCGCGGAACACGGCCTCGGTGAACTGGCTGCTCTCGGTGACCCCGGCCGCCGCCCGCGCCCTGTGGCACTACCTGTGCTCGATCGACTGGATCACCCGGGTGAAGTCGGGCTGGCGCTCCCCGGACGACGTGCTCCCGCTCCTGCTGCCCGACCCGAGGGCGGCGAGCATCACCACCCAGGCGGACTGGCTGTGGGTGCGGCTCCTGGACGTCGTACGGGCCCTGGAGGCGCGGTCGTACGACACGGCGGGCGCCCTGGTCCTGGAGGTGGTCGACGGGGCCGGCCTGGCCGGGGGCCGCTTCCTGCTGGACGCGGCCCCCGACGGCGCCTCCTGTACGCCGACGACCCGCGACGCCGATCTCACGCTGGACGTGGCGGAGCTGGCGTCCCTGTGGCTCGGTGACGAGTCGGCGGTGCGGCTCGCGGCGCTGGGCCGGCTCCGGGAAGAACGAGCGGGCGCCGCCCGGGGGGCCGACGCCCTGCTGCGTACGCCCGGGCGACCGTGGTGCCCGGACCTGTTCTGACCCTCCTTTCGGCATCCGGCGGCGGGGAAGGTGGTGGTGCCTGGTGATGGTGCATCCGTAGCTGTTCAGTTGTGGCTGTGCGCGCGATGTTCGGTTGTGGCTGTGCGGCGATCTGCAGTTGTGGCTGTGCTCAGGTGTCGGCTTCTCGGGCTCCCGGCTCCCCTCCGGAAGGGAGTCCGACCGGCCAACCGTCCGGAAGTTTGACCATGTTGTTGAAGTTGGCTGCCAACTTCACTGTACTTATGTCCGCTTGGAAGCGTCCTATAACCATCTCTCTGAGAACTGCCACAAGATGGCGGGAAGTTGTACTGTTCCCCCGTGGAGCCGGAACATGCCCCCGTCAACGGACGGGGGAGAGCGGGGCGGCCCCAGCCCTCGCACCGCGAGGTGGCCGACGAGCTGCGTACCCGGATCAGGACCGGAGTGCTGCGGCCGGGCGAACGCATGCCCACGCAGGCCAGGTTGGCGGACGAGTTCGGGGTGGAGCGGGGGGCCGTACGCCAGGCGCTGCGCATTCTCCAGTCGGAGCACCTGCTCACCAACGTCTCCAAGGGAAGCCCGGCCACGGTCGCCCCGCCGCCGGGCGCGGCCGGCCCGCCGACGGGTCCACAGGCGGCCCCGCAGCCGTCCATGGTGGGCCTCCCCCCGCGGATGACCGAGGCCTTCGCGGCCCCGCATGTCCAGGTCGACGCCCTCTGCCTCACGGCGGTCTCACTGACGGCGGCGATCGGGGAGCCGCTGCGCCGGATCCACGCCGGACAGCTGAAACCGGCCAAGATCGACGTCAGGGTCCTGTTGCCCTCCCGGAACATCGACCTGGCCTTCCCCGCGGCGGTGGACACCTCGGCCACCGAGCGGCTCCAGCGCCACTGGCTGGCCCACCGCAACGCGCAGGGGCAGGTGCTGCGCCACAATCTGCTCAGCCTGCGCTCCACGCACGGCATCGATGTCAGCGTCACCTTCCGCGCGCTGCCGTTCACCCCGCCGGTGAAGCTGTATCTGCTCAACGGCACGGACGCGCTGTTCGCGTACTACACGGTGCGGCTGCGCGAGGAGACGATCGACCAGGAGAACCTGGAGATGTACGACGCCGAGGGCACGCGGTCGGTGCTGTTCGCCTTCGAACAGGGGGCCGGTCCGCGCGACTCGGCGTTCGTGGAACAGTCCCAGCTGTGGTTCGACGCACTCTGGGAGACGATCAGCTCGGAGCTGCTGCTCACGAGCTGACGGCGGGTCCGGTGGCCACGAGGGCGAGGACCACGGCGCCGACCGAGCTGAGGGCCGGGCTCTTGGCCTTGATGCCGATACTGAGCAGCAGCAGTCCGACGGCTCCGGTGGTGCCGTACTTCCACTGGATGGCCTGCTCGACGCCGACGACGATGGCGGCACAGGCGAGGGTGAGGACAGGCATGGTATTCCCCCCTTCTTTACCAACTCGATCAAGTTGGCAACCAACTCTGATTAGGTTGTCCCCACTTGGCACCAACCCTCAAACAACTTTCAAGCAACTCCCCATAGATGGATCTAAGTTGTAGCGTTTGGTCGTGACCCAGGAGAACGTGGCGGAGAACGTGGCAGTGAACGGCAGCAGAAGGTCGCCCCAGGAGATCGCCGACGTCCTGCGGCAGCGCATCCGGGCCGGTGACCTCAAGGCCGGCGACCGCCTGCCCACCCAGGCCGAGCTCGCCGACGAGTTCGGGGTGGAACGCGGAGCCGTCCGCCAGGCCCTGCGCGAACTCCAGCTCGACGGACTCCTCACCCACGTCAGCAAGGGCAGCCCGCCGCGCATCGCCGAACCGCCCGCGCCCGGTCACGACGAGCCCCAGCCCACCATGGTCGGCCTCGCCCCCCGTCTCACCGCGGCGTTCTCCGCCCCGCACGTCCGTATCGACGCGGCCTGCCTCACCGCCGAGAGCCTGATCCCCGCCCTGGGCGAGCCGCTGCGCCTCATCCACGCGGGCGTGCTCCACCCCCAGAAGATCGACGTCCGGATCCTCCTGCCCTCCCGCCGTATCAATCTGGCCTTTCCCGTCCCGGTCGAGGGCCGCGGCGACGACGACCCGGTCCACCAGCGCTGGCTGGCCATGCGCAACGCCCAGGGCCATGTCCTGCGCCACAACCTCCAGACCCTGCGCTCCCACGGCATCGACGTCGACATCACGTTCCGTGCGCTGCCGTTCACCCCGCCCGTGAAGCTGTACCTGTTCAACGGCTCCGAGGCGCTGATGGCGTACTACATGGTCGAGCGGCGCGAGGAGGCGACGGACGCCGGACCGCTCGACATGTACGACGTCCTGGGCACGGAGTCGCTCCTGTTCTCGTTCCAGTCCTCCGCCGGTCCGCGCGACGCCGCGTTCGTCGAGGAATCGCAGAAGTGGTTCAACGCCCTCTGGGAAACCATCACGACGGACCTGACACTCTCCTAGTGACTTCTGATACGACGCAGACTGAACAGGTGGCAGCCGACACCGACAACACCCAGGGAAACGGAACCGCGGATCTGCGGGAGCTGATCGCGCGTACGAGGGTCGTCCTGTGGGACTTCGACGGCCCCATCTGCCGGCTCTTCGCCGGCCATTCGGCGGAGGACGTGGCCGACGGACTGGTGGAGTGGCTCGAAGGGCGGGGCCTGCACCATCTGCTGACGGAGTCCGAGCGGGAGTCGCTGGACCCGCACGTCGTCCTGAGCGCCGTGGACCGCCTGCGCCCCGGCAGCGACCTGGTCGCGGAGCTGGAGGAACGTCTCACCCAGGAAGAGCTGCGGGCCGCCTCCTCGGCGATGCCCACGGCCTGGGCGGACCCCCTGATCCGTACCTGGACCGCCCTCGGCCTCCGCCTGGCCATCACCACCAACAACTCCCCCCGCGTGGTCGCCAAGTACCTCAACGGCAGGGGTATCGCCGCCTGCTTCACCCCCCACGTCTACGGCCGTACGCAGGAACTCCACCTGCTCAAGCCCCATCCCCACTGCCTCCGCCGCGCCCTGAGCGCGACGGGCTCCGCCCCCGACACCGCCCTGATGATCGGCGACACCCCCTCCGACTTCCTCGCCGCCCGGGAGGCCGGCGTCCCCTTCCTGGGCTACGCGCGTAACGAACGCAAGGAGAAGCTGCTGCGGGGGGCGGGGGCGACCACGGTGGTGAACTCGCTGGAGACGGTCCTGAGGCTGGTCAGGGACCGACCCTGAGCATCAACGCCACCATGGGACCGACGGCGGTACGGTCGCCGTGTGGACGCGCAGCAGGGCGGTGACGTCGGCGGCCGGGAGTTCCAGCGGGTCGCCGACGACAGTCTGAAGGTCTACGAATCATCTCGCCGAATAGCTCAGGCGTGTGCGCTAGTATCCCCGGCATCGCGCGCGAGTAATCCTCTTCTGTTGTACGTATTGATTCCTGTGCCACCTCACCTCACCGGCCACCCCGGTCGTGCGGGCGCACCACACGGCACGTGTGCCGTACCCATCCCCGCGCAACCCACCGGAGCGGCCAGTGGTCGACCACTTTGTTCCCCCTCGGAACCTCGGGGAACGAGCCGCTGAGGACGCGGTCCTGCGCGCCTTCGTCGAAGCCGCGGAATCGACGCAGGAGTCCACCAGCGGGTACCACAACCGCAATTACGTCCTCCCGCTGACGGAGGAAGTGGCCCGACTGCTCGGTCGGGAGGCCGGCACGTCGGTGACCGTGCGCGTCAGGCGGGCCGACGCACTGCCCGTGGTGATCAGGACCTGGCAGGACGAGGCGGCGATTCTCGGCGCCGTACGCGGAGTCCTGCCCCACGCGCCCGAATGCCTGGCCAAGGTCGACGGGCACTCCGTCCACAGCTTCGTGGAAGGTGTTCCGCTCTCCGCCATCTGCGGAAACGGTAAGCCCGTCGACACCCTGCTCATCAAGGCGCTGGCCCGTCTGCTGGCCCGGATGACCCAGGTGCGCCGGGGTTCGCTGCCGGGACTGCCCGACTCCTGGCCTGCTCACCACAGCGACAGCCAGGGCTTTCTGAGGACGCTGGCCCAGCTGGCCGACCGTCAGATCCGCCGGCCGAACTGGCCCGAGTTCGGCGGCTTGTTCAAGGCTCTGGGCATCGCCGACGACGCCCTGCTGCGGCTGGCCGAGCGGGTCCCCCCGATGGCCAGGCGGCCGTACAGCCTGCTCCACGCGGACCTGCACCGGGACAACCTGATCGTCTCGTACGACGGCTCCCCACCGCTCATCTGCGTCGACTGGGAACTCGCGACCTACGGGGATCCCCTGCATGATCTCGCCACCCATCTGGTCCGTATGCGGTACCCGGACGACCAGTGGCCCGAGGTGATCGAGGCCTGGACCGACGCCATGCGGGAGTTCCGGCCCGGCGCGGTCAACGGCATGACCAGGGATCTGCGTCATTACGTCGACTTCGAGCGGGCGCAGTCGGTCTACCCGGACGTGATGCGGGCCGCGCGATCGCTGAAGGTGTCGTTCACCCAGAAGAGCCTGGACGGGGCGACGCTGGAGGTGCACCGGGCGCTGAAGGCGGCGGAGGAGCCGCTGAGGCTCGGGACCCTGCCCACCGAGGACGAGATCGAGCGGGCTCTCTTCCGGTGGCTGGCCTCGCGCGGTGACATCGGCAGCCACGACTGGCTCGCCAAGGCGTACGACTGGGAGCCGGACCCGCGCATGCCCGAGCACCCGGGGTTCCCGCGGTCCTCCGTGCAGGAGGCCCTGCTGGCGGAGGGGGCCGCCCCGGCCAACTGGGTGTTCAAGGGGACCGCCCACCTCAACTCGGTGGTCCAGGTGCGCGGCAGGTCCGAACCGGTGGTGGTGCGCCGCAGACTCCGCAACGTCTCGCGCAGGGAGCCGAGCTATCTGAGCGAGCACACCGTTCTGCACGCGATCGAGACGTCGGCCGTCCGGGTGGCGGCGCCGCGAGTCCTCGCGCTCGGCAAGAGCCATCCGAGTGACCTCTTCGCCGTGCACACCTACGTCGGCACGGAGACGGGCGGCCCGCCCGACCATCCGGTGAACGGCCTGCTCCCGCACGAGGCGGACGCTCTCGTCGACCAGTTGTGCGAACTCACGCGGGTGGACCACACGGTGGTCGCCCCGGTCGCCGAGGAGACCGACTTCTACGAGTGGCTCAAGGAGCAGCTCGTGGGTCTGGTGCGGAGCCTGCCCAAGGAGTCGCTTCAGCTCGCCCGTACGCTCGGGCTGCCCGACGACTGGCGGCTTCGGGAGATCCTTTCCCGTCACACGGTGAGCCACCGGACGCATGTCCTGCTGCACGGCGACCTCAACCCGTGGAACCTGGTCCGCAGGGACGACGAACTGGCCCTGACGATCATCGACTGGGAGATGGCCCTCGTCGGAGACCCCTTGTACGACCTGGTGCGGCACATGCACCTGACCCCGACCCGGCCGGAGATCCGGGCCCGTATGTTCCGGCGCTGGGAGAAGCAGCTGCCGAAGCACCACACGAAGAACTGGAGCCGCGACAGTCACGTCTACCGCTGGATCGAACTCGTCCGCTCCGCCTACATCGACCTGGACCGCCTGGTCACCGGGTCCAGCCTCGATGCCCCCAACGTCCGTCGCGCCGTGAATTCCTACGCGGCCACCCTCACGGCCGCCACGGCCTCCCTCGGTCTCCCCATCCCGGCCACCGCGAACCCGTACCTTGCCCGAGCTCTGGCCTGAGGAGGCCATGCTCCTCGGGATCTTCGCCACCGGCCTGACGGCGCGGTTCGTCAAACCGGTCGGCGACGCCCTGGCGGCTCCGGAGCCCGGCCGCGGCCCCGCCCTGGCGGGCGCCCGCGTCCTGAGGGGGCCGTACGCTCGCCCCATGAGCGACCCCGGGCTGCGTGAGCGGAAGAAGCAGCGGATGTATCAGGCCGTGTCGGACATCGCCGTGCGGATGTTCCTGGAGCGGGGCTTCGACGCCGTGTCCGTCGCCGAGGTCGCGGCCGCGGCGGAGATCTCCAAGCCGACCCTGTTCCGGTACTTCCCGGCCAAGGAGGACCTCGTCCTGTACCGGATCGCCGACCATGAGCGGGAGGCCGCGCGGGTGGTGGAGGCCGGCCGGGCCGAGGGGGTCGCGCCGCTCGTCGCCCTGCGCCGGCACTTCCTGGCGGGGATCGCCGACCGCGACCCGATCACCGGGCTCAACGACCACCCCGCCGTCCGCGCCTTCTACGACCTCCTCTACGGCACCCCGTCCCTGGTCGGCCGGCTCCACGCCCACCTGGAGCGTTCCGAGGCCGCCCTCGCCGAGGCCCTCGGGGGTGACCTCGCGGCCAGACTGGCCGCCGGGCAGATCATCGCCGTACGGCGGATCCTCGCCGAGGAGAACTGGCGGCGGATCTCGGCGGGGGAGCGGGTGGCGGACGTACGCGAGGACGCGGTCGGGGAGGCCGAGCGCGCGTTCGCGACGCTGGAGGCGGGGCTGGCGTATCTCGCCGACCCTGGCATTACTCGGTAAAATATTTAACTCGGTTGCGTTATTCGCTATCCTGGGCGCATGACGTCTGTTGAGCCTGCCGCAAAGGGAATCGATCACGATCTCGACGCCGCCCTCCGCCACGAGCGCGCCCACCACGACACCTGCCGCGCCGCCCTCGCCGCCATGGTCGACGGCGCCGACCTCCAGGTCGTCATCGGCGAGGACGTCTCCGCGTCCGGCGCCGACGCCGAAGTCCTCGGCTACGGGCTGCGCAGCCGCGCCAAGGCCCTGCACGAGCTTCCCGAGGGCCCGCTGTTCTTCGGCCGCATCGACCTCGTACAGGGAGGCGGGCACCACATCGGGCGGCTGCGGATCAGCGAGCACCCCGCCGCCCCGCCCCTCGTCGTCGACTGGCGCGCCCCCGTCTCCCGCGCCTTCTACCAGGCCGGCGCCCGCGATCCGCAGGGCGTGACGGTACGGCGGCGGTTCGGATGGGCCCCCGGCAGCCGCGGTGACTCCGCCGACCTGACCGGCCTGGAGGACGAGCATCTGAGGGGCGGTGAACCGGCGGCGACGGGCCCCGGAGGTCTCCTCCTGCGGGAGCTCGAACGGCCCCGCGTCGGGCCCATGCGGGACATCGCCGCCACCATCCAGCCCGAACAGGACGACCTCGTCCGCGGCGGCCTCGCCGACTCGGTCTGTGTGCAGGGCGCCCCCGGCACCGGCAAGACCGCCGTCGGCCTGCACCGGGCCGCGTACCTGCTCTACACCCACCCGCAGCGCATCAAGCGCGGCGGGCTGCTGATCCTCGGCCCCAACCGCACGTTCCTCTCCTACATCGCCGAGGTGCTGCCCTCCCTCGGCGAGACCGGCGTACGGCAGTCGACCCTCGAGGACGAGATCGCCCGGCACCCGGTCACCGGGACCGACACCGACCGGGCCGCCGCCCTCAAGCACGACCCCCGGATGGCCGAGGTGCTGCGCCGGGCGGTGTACGGGCGGGTGACGGCCGGTCACGCCGAGGACCTGGCCGTGCCCGACGGGACGTACCGCTGGCGGATCGCGGGCCACGCGCTCGCGGAGATCGTGAGCGCGGTGCTCGCCGAGGAGCCGCCCTACGAGGTCGGACGCGAACGGGTCCGCAGCCGGATCGTGCGCCGGATCCTCACCCAGGCCGAACGGCGCGGCGGGCCGCCCCCGGCCGCCTGGCTGCGGCGGATCGAACGGGCGCGGGCGGTGAGCGCGTGGGTGGAGGCGCTCTGGCCCCGGCTGCGGCCGGAGGAGGTGCTGGCCGGGCTGCTGGGCGACGCCGGGACGCTGGCCGGGGCGGCCGACGGGCTGCTGGACCGGGCCGAGCAGGAGACCCTGCTCTGGGCCCGGCCGCCGCGGTCACCGAAGTCCGCGCGCTGGTCGGCCGCCGACCTCGTCCTGCTCGACGAGATCGCCGGGCTCCTCGAACACCCCCAGGGCTACGGCCATGTCGTCGTCGACGAGGCCCAGGACCTCTCCCCGATGGAGTGCCGGGCCATCGCCCGCCGGGTCCCCTTCGGCTCCCTCACCGTCCTCGGCGACCTCGCCCAGGGCACCACCCCGTGGGCGGCACGCTCCTGGCGGGTCCAGCTCACCCACCTGGGCAAGCCCGACGCGACGGTCGTCCCGCTCACCACCGGCTTCCGTGTCCCCGGCGCGGTCCTCGCCCTCGCCAACCGGCTCCTCGCCCGCCTCGACACGGACGTACCGCCGGCCCGTTCCCTGCGCCACGACGGCGCCCTGCGCGTCCGCCGCGCCCCGCACGGCGGCCTCGTCGCCACGGTCGTCGCCGCCGTGCGCGACGCCCTCACCCACGAGGGCTCGATCGGCGTCATCACCCCGGACACCGAGACCGCCCGCGTCCGGGAGGCCCTCACCGCCGCCGGCCTCGCCCCGGTGGACGGCCGGATGACCGTCATCGGCGCCACCCTCGTCAAGGGCCTCGAATACGACCATGTCGTCGCCGTCGAACCGACCGCCATCGCCGAGTCCGAGCACCGCGGCCTCCACCGCCTGTACGTCGTCCTGACCCGCGCGGTGTCCCGCCTGGACGTGGTGCACGAGCGGCCGGAGCTGCCGTGGGGTGGGGAGGAGAGCGCCGAGGACTGATGCTGGGGGCATGCCGCCGCTGCTCTTCCTCGACGTCGACGGGACCCTGATCCCCTTCGGGGGACCGGGTCCCCATCGGGAGTACGGGACCTCGTCCCACCCTCTGCTGCCCCGCCTGGACCCGGCCCTGGGGCCCCGGCTGCTCGCGCTGGGCTGCGTCCCGGTCTGGGCGACGACCTGGCTGGACGACGCGAACGAACTCCTCTGCCCCTGGCTGGGGCTGCCCCCGCTGCCCGTGGTCGAGTGGCCGGAGGACGAGGAGCCGCCGCCCGGCGCCGGTCTGCACTGGAAGACGCGGTCGTTGGTCACCTGGGCCGCGGGCCGGCCGTTCGTCTGGCTCGACGACGAGATCACCGAGGTCGATCGGGCCTGGGTGGGCGCACATCATCCGGGACCCGCGCTGCTGCGTCGCATCGACCACCGATACGGGCTCGGGGACGAGGACTTCGCGGCCGTGGAGGCGTGGGCCGGGGGAGTGGGGGCAGGCGTCAGTCCGTCGGCTCCGTGGACCAGGCCTCCAATGCCTCCCGTGTCGCCTCGTACCCCCTTTCTATGAGAGCCGGGACGCCCGCGGGGGACCAGGAGGAGTGGCCGGTGGTGTCGATGGTGATGGAGAGGTCGGGGAGGCTGCCCTGGGCGGGGTGCGTCGGGCGGGACTCGAACCAGCGGCGCCAGCGGGTGGTGCCGCGGCCGAAACCGACGGCGATGACCCGGCCCGCGCCGAGCCGGTGCGCCGCCCACACCGGCAGCGGTGAGACCACGGCCCCGTCCACGCACAGCGCCCCGCCCTCCTCCAGCCGCACCGGAGGGAACAGCCCGGGGACCGCGCTGCTCGCGCACAGCGCGGCCGTGAAGGAGCCCGAGGTCACCAACCGGGGGGTGGCGGAGCCCAGTTCGGTGACCACCGCGCCGAACCGGGTCGGCAGGTTCTCGATCAGCAGGTCGCCGACCAGGTTCTCGATGTTCCGGGCCAGCGGGGAGGTGTCCAGCAGGCCGAGGCGCGGACTGATCGCGGCCGTGCCGAAGTCCGCCCACTGGGCCCGCAGCAGCCGCCGGGTGAGACGTTCGCTGTCCACCCCGGCCGCCCAGGCCCCGCCGATCAGCGCTCCCGCGCTCGCCCCGGCCACCGCCGTCACCGCGATCCCCGCCTCCTCCACCGCCCGCAGCACCCCCGCGTGCGCGGCCCCGAGAGCCGCCCCACTGGACAGGACCAGCCCCACGGAGGACGGCGGGGAAGGAGACGTCGACGGGGTCACCTGGGCATGCTCCTTCCGGGCGTTCCCCCGCACGGCCGGGTCGGAACGGCTGAGGCTGAGCATGACAGGTATCGGACACGACCTAGGAGCGCAGGGCGTCGACCGGCTCCATACGGGAGGCCCGGAGCGACGGGTAGAGACCCGCCAGGAGTCCGACGAGCGCCCCGACGACCGGTGCCCCGAAGGCGAGACGGACGTCCAGGACGGGAGTCCAGTCCCTGACGGCCGACACGGCGACCACGACGACCATGCCGAGCGCGGCGCCGATGACCCCGCCGAGCAGTCCGATGGTCGTCGACTCCACCAGGAACTGGCCGGCGATCTGCCGCCGGGAGGCGCCGAGGGCGCGGCGCAGTCCGATCTCCCCGATCCGTTCCATGACCGTCACCAGCGTCACGTTGGCGATTCCGATGGCTCCGACCACCAGCGACACCAGTCCGAGGACCAGGAACAGGCCGTTGACGTCGCCCTGCACTCCACTGCGCGCCTTCACCGGGTCGGACGGTGCCGTGACGGCGAGCGCGCTCTCGGCACCGGGCGCCAGCGCGATCGGCGCCTGGTGGGCCACCTGCTTCGCCGCCCCGAGCGCGGTGTTGATCAGCACCCGGGTCACCTCGCCCAGGCCGAGCCGGTCCTCGGCCGTGGTGGGCGGCAGGATCACCGAGGTGGAGAGCTGCTGCTCCCGCTCGGCCTCGCCGAGGATCCCGATCACGGTGTACGACTGGCCCTTCAGGAAGACCGCGGGGGAGCCCTGCACCGAGTCGATGCCGAGGAGCCGTGCGGCCTGGTCGCCGAGCACCGCCACCTGGTCGTGCCGGGCGATGTTGCCGCCGTCGAAGAAGCGCCCGGCGGTCATCCTGCCGCGCACCGCGGCGGGCAGCGCGGGGGACGCGGCGAACACGGCCATGGTCTGGCCGCTGACGTCCCCCGGGGCCACCACGTCGTTCGCCCGTACCTGGACGCTCGCCGTGTCGGTGGAGGAGGCGAGCGCCGCCACCGATTCCACACCGGCCAGCCGCCGGACCGCGTCGACGCCCGACCAGCCGACGAGCGGGACCGCGTCGGCCGACGGGGGGACCACCACCGTGACCGAGGTGGCGGTGAGCGCGTCGAACCGGCCGACGATCTGATTGCCCGCCGTGGCCGACACCCCGATGGTGATGACCAGGGTGGTGATGCCGAGAACCGTGCCCAGCGTGGTCAGGGCGGAGCGCATCGGACGGGCGAGGACCCCCGCCAGCGCCTCGGTCCACAGATCCCGGACATCCATCCATGGACGCTCGGTGGCCCCGGTGGCCCCGGTGGCCCCGGTGGCGCCGGTGGCGCCGCGGCGGCGGGGCCTCACCGGCGCTCCTCGGTGAGCCGTCCGTCGCTGATCCGCACCCGCCGGTCGGCCCGTCTGCTGACCGTCTCCTCATGGGTGATCACGACGAGGGTCATGCCCTGCTCGGACAGCTCGTCGAAGAGGTCCAGCACCGACTCGGTGTTCTCACTGTCGAGGTTGCCGGTGGGCTCGTCGCAGAGCAGCAGAGCGGGTTCGCTCATCAGCGCCCGGGCGATGGCCGCCCGCTGTCTCTCCCCACCGGAGAGCCGGTCCGGACGGAAGCCGGACCGGTGGGCCAGGCCCACCCGTTCCAGCGCCTCCCCGGCCCTGTCCCGGCGGCTCGCCCGGCCGCGCCCGGCGCGTGGCCGGCGGTAGGCCTCGGCCAGCATCACGTTCTCGTCCACCGTGCGGTACGGCAGCAGATGGAAGGACTGGAAGACGAAGCCGATCCGGCTGCCGCGCAGCGCAGTGCGTTCCAGGTCGCCGAGCGTGTTGGTCTCCACCCCGTCGAGCCAGTAGGCGCCCGAGGTGGGGCGGTCCAGCAGCCCCAGGGTGTTGAGGAGCGTCGACTTGCCGGAACCCGACGGGCCGACGATCGACAGGTGCTCGCCGCGCCGGACGGCCAGGTTCACGTCCCGCAGCGCATGCACCGGCGGTTCGGAGTCGAAGGTCCGGTCGACGGACACCAGCCGGATGACCGTGTCCCCCTCGGTGTCCGTGTCCGTGTCCGTTCCGAGCAGGACGGTCATTGCCCGATCACCACCTGGTCGCCCGCCTTCAGGGCGCCACCGGAGGGCGTGACCTCCACCTGCCCCTCCGCGGAGAGGCCCGCCTTGACGGAGACGTCCACCACCGAGCCGTCCCGCCGGACCTGCACGGTGGCCTGCCCGTCGGCCGCTGTGTGGAGCGCGGCGATCGGTACCGTCAACGCCTCACCGGCCGACGACCCCACCTTGATGGTCACCTTCGCGGAACCGCCCGCGTTCTTGGTCAGCTTCCCCGAGGGGAGGGAGATCTGCACCGGCACGGGAGCCGACGCGTCGTCACTTCCGCCGGCCGATGTCCCCTGCGCGGTCGTGCCGTCCGCCGCACCCGTCTTCGGCACGTCGTCGCCGAGTGCCACCAGTTCCCCCTCCACCTTCTTGCCGTCGGCGGTCTCCACCTCCGCCGTCATGCCCTTGTGGAGCAGCTTGGCGTCGCTGCCCTGCACCACGGCCTGCACGACGACCTTGGAGCTGGTCACCGTGCCGATCGATCCGGACGGGGTGTCACCGACCTTCACCGTCACCTTGTCCAACCGGGCCGGCAGATCCGGCAGGAAGACCACCTCACCCGCGGGGATCTTCGTTCCGTAGCCGGCCTGGAAGGCGGAGAGCGCGGTGTTGGCCGCGTCCAACTGCTGTTGTGCCGCCTTGAGCTGGAGTTTCTCCGCCTGGCTGGTGGTGCCGGAGCCCGTGCTGCTGGTGTCCGT
This sequence comes from Streptomyces sp. NPDC005811, assembly GCF_040630405.1. Classification (NCBI taxonomy): domain Bacteria; kingdom Bacillati; phylum Actinomycetota; class Actinomycetes; order Kitasatosporales; family Streptomycetaceae; genus Streptomyces; species Streptomyces sp. NPDC005811. The sequence goes on from NZ_JBEXXK010000047.1 coordinate 79,098, forward strand.
GCCGCTGGTGCCACCCTTGCCGTTGGTCTCGGTGCCGCTGGTCGCCGTACTGCTGCTCTCCGTACCGCTGCCGCTGCCGCTGCCCGTGGAGCCGCTCGGGTTCTGGGCCGTGAGGAGGCCCTGCTGGGCGGCGGTCACCGCCGCTTCGAGCGTTCCCAGCTGCTGCTTGTCCGCGATGCTGGGCTCCTGCGCCTGGAAACCCTTGCTCTTGTACCAGCGGCTCACCGCCGTGGCGACGCCTTGCCCGTATTGCCCGGTGGCCGCACCGGAGTTGAAGCCGAGCCGGGCCAGGGCCCGCTGGAGCTGCCGGACATCGTCGCCGGACGTGCCGGGACCCAGGGTGCGGTACATCGGGACGGATCCGCGCAGCACCAGCACCGGCCGGCCGCTCAGCTGCATCAGCACATCGCCCTCCTTCACCTCCGACCCGGCGACCGGCGCCTTGGTGACGCGCTGGGCGACGGGGTCGGCGGACCCGGAATCCGGGGTGCCCACGGGCCCGGCGAGGGCCAGGCTCTGCGGTGAGTCGAACTCCACCGAGCCCTGGGCCACCACGCTCGCGGTCAGCGACCGCCGCTCGACCGCGGCGGTGACCGGCCCGGCCTTCGGCGGCTTGCGTGCGGCGGCCGCGTCCGCCGGCGACTGCATCCGCGATCCGGCGAACCATCCGCCCGCTCCCACCAGCGCCACCGCGGTGACGATGATCGCCAACTGCCTGGGACGGCTGCTCTCACCTTTTCGGCGCTGCATGCTCTTCCTCGGATCGCGAGAGGGGTCGGTCGAGAGGGACGGTCGAGAGGGGACGGCCGAGAGGGCGGTGTCCGGTCGGTGCGGGCGCCGGCTCACCCGGCACCGGTGGATCCCGGGGCCTTGAAGAACTTGGGGAAGTAGGCGGCCCGGAAGTCCTTGCCGCACGCCAGGTCCTTCATCGCCAGCTCGATCTCCTTGGTGAGCAGCGGCAGCGCCTCGTCCTTGCTCATGGTTTCCGTGGAGAGATGGCCCTCCGGCTTCTCCCCGTTCGCCCCGGCCTCCACCGACGCGGCGCCGCCGGCACCCGCGGGAGCGGACGAGGCCGCCTGGAGCTTCACCATCTCCCCGATGCTGGTCGGCTGCGTGGTCGTGACGGCGATGCCGTCCTTCTTCAGACAGGAGGCGTACGACTGCGCCAGGCCGACCAGTTCCTGGTCACCGTTGAGTGCCTGCGCGTTGGCCTGGTTCTCGGAGGCGGACGCGGCGCTGCGGTCCTCGACCGACTCACCGCCGTAGACCTCCTTGTCGGCCGTTCCCATGCAGCCGGTCCAGTCCTTCTGGCCGACCTTCGGGTCCGGGGGGCCGCCCAGCGCCTTCTCGTAGGCGGTCTTCTGCGCGGGGGTGAGCGTGGCCATGTACTTCGCGTTGGCCGAGGGCTCGTTCGCCGCCTTGCGCGACACCTGCGGGTCGTCGGGGTAGACCGCGACCGCGGTGTAGCCGAAGCCGTACTTCTGCCGGAACTTCTTGGTGAGTCCGTAGTCCGCCCCGTCGGTGGCCCAGCTGGTCCTGAAGTCCTCGGGGGGATCGGGGGTGTAGGTGAACCCCTGCTTCTTCATGCAGACCGCGATCGCGTTCTCCACGAGGTACTGCTTCTTCAGTTCGGCGCTGGCGTCCGCGGGGATGTCGAGCTGCCCGGACGACCCGGACCCGGCCGAGGACTTCGCGCCGCTCGTGGAGGCGCTTCCGTCGCCCGCCGAGGACGACGAGGCCGACTCACCGCCGCCGCAGGCCGCCAGCAGCGGCAACAGGCTCACGGCGACGGCCAGTTTCCGGACCGTGCGGGATCCGGGCATGTATCCAGACATGTATCCATCCGATCGAATCGAGAGGAGTTCCACGTGAGGTCCACCGTGGTGTGCGCAGTTGATGACCATGGGCGCGGATCATGACCAAGCTGTAACTGCGGGCCGACCGCGGGCCCGCTACGCGGGCGGCCCGGAGACGAGGTCGCCGTTCTTGTCGTAGGGCCAGGCGTTGGCGACGCAGCCGTGCAGGCCCTTGATCTGCTGCATCATCACGGGGGCGAGCTGCCCGGGCCCCGCACAGGTCTGGTGCGTGTAGTCCAGGAAATGGCCCATCTCGTGGTTCACGATCAGCGCCCGGTACTCGTGGATCGGACCGTCGAACGTGGGCGAGCCCTTCACCCAGCGCTTGAGGTTCACCACCACCCCGTCGGGGATCTCGCAGTTGTACTCGCCGTGCGTGTCCTGGCGGATGCCCGCCCAGCACAGGGCGTCCGCCGTTCCCGGAGTCGCGATCTTCACCTTGAGGTCATAGGGCTGCCCCGCGCTCACCAGCTGGAACGAGGAGACCCCGTTCCGGGTCCAGCCCCGGGGCGCGGCGAGGATGTCCTCGATCTCGTTCGCCGCCTGGTCCGGCGAGACGTCGAGCCCGCTCTCGACCTGCACCACATAGCGGAGCAGACGCGCCCCCCGGCCGACCTTCGCGCCACCGGCCCGCGCGGTGACGAAGGTGCCGGGCCCCGTCGCGGGAACGTCGATCTCGGTGGAGGTCGGGGCCGGGGACGAGGCCGGCGGCGTCGGAGTCGGCGTCGGCGTCGAGGAGGGGCTCCCGGCCGGCGTCGGGGTGGCGGTGGGCGTGGGCTCGGGCGCCGGGGCGCTGGTGCGCACCGTGCCGCGCGGGCGCGGCGCGGAGGCCGTCGTCTCTCCTCGCCCGCCGTCCACCAGGAGGAACACCGCGGAGCCCAGCAGACCGGCCGTCACCAGCGCGGCGACCAGCTGGGTCCGGCCCCGGCGGCGCGGACGTTCCCGGCGGTGGGAGGACCGGTGGCGGCCGCCGGTGGGCGGCGGTGCGGACTCCCGCTCTCGTACCGATTGCATGGCAGCTCAAGCTGGTCATCTCACGTGATCGCGCCGAGCTCAAACTGTCACGAGACGGTAACGACGGATCTTCCGGTGGCCCTCCGGCCCGCCCCTGTGGCGCGACACACTATTGCAAGCAGGTGCTTGCAATAGTTAGCGCGGCTGGTGCACAGTGGAGACATGGCATCGCTCAACGTCGGCAATCTCGGTGACTACCTGCGCGAGCAGCGGCGCAACGCCAAGCTCTCGCTCCGGCAGCTCGCCGACGCCGCCGGGGTGTCCAATCCCTATCTGAGCCAGATCGAGCGCGGGCTGCGCAAGCCGAGCGCGGAGGTGCTGCAGCAGGTCGCCAAGGCCCTGCGGATCTCCGCCGAGACGCTGTACGTGCGCGCCGGCATCCTCGACGCGGAGCGGGACCGGGACGAGGTCGAGACCCGTGCGGTCATCCTCGCCGATCCCACCCTGACGGAGGCGCAGAAGCAGGCACTGCTGCAGATCTACGAGTCCTTCCGCAAGGAGAACGGATTCGAGAGCGGTCAGGAGAGCCGGCCCGGGGACGAGGGCGACGCCGACCCGCAGCAGACGGCCGGTTGACCGGACCAGGGGACCGGCCGCCGACTGCGGACTCGTACGACCCTCAGCCGAAGACGACGAACGACGACGAACGTGAATCCGGGAGGACCTACCACCATGGCCATCACCGACGACCTGCGCAAGACCTTCAGCGACCCGACCCCGCTCTACTTCGCCGCGGGCACCGCCGACCTGGCCCTCCAGCAGGCGAAGAAGGTGCCGGCCCTCGTGGAGCAGCTGCGCGCCGAGGCCCCGGCCCGTATCGAGGCCGTGCGCGGCACCGACCCCAAGGCCGTGCAGGAGAAGGCCGCCGCCCGCGCCAAGGAGGCCGGGGTCAAGGCCAAGGAGGCGCAGGAGACCTTCCAGACGAAGGTCAACGACTTCATCTCCACGCTCGACGGCGACATCAAGAAGCTCGGCACCACGCTCGACGCCGACCTGAAGAAGCTCGGCGAGTCCGCCCAGGACCTCGCGCTGCGCGGTGTCGGCGTCGCCGCCGAGTACGCCGTCAAGGCCCGGGAGACCTACGAGAAGGTCGCCGAGCACGGCGAGCAGGCCGTGAAGACCTGGCGTGGCGAGGCCGCGGAGGAGATCGAGGAGCTGGCGATCGCGGTCGAGGGCAAGGACGCGCCCGCCCCCGCGCCCGCCGCCGAGCCGAAGTCGGAGCCCAAGCCCGCCCCGGCCGCCGAGGCCAAGACCGAGCCGGCCCCGGCGCCCGCGAAGAAGACGGCCGCCAAGAAGGCCCCGGCCGCCCGCAAGACCACCACCGCGAAGAAGACGACGCCGCCCGCCAAGTGAGACGGAGCGCCGGCCTCGACGCCGACACGGACATACGGTCACGGGCCGGGCACGGAAACGGTGCCCGGCCCGTTGTACGGGTGACGAGAGCGCGGTTGCGGGTACGGTGACCGCGTAAGGACGAACCGGTCGTGCCTAGTCGGGTGGTGGACGTAGTGCTGATGCAGGGATTCGCAGGGTTCATGTCGCTGCTGAGCCTGGCCCTGATCGTGTTCAGCGGCTTCGCTCTGATCGACGCGGCCATCCGCCGCGAGGACGGCTTCCGCGCCGCCGACAAGCAGACCAAGCCCTTCTGGCTGATCATCCTCGGGATCGCCTTCGTGGTGGACCTGATCTTCCCGATCCTGGCGTTCCTGCCCGTCATCGGCCTGGTCGCGACGATCGTCTACATGGTCGACGTCCGCCCCGCCCTGCGCGCCCTCCCCGGCGGCGGCCGCAGCCACCGAGGCGGCGGCTCCAGCAGCGACGGCCCTTACGGCCCCTACAACGGCGGACGATAAGGGCGATCCCCTAGGGGCGCGGGGCTGTATCGCTGTGCGGCTCCGCCGCGTGGGCGCGACCAGCCACAACGCACCCGCACTCGACAACGGCCCCCGGCGAAGCCCCTACGGCACCCGGTCCAGCAGCACCACGGCGACATCGTCCGTCAGCTCGCCCCCATTGAGCTCCCGCACCTCACCCACCGCGGCCCGCAGCAACTCCTCCCCGCTCAACCCCTCGGAGAACTGCCGCCGGATCATCTCCACCATCCCGTCCTGCCCGAGCCGCTCCTTGCGCCCCGCGCCGACCCGCCCCTCGATCAGCCCGTCGGTGTAGAGCATCAGGCTCCACTCCGCCCCCAGCTCCACCTGCATACGGGGCCAGCGGGCCCCCGGCAGCAGCCCGAGCGCGGGCCCGTTGTTCTCCTGCGGCAGCAGCCGCGCCGGCCGGCCGGGAGCGGCGATCAGCGGCGCCGGGTGCCCGGCCAGGCACAGCCCGGCCCGCCGCCCGTCCGGCGCGATGTCCACCGTGCACAGCGTCGCGAAGATCTCGTCGTCGTCCCGCTCGTGCTCCAGCACCTGCTGCAACGTCCCGAGCAGTTCGTCGCCGCACAGCCCCGCCAGGGTCAGCGCCCGCCAGGCGATGCGCAGCTCCACGCCGAGCGCCGCCTCGTCCGGGCCGTGCCCGCAGACGTCGCCGATCATCGCGTGGACCGTGCCGTCGGGCGTGCGGACGGTGTCGTAGAAGTCGCCCCCGAGCAGCGCGCGCGAGCGGCCGGGCCGGTAGCGCGCGGCGAAGCGCAGCGGGGAGCCCTCCAGGAGCGGGGTGGGCAGCAGTCCGCGCTCCAGCCGGGCGTTCTCCTGGGCGCGCAGCTTGCCCTCGGCGAGCCTGCGCTCGGCCGTGTCGGAACGTTTCCTCTCAACGGCGTAGCGGATCGCACGGCTCAGCAGCCGGCCGTCGAGCTCGTCCCGGAAGAGATAGTCCTGGGCGCCGACGCGCACGGCCTCGGCGCCGCGCTCGGCGTCGCCGGAGGCGGTCAGCGCGAGCACGGCGTGCCGGGGCGCGAGCCGCAGCACATGCCGCAGCACGGCGAGTTCCTCGTCGGTCTCACCGGCTTTCGCGGCCCGGCCCGGCGCGGGCAGCGCCAGGTCGAGCAGGATGCAGTGCACGTCGTCGGTGAGCAGCCGCCCGGCCTCGGTGAGGTTGCGGGCGGTGCGGACGCGGATCGGCTTGCCGTCGGAGTCGAGCAGATCGGGCACGATCGGCGCGGCCGTGGGGTCGTCCTCGATCAGCAGCAGGGTGAGCGTGGGGTGCGCGGTGTCGCTGTCGGCCGTGGCGGCGTCGCGCACGGTCTCGTCGGTGCGGGCGGCGTCCCGGCGGGGCGGGTGCGCGTCGCCGGAGGGGCCGGAGGGGCCGCCTGCTGCGGGCACGGCCTGCGCCTGACCACACTCCGCGGCCGGGATCGCTCTCTGCCGCGGTACGGGTGCGGGCATGTGTCGGGTTCCTTCCCTCCCCCCGAGGGCACGGCGGGGACGAGGGACCTCGACCCACCGACGGGGACCATAGCGGCAGAAGGCGCCACAGCGGAATGGTGTGCGGCACCCTGCTTGATCTCAGGCCACTGTCATATGCCGCGTTCCGTACCGCAGTTGGGCAGGCCGGTACGGGGGGCGGATGACGAAGGTCACGTCCGTACGGGGTTTGGGACGCCCGGCCGGGTGCCGTGCGTCACGTGTCCGGGGTCACGAGGGCGGCGATTGGGGCGATTTGGGGCTTTCGCCTTATGCGTCCGGGCGCACCACGGCGAGGATCGGCATGGTGCCGGCCCCGGCGAGGGTGACGGTACGGCCCGGGCGCGGGGCGTGGATGATCGCGCCGTCGCCGACGTAGAGCGCGACATGGCTCGCGTCGCCGAAGTAGATGATCAGGTCGCCCGGGCGCATGTCCTCGACGGCGACGTGCGGGAGCTGCTTCCACTGCTCCTGCGAGGTGCGCGGGATCGTCCGGCCGGCGCTCTTCCAGGCCTCCGAGGTCAGCCCGGAGCAGTCGAAGGAGTCCGGCCCCTCGGCGCCCCACACGTACGGCTTCCCTATCTGCGCGGTCGCGTAGGCGATGGCCTTCTTGCCGGCCGCGCTCGCCTTGCCGTCGATCTCGTCGAGGATGCCGGTGTTCAGCCAGGCGGTCTGGGCCTTCTGGTCGGCCTGTTCCTGGAGTTGGGCGAGGCGTTCCTTCTCCGCCTTCTCCAGCTGGGACTCCAGCTTCTCGGCCGCCGAGATCTGCTTCTCGATCTTCTTCTGGGCCGTCGCCTTGGCCTTGCGGTTGGCCTCCAGCTTGGTCCACTGGGCGGAGGCGTCCGCGGAGTACTGCTCCAAGTCCTCCTGGGTGCGGGTCACTTCCGCGATCAGGCCCTTGGTCGCGCGCTGGCCCTGGAGCACCCGGCCGGCGCCGTCGAGGAAGTCGCCCGGGTCGTCGCTCAGCATCAGCTGGGCCTCGTCGGGCAGCCCGCCCGTGCGGTACTGGGAGCGGGCGGCGGCTCCGGCCCGGTCCTTCAGCTTCGCGAGCCGCTCCTGGCCCTCGACGATCTTCTGGGCGAGGGCGACGATCTCCGCGGACTGCTTCTTCGCCGCCTCCTCGGCCGCGTTGTACGCGTCGGTGGCGACCGCGGCCGCGTGGTACAGCGTCTCCAGCTTCTCGCGGACCTCTTCCAGGTCCTTGCCGGGCGGGAGGGTGAGGTCGGGGGCGGTCGTGGCCGTCGGGGACGGCGTGGGGTTGTCGGGGGCGGCGAACGCCGCGCCGGGTGCCCCCAGGACGGTCACCGCGCAGACGACCGCCACCGCGACCGCGAACAGGCCGCGCTTGCCCGGACCCATACCTCGTCCCCCAAACTGATTTCCCGTCAGTAACTTACGGTGCTCGGGGGATCGTGCCACGTCACGGCCGAAAGTGACAGAGTCAGGCCCGGAACCGACAGGTACCGAACAGCTGAGCCCTTCCCTCCGTGCCCCCCGGCACGCCCCGGAATGATGATCGCCCCGCCAATGTGACGAACGACTCAAGGAGATCGTTCCCATGTCCCACCAAAGGGTGAACGATCGGTGAAACGGCAGCTTCGCGGGCCTCCTTCACCCCCGAGACGCCGACGCCTTCACCCCCGAGACGCCGACGCCTTCACCTCCGAGGCGCCAACGCCCCCCACCGCACCGTCACTTCCCCTTGCCGCCACCGCGCCGGCCCGTCCGTCACCGGCCAGTCCGCGGTGAGGTCGCGCACCGCGCGGATCCAGCGCTGCCGGGCACCGTACGAGGCGTAGGGCGCCGCGGCGGCCCACGCACGGTCGAAGTCGCGCAGGAACGCGTGCACCGGCTCGCCCGGCACATTGCGGTGGATCAGCGCCTTGGGCAGCCGCTCCGCCAGGTCCGACGGCCGCTCCAGGGAAGCCAGCCGGGCAGCGAAGGTGACCGTGCGCGGCCCCTCGGGACCGAGCGCGACCCAGACGTGCCGACGCCCGATCTCGTCGCAGGTCCCCTCCACGAGCAGCCCGCCCGCCGAGGCCCCGCCGACCGGCGCGAGCCGCGCGCACAGCCGCTCCCAGACCCCGGCGACCTGCTCCTCGTCGTACTGCCGCAGCACATTGGCGGCGCGCACCAGCTGCGGCCGCTGGGGGAGGGGCAGTTCGAACCCGCCGTGCCGGAAGGCCAGCCCCTCGCGCTCGTACGGCTTCGCTGCGGCGACCCGCGCGGGCTCGATCTCGACGCCCACCACACGCGCGCGTGGCGCGACGGACCGGAGCCGGCCGAGCAGCTCGACGGCCGTCCAGGGCGCCGCCCCGTACCCGAGGTCGACGGCCACGGGGTCGGCGGCGCGCCGCAGCTCGGCGCCGTGCGTCGCGGCGATCCAGCGGTCCATGCGGCGCAGCCGGTTGGGATTGGTGGTCCCGCGCGTGACGGTGCCCACGATGCGGTGGGGCGCGCGGGAGGTCATGGCATACGAGGGTAGGCGGTGCGCCGGACGGGCGGTGACGCGTCCGGCGGACGCCCGCGAGGCTCGAACGGTTGAGCGATCCGGGTAACGCTCAGGCAAAAATCACCCTCCCGGCGACCCTGCCCGGAATGGGAACGCCTCCCTCCGGTGTTGCAGCCCCCTGGGAGGCTTTCGCCCCCTCCGTCCGGCATGCCCGCAGCAAGGAGGAACGCCACGTGAGCCACCACGCCAGCCGGCTCGGGCGTCGCTCTCCGGCGGTACCCCCGCGGCTCAGGCTCCACCGCCGCCCCCGCCGAGTCGCGATGCTCTCCGTGCACACCTCACCGCTCCACCAGCCCGGCACCGGCGACGCCGGCGGTATGAACGTCTACATCGTGGAGCTCGCCCAGCGCCTCGCCGCGATCAACATCGAGGTGGAGATCTTCACGCGCGCGACCGCCGCCGCCCTCCCCCCGAAGGTGGAGATGGCCCCCGGCGTCCTCGTCCGCCACATCGACGCCGGCCCCTACGAGGGACTCAACAAGGAGGACCTCCCCGCCCAGCTGTGCGCCTTCACCCACGGCGTGATGCAGGCCTGGGCCGGCCACCGCCCCGGCTACTACGACCTGGTCCACTCCCACTACTGGCTCTCCGGCCACGTCGGCTGGCTCGCCGCCCAGCGCTGGGGCGCCCCCCTGGTGCACGCGATGCACACCATGGCCAAGGTCAAGAACGCCAACCTCGCCGACGGCGACTCCCCGGAACCGGCCGCCCGGGTCATCGGCGAGACCCAGATCGTCGACGCCGCCGACCGGCTCATCGCCAACACGGCGGAGGAGGCCGACGAGCTCGTCCGGCACTACGGCGCCGACCCCGGCAAGGTCGCGATCGTCCACCCGGGCGTCAACCTCGACCGCTTCTCCCCGGCCGACGGCCGCGCCGCGGCCCGGGCCCGCCTCGGCCTCCCGCAGGACGCCCTGATCCCCCTCTTCGCGGGCCGCATCCAGCCCCTCAAGGCGCCGGACGTGCTCCTGCGCGCCGTCGCCGCCCTGCTCGACGTACGCCCCGAACTCCGCACCCGGCTCGTCGTACCGGTCGTCGGCGGCCCCAGCGGCAGCGGTCTCGCCAAACCGGAGGGCCTGCAGAAGCTCGCCGCCCGACTCGGCGTCGCGGACGTCGTACGGTTCCGCCCGCCCGTCGGCCAGGACCAGCTCGCGGACTGGTTCCGCGCCGCCTCCGTCCTCGTCGTGCCCTCCTACAGCGAGTCCTTCGGCCTGGTCGCCATAGAGGCCCAGGCGGCCGGCACCCCGGTGCTCGCGGCGGCGGTCGGCGGCCTCCCGGTGGCCGTGCGCGACGGCGAGACGGGCTTCCTGGTCCAGGGCCACGACCCGACCGCCTACGCGCGCGTGCTCGAACGTTTCGCCGACACCCCGGAGCTGCCCGCCCGGATGGGCACGGTCGCCGCCGCCCACGCCCAGTCCTTCGGCTGGGACACCGCGGCCGCCCGCACCGCCGACGTCTACACGGCCGCGACCCAGGCCCACCGCCGTCCCGTACGCTCCCAGCATGGGTGAGGCGGAGAAGAGCGCGGCGCGGATCATCGAGGCGTACCTCGCGGGCGCGGAGCTGGAGTGGGAGACACCCCGCCCCGGCTCCTACGTCGTCCAGCTCCCCGGCACCGCCAAGCTGAAGACGACCGTCTCCCTCCTGGTCGGCCGCCACTCCCTCTCCCTCAACGCCTTCGTCATCCGCCACCCCGACGAGAACGAGCCCGGCGTCCACCGCTGGCTGCTGGAGCGCAACCTCAGGCTGTACGGCGTGAGTTACGCCGTCGACCAGCTCGGTGACGTGTACGTCGCCGCCCGGCTGCCCCTGTCGTCGGTGACGCCGGACGAGGTGGACCGCCTCCTCGGCCAGGTCCTGGAGGCGGCCGACGGCGCCTTCAACACCCTGCTGGAGCTGGGCTTCGCCTCCGCGATCCGCAGGGAGTACGCCTGGCGGGTCTCCCGGGGCGAGCCCACGCGCAACCTGGACGCCTTCGCCCACCTCACCCAGCAGGAGGACTAAGGGTCGAGCTGATCGGCGAACGCGCGCAGGGCGTCGGCCAGCTCCTTCTTGGTCGGCAACCGGTCGACCTTGGCGTCCAGTTCGCTGATACGCCGGTCCAGCTCCGCCAGATCCACCGGGGAGCCGGTGCTGGGCTGCGGCTCGACGGGGCTCTCGGTGGGCACGGGACCGGTGCCGCCGTCGGTGCCGCCCGTGCCGCCGTCGGCGCCTTCGCTGAGGCCGACGGATCCGCCGTCGCCGCCGTCCGTGCCGCCCCCGCTGTCGGCCGGCTGGGTGCTCACGCCCACCGTCGGCAGAGGGGTGGCGCTGTCGTCCGTTCCGGCCGCGAGGGCGGCGCCGACGCTCAGCGCGACCAGGGCCGCCGCCCCCGCGACGGCGGCCGTGAGACGTCCGGTGCGACGGGTGCGCGGGCCGGACGGGGTGAGGGAGGTGGAGGAGTCGTCGCCGTGTTCTCTCTGTGCGTTCTGTGTCTCGTCCATGCCGGGGACGCTAGCCGGGGGCGATCACCGGACGGAGGACTTCCGCGCATACCGCCCCGGTGTGACCCCCACCGACCTCCGGAAGTGCCGGGTGAGATGGGACTGGTCGAAGAACCCGGCCGCCACGGCCACCTCACCGGCCGGCACCCCGTCGAGCAGCAGCCGCCGGGCGCGCTCCACCCGGCGTGCCGTGAGGTACTGGTGCGGCGCGATGCCGTACGCGCCGCTGAACGCCCGGACGAGATGCGCGGGATGGGCCCCGACGACCCGCGCCGCCTCCTCGAGCCCGATGCCCCGGACGACGGACGCGTCGAGGAGTTCCCGCAGCCGCCGGGCGAGCACCGGATCGCTCCGCGACCGCCCGGGACCGGCCGCAGCGGGCCGCAGATGCGCACGCAGCCGCTCGCCGATGAACGTCAGCCTGCTCTCGGCCTCCAGCTCGTCCCCGCCGTGCGCGAGCGCGGTGTGCAGCCGCCCGACCCGGTCCCTCAGCACGGGATCGCGCAGCTCGGGCCGGTCGACGGCGGCCCCGACGAGATCCTCGCCGAGCCGGGTGCCGTCGAGATACAGCACCCGCTTGCGGAACCCGTCCGGGGTGGCGGCCGAGCCGTTGTGCGGCACATGCGGCGGCAGCAGGGTGACCGAGTCGTGCGGGGTGCCGTGCCGGTGCCGGTCGAGGTCGTACCGTACGGCCCCGTCGTCGACGATGAGCAGCGTCCACACGTCGTGCACATGCATCGGATACGCGTACGCGGTGAAGCGGGCGTGGAAGACCTCCACGACACCGGGGACAGCCGGGCGCCAGGCGGAGACTTCCTGCCGCGGGGCCATGCAAAGAACGTACAAGACGGGGCCGTACGACGGTCGGCAGTCTCGGAGCATGAACGACGACGCACCCCTGCCCCCGGTCCGCTTCGACACCAGGATCGCCGTCCTGCTCCGCGAGGACCTGGAGTCCTGGCAGCGCCTCAATGTCACCGCCTTCCTGGTCAGCGGCCTGGGCACCCGGCTCCCCGAGGTGATCGGGGAGCCGTACGAGGACGGGGACGGCGTGCCCTACCTGCCGATGTTCCGCCAGCCGGTGCTGGTCTTCGAGGGCACGAAGGAGACGCTGGCCGCGGCCCACGCGCGCGTGCTCTCCCGGTCCCTCCCGCGCGCGGTGTTCACCGGCGAGCTCTTCGCCACCGGCAACGACCGCGACAACCGGGCGGCGGTACGGGCCGTACGGACGGCGGAGCTGGACCTGGTGGGGCTCGCGGTGTACGGGCCCCGGAACGCGGTGGACAAGGTGTTGAAGGGGGCGCGGATGCATCCGTGAGGGGGGAGAGGGGGGAGAACGGGGTGTGAGGCGGTGGGCGCCCCCCACCGCCTCACACCCAGCGGGCGCCTCTACCGCCTCACGCCCCGGCGCCCGACCCGCTCGCCACCGCGGCCGTACGCCCCTCGTCCGTGTTCTCTTCTCTCCCGTCGGCGACGGGCTCCTCGCCCCCCAGGCGCCGCATCAGCACGGCGTACCCGGCCCCGGCGAGCGTCCCCACGACCGCGCACATCCCCCACAGCCACGCGGCCCCGAACCGGTCGATGACGAACCCGGACATCACCGGCGCGACCAGCGAGGCGACGGCCCAGGCCAAGGTGTACATGCCCTGGTAGCGCCCGCGGCCGTGGGCGGGGGAGAGGGCCACGACGAGCCCGGTCTGGGTCGGCGCGTTGACGATCTCGGCGAGGGTCCACACGCAGACGGTGAGAGCGAAGACGCCGACCGACCCGGCGAAGGCGGTGAGCCCGAAGCCGTACCCGGCGAGGACGGAGGAGACCACCAGCAGCCGGCGCGGATCCCGGTGCTCGATGAAGCGGGTGACCGGAATCTGGAGCACGACGATCAGCACACCGTTGACCGCGATGGCGAGGCCGTAGTCGGCGGGCGTGAACCCGGCGGCGCCCATGGCCACCGGCAGTCCGACGGACCCCTGCTGGAAGACGAGCGCGACCAGGAACGACAGTCCGACGACGCTCATGAACCGCAGATCGCGCACCACGGTCCCGAGCCCGACCGGCTCCTCCCGCACCGCCTTGCTCTCCCGCTCCGGCCGGGACTCCGGCAGCTTGAGGAAGATGACGACGGCGCACACGAACGTCATCCCGGCCTCGAGCAGGAACCCGGCGCGGTAGCTGACCTCGGCGATGAACCCGGCGGCCATGGAGGAGACGGCGAACCCGAGGTTGATCGCCCAGTAGTTGAGGGAGAAGGCCCGCACCCGGTCCTCGGGCCGCACGATGTCGGCCATCATCGCCTGCACCGCGGGCCGCGAGGCGTTCGACGCGGCACCGACGACGAACGCGACCCCGGCGATCGCGACGGGATCGGTGACGAACCCGAGGACGGCGACGGAAGCGGCCGTGGCGATCTGCGACAGCAGCAGCGTGGGCCGCCGCCCGATCCGGTCCGCCATCACCCCGCCGCCCAGCGAGGAGACGACCCCGCCCAGCCCGTGCAGCGAGGCGACGAGCCCGGCGTAGGAGGCGGAGTACCCGCGGTCGAGCGTCAGATACAGCGCCATGAAGGTGGCGACGAACCCGCCCAGCCGGTTGACGAGCGTGCTCGTCCAGAGCCACCAGAACTCACGGGGCAGCCCGGAGAGGGTCTCGCGGGCGGCACGTCTGAGTGCGGTGACGGACATGGCGGAGCCCCCCGTAGGTAAGTGTCGTAGGCAGTGCCCACAACTTACGAAGCGGGAGCCGCCGGAAGCGACCCGATTAACAGAACCAGTCAACCGTCCGAGGAACGAGCAGGGGCGCACCGCATCAGGACGGTGGATTACGCTCATAGCCATGGCCGACGCACCGTACAAGCTGATCCTCCTCCGCCACGGCGAGAGCGAATGGAACGCGAAGAACCTGTTCACCGGCTGGGTGGACGTCAACCTCAACGAGAAGGGCGAGAAGGAGGCGGTCCGCGGTGGCGAACTCCTGAAGGACGCCGATCTCCTCCCCGACGTGGTCCACACGTCCCTCCAGAAGCGCGCCATCCGCACCGCGCAGCTCGCCCTCGAGTCGGCGGACCGCCACTGGATCCCGGTCCACCGCTCCTGGCGTCTGAACGAGCGCCACTACGGCGCCCTCCAGGGCAAGGACAAGGCGCAGACGTTGGCCGAGTTCGGCGAGGAGCAGTTCATGCTCTGGCGCCGCTCCTACGACACGCCCCCGCCGCCGCTCGCGGACGACTCGGAGTTCTCCCAGTCCGGGGACCCCCGCTACGCCTCCATCCCCCCGGAGCTGCGCCCGCGCACGGAGTGCCTGAAGGACGTCGTCGTCCGGATGCTCCCCTACTGGTACGACGGCATCGTCCCCGACCTCCTGGCCGGCCGCACGGTCCTGGTCGCGGCCCACGGCAACAGCCTCCGCGCCCTGGTCAAGCACCTCGACGGCATCTCGGACGCGGACATCGCGGGCCTGAACATCCCGACGGGCATCCCCCTGTCCTACGAACTGGACGCCGACTTCAACCCCGTGACCCCGGGCGGCACGTACCTCGACCCCGAGGCGGCGGCAGCGGCGATCGAGGCGGTCAAGAACCAGGGCAAGAAGAAGTAGAGATCGTGATCATGCCCCTGACCTGTGCACACAGCGCAGATCAGGGGCTGTCGTTTGCTCTGGGCCCGCTGTGGGCCCAGAGCGAGGGGATCGTTTGACGGCAGAGCCGCGCCGAAGCCCTCCGGGCGCGGTGACTTGCTCGGCATGAGGTGGGTGTGCCCCCTAAGCGTCAGCCCCGGGGCGGTGCGCCCTGATGGGATCACCAGATCCAAGCTCTGTACGCCAGACCGCCGCTATCGTGAGATGGCTTTGGGGAGGGGACATGGCGCGCATCAGGCCCAACCGTCACATTGAGCGAGCTGGCGTGAACGCTGTGCGGACACTCCTGGACAATCATCACATCGTTCAGGAGATCGAGGGGGGAAACGATCACGGAGAGGACCTGCATGTCCTATTGACGCGAGATGGGTACCGTACGGGGCACGTTTTAGCCATTCAGGTGAAAAGCGGGCGCAAATATAAGCGCGCAAATGGCTATTCGATTCCGATCGAGGATCATTATGATGACTGGAAGGAAAGTCGGATCCCGGTCGTGGGTGTCGTCTATGACCTTGAATCACAAAAGCTTTACTGGGTAAATCTCACCGAAAAACTCCGGAGCACTAAGAGCCCAGTCAGGCATGTTAAAGTCTCCAGCGCTTCAGTGCTAACTTCGGAAACTATTGACGATTTCACTTCCTCGATCGAAGAGTACATCGACTCGGCGGGAATGAGAATTCGAGACTTCACGCTTGAGGAAGCATTCGAAGCGATTTCGCGCGCACTTGACGGTCTTGACCCTAATCGCGTCCCGAACCCTCTGTTTGAAGGGTGGGCCGAGCTTCTCCTTCGTAACGAGGAGCGGGCGAGGGGGATTGCAAGATTGGCTGCACAGATGGCCCCCCTCGTACTGCTAGCCACTTTGTTGGTTTTCGAGTGGCCCTATCAGGTTCGTTTCGTCACTAATTACACAGAGTTGAATCCGGTTCTTTGTGTCGGCAGCCTATATATCTTCATCTCCTGGATGGCGCTCACGATTTTCTTTGAGTTGAAAGCGGGGCGACTTCCACGGGAGACGGGTAATTGGCTGATTTGCATCGGCAGTACCTACCTCTGGATTCCGCTGGTCGATGGCGGCCGGTCCCCAGGGTGGCTAGGTGAATTTCTGGTGGGGGCCGGGGTGCTGATATCGCACTTTGGCCTCGTTGCCCTGCTGGCGTTCTTCATTAAGCGTGAAGTGGAAAGAAAGAGGCGCCGGTCAAGGCGGCAAGAATGATCATTTCGCGGAACGGGATTTTATCTAGTCAAGCGTCAGGGTGACCCGGACGGATTGTCCGGGTCACCCTTCGATGTCTCACGCCAGCCGTCGCATTGAGTCCTTAGCGCGGCAGATTGTCCGGCCGCAGAGCTTGGCTGAGAGCCTTCCGCGCGCGGTCACGGCTGCTAGGCATCAGGTGGGCATACACCTTCAACGTGAGTCCCGGATCGGAGTGCCCTAGGTACTCGCTGACGGCCTTGATGCTCTCCCCGGCGTCCAGCAGCACGGACGCGTAGAAGTGCCTCAGCGCGTGCATGCCGTGCTCGCGCGCGGCGGTGTGCTCCCGGCTCTTGGCTTTCGGAATGACGCCCACGGACGCCAGAGCGGGCTTCCAGTGGTCCTCGTTCAGCGAGGTACGCCAGACGTGCCCACCGTTGGGCCCGGTGAAGATCAGGCGCTTGGTCACGGGCTGGCCGTTCGCCCGCATCCACGGCAGCGTGATCTCGACGGGCGGGAAGCGCTTGATGTGCTCCTTGAGTGCTTCGGCCACGGGATCGGGCAGCGGGACGTCACGGAGCTTGCCGCCCTTCGGGGGCGCGAACACGGCCTTGCTCAGGCTGAGCTTGAGCTGCTGCACCACGTGCAGGGTGCCGCTGTCGAAGTCCAGCTCATCCACGGACAGCCCGAGGATCTCGCCTTGCCGTAGCCCACAGCCGGCGCCCATGTCCACCATGGGCCGGAAGCGTTCGACCATGGCGGCCCGCATGGAGAAGACACGTTCTGGCTGCCAGGGGACGACCCGACGCATGCCCATTTCGGGGAGCGTCACCGTGCGCGAGTTGCACGGGTTCCGGCGGAGGTAGCCATCCTCTACGGCGGCGGATAGCACAGCCCGCACGTTGGAGAAGATCACACGGGCGTAGGCGCCGGACATGCCGGACGCTTCGAGCTGTGTCACGAACTCGCGGATGTGGCTGGGCTGGAAGGACCCCAGGGGCCGCGACCCGATGCGCGGGAAGGCGTGCAGCCTGAGCTGAGACTGCATCGACGCGCGGGTGTTCGGGTCTCCGCTCTGGCTTGCGAGCCAGCCTTCCGCGAACTCCTGGAACGACGTCCGGGACGCGTTCGGGTCGATGTAGTCGCCCCGGGCCACGTCCGCCGTGACCTTGCTCAGCCACTGCTCGGCGAGCCGCTTCTGTCCGTCGGGGAACGACTTGCCCTTGCGCTTCCCGTCGGGGGCGAAGTAGCGGGCCCGGTAGCGCAGGCCGGTCCCGTAGCGCTCGGTCTTGACGCGGACGGTCTTGCCGTTGGCGTCAGTCTCGGTCTTGTACCAGCGGTCTTGGATGCTGCCTGCCATCGGAGGCGGGGTCCCTTCTCGGCATGGATCAGGGGTGGCCGTTCAACGGCCACCCCTGGCGGTGTGCGAGGTTGCGTCAGGCCGCGACGCGGTCGACGTTCTTGAGCTGAGCGACGTAGGCCCCCACTTCGGCGGGGTCGTAGCGCACGTGCTTGCCGACACGGAAGCCGGGAGGACCGGTGCGCTTCCTGCGCCACTGGTAGACGGTTTCGAGGGGGACGCCGAAGATCTCGGCGATGTCGTCGGGGGTGAGGTACCGGTCGGGCAGACCGTTGCGGAGGGTGGCGCGGGGGTCGGGCTGAGCGGGACCAGGTCGGCTCATGGAGTCCTCAGAGGTCGAGTCGCGTTGGCTTTGGGGGTCTCGGACTCCGTGTGTGTCCGAGGTGGGGATTTCTGCGTCACAGCGTCACCTGCGTCACTCAGGCTTCTGACCTGCGGGTTTTGTGTGACGCAGCGGGGTGGGGGTGCGTCACGCGTGACGCAGGCTGTTCGTCACGCGTGACGCAGGTGACGCGGCGTGACGCAGCCGGGAGGGTCTGCGTCACACCCCGTATGCGCAGGTCACCCGTCGTTTTCAGGGGGCCGTGTGACGCTGTGACGCAGCGTTCCCCTACTTAGGAAAAAAAGAGGGGTGTCTGTGGTGGTGCGGTGCCGCTCAGGGCGTGAAGAAGGGGCCGCTTCGCGGCGCGTCCATCGCAGGGCGGCGCCGCCGCCGAACAGCAAGAGGAGCACGCCTGGCCGGTGGTGCTCCTCTTGCTCGTACAGGGGCGGCGGCGCCCGGTCAGAACGTCTGTTGCTCGTGCGGGGGCGGGGCGGCCGGTGAGCGGGTCATCAGGATGAAGCGGCCCTCGCGGGTGCGGCCGGAGTCGATGAGGACGCCGCGGGCGGCGAGGGTCGGCTGTAGCCGCTTGAGGCGGTCGGAGAGCACCTTGCCGGTGGTCGGCCAGCCCTTGGGCAGGGGACGGAAGTCCTCGCCGGTGTAGACGCGGCTGAGGCAGTGCAGCCACTCCGTGGACGTCATCCGCTGCTCCGCTCCCGCGTCCAGGCCGGCGGCGTGCGCGAGGACGGTCTGCGCCAGCAGGTCGCCCTCGATCACGTCGTCGTTGAGGTCGTCCAGACTGGCCCGGTAGGCGGCGAGCGCTCCGAGACCGGTGGCCGCGTCGAGCTGCGCGCACAGGTGCGCGAAGTCCGCCATCCGCAGATCGGTCGGGGTCTCCGCCTCCACCGCGCGCACCTTCACCGTGAGGTCCAGGAGCGAGCCGAGGACGACGGGCAGCACCTCCGCGTACTCCCTCCACAGCTCATCCTCGGTGCGCCGGACCCGGGGCCGCTCAAGCCGCAGCGGCAGGAGCCGTTCGGCGAGGTCGGGGCGGATGACGCCCACGTCGATTCCGGTCAGGAGCAGGGGGCGGCGGTAGCCGACGCGGAAGACGTCCCCGTCGGTGAACAGGGCGCGCTTGACGTTCTCGGCGCCGGTGACGATGCAGCACATCGCGTCGGACAGGTCCGGGCTCATGTGGGAGAGGTTGTCCAGGGCCGTGACCCACCCGGCGGCCACGGCCGCCAGCAGGTTCTCCTCATCCTTCGGCGCGCGGCGCAGGTCACCGGTCATGCCCTCGATGATCCGGACGAGCATCCGGCCGCCGGTGGACTTGCCGGCGCCCTGCGGCCCGGTGAGGAATGGCGCGGGGACGGGCACGGACGGACCGAGACAGCCGACCAGCCACGCGATGGCCAGGCACTCGGTCTCGGCCGTGGCGAAGTTGCACAGCCTCAGCAGCAGATCGATGCCCTTGCCGTCCGTGTTCTTGACCGGCAGCGGCAGTTCCCCGGTGAGCTGGGTCCGGCGCCAGCACACCTCACGCGGGTCCGGGATGAGCACGTCCCAGCCGGTGGGGTGGATGCGGACGGACTGTCCGTCGGCGCGGCCCAGGTCCAGCCACGTGGCCCCGTCGTATCCAGGGGCGACGCGGATGTGAACGGGCTGCACGTCCTCGGTGAGCGCGAGCGCTTCGATCAGGTCCAACGCCTCCTTGAGCGCGGTCCCGTTGAACACGCCCAGCCCGTCTTTGAACAGGCCGACCATGAGTTCCTGTCGGTGGCTGCCCGTCGTGCCCTGCGAGCGGATCGGGCGGGCCACGGGGTGTCCGTTGCGCTGCGCGTACACGGTGCCGTCGGCGGTGCGGAAGTACCGGAAGTGCGCCTGCGCGTAGTCGGTGATGACCTTGCGGGCGGGATTGGTCTCGTCGTCGGCCATGTCACAGTCCCAACGTGGTCAGGGCGTTGGTCCACGCGTCCGTGCAGTGCCGTGGGGTCTCGCCCTTGGCCTGCGCGGCGGTGAACAGCCGGTTGACGTGGGTGTCGGTGAGGCAGCCGCAACGGCCGTGCGTGGACAGCACGGCGAGGAACGTGCGGTACACGGTCGCGTGCACGCCGCTGCGCGCCCCCGTGATCCGCTGCTCGGCCATGGCGATCCCCCGGTCCAGATAGGCGGGTGTGCGGTGCCTGCACTCGCCCCCATGGCCCCTCAGAGGCGCTGTGAGGCTCTGTGGCGCCCTGCGCGCTGCGGACGGGTCCTTTACCGCCAGCGCGCGCACAGCGTCCGGGAGGGGGGCCGTGGCGCCGGTGCCGTTTCCGAGCCAACGGGCGTATGCCATAAGGGACTTGATGTCGATGCCGGGGCGTACGGCGTTCACGGACCGCATGGCGCCCCGGTAGATCCAGTGCTCCCCCCGCGTCGTCGGCACGGTGAGCGTGGCGGGCAGGGTGGCGCGGGCCCAGTCGACGGCCGCCGCGTCGTCCAGGTCTACGACGGTCACGCCGGCGCCGCCGGGGTGATAGGCCACGGCGGCGGCCCGGCGCCACGCGGTCGCCCATGGCGCGGAGGTGAGGATGTGCGGGTCGGTGGTGGCGGCGGCCCAGGCGTGGCAGACGCCGGGGCATCGGCAGGGGCCGGGGGTCTTCATGTTCGGCCGTCCGCCGCAGGCGTTGCCGTTGCAGGTGGGGCAGTTGCCGAACGGGACCTTTCCCGCCCGCAGAGGCAGGGGTGGGATGCCGTGCGTGGCGAGCATGAGGGCGGTGTCCAGCAGGGGCGGGTGGGCGGTCATGCGGCGGTCCTCCCTTCGAGGGCGAGGTACTGGGCGGCGATCCATTGGCTGTAGGCGGGGGGTACGGCTTTGCGGGCTTCGAGGCTGGTCATCCAGGTGCAGCCCATGGCGTCGGCGTAGGCG
>NZ_JBEXXK010000048.1:0-96203 GCF_040630405.1 Streptomyces sp. NPDC005811
AGCCCACCACCCTGCGGATATCTCACACAACCGGCATACCGCAACGATCACACATCGTCAGCCCCCAACGACATTACGTCGCAAAAGTCAGTAACTCCGCATACGCTCCGGCTTCTCGGGCGGCGGTTGCCAGCTCTAGCTTCAGCAGGTGGTGCGCCAACGTCTCCCCGGCGAGCGCGCATTCCGGGGCCCCTGGGGCGTGGGCGAAGAACCGCAGGCCGCTGGGGGACCGCTTGGCGTGCATCGGGTGCCGGCACTCGTCGCAGGTGATCGGTGCGAGCGGCCGGACTCTCCACACCGCCTCCCACGACCGCCCGCACCCGAGATCGGGTAAGTGCGCGAAGACCGTCCCCCACTGCGCGTGCACGGCCCGGAACGCCATCGGCCCCCCTGCTACATCGCTGAGAAGGCCAGTGTGGCGGGCGCCACTGACAATGCATCAGAGCGCAATCCAGTTGTACGGGATCACCAGCGCAGCCGGGCGCGGTGTCCGTCATCTCCTCCAGTCACTCAGGCCGCGTCCGCGTGTCAGCGACATCATCATGCGGGCTGCCGTTACCTGCCTTCCCCCCGAAGCCCTGGGAGATCCTTCCTCCTTGCAAACTACGAGAGCTCGGCCGAGTCTGTCTGAGAACGCCACAGGGGCCCCGCACGGCGCGTGCGGGGCCCCTGTGTGAAGCGGAGTCGGGTGCTACTTGATCGGATGCTCGTCGAGCCAGTCGGCCAGATCGTGAGCAGAGCCGAAGACCGCCGGCCGGTTGGACGTCATATCGTTAACGCCCAGGTCTTCGCCGGGCTCGAGGCCTTTCTCCATCTTGTCGATCAGAGCGTAGGCGTCGGTCCAGAACTCGGGGCCCACGCTCTCCTCGCCGTTCATGGCCTTCCGCAGGACCCGGGCGGAGGCCACGATGTGCTTCATCTTGTCCCAGCACGTCCCAGCCTCCTCCGTGCACTCGTCGTCCAGGTAAGCGTTCGCGGCCTCGTCCTGGAAAGCCGCAGCCGCCTTACTGAAGCTGGGCGCCACGGCGGCAGGCTTGCTATCGGCGGCCGAGGCTTTCGGGTCGCCGCCGCAGCCGCTCGTTGCCGCCATGGTCACCGTCAGGAGCGCTCCGACGGTTGCTGTCCCCCACCTGTATCTCCCCATGACGGGGGATCATCGCACGAACGTCTGACAGCATGTCGCCGGGCTTGAACCGAACTGGGCAGCCATGTCTGCCGCATCGGGCGGAAGTCACGCATTGCCGGGAGCTGATCATCAGCGCCGCGGATCTCTTTCCCAACGCCGGGTACAGTCACTCGACCGCTCTGCCCCATGCCTCATTCCCGCCCGCGCCAGTGGGCGAGGTTGTGCCGGGTAAGCAGGGCAGTTCGCCGTGGAGGGGGGCGCTTGAGTCCTCCACCCGCCTGGGCCGCCACCGCTGGGTCGTGGAGCGGTCCGTAGCGCCGGCTGCCGCCGACTCCACCGCCGCTACGAACGCAAAGCCGACCACTTCCTCGCCTTCGCCGCCATCGCCTGCACCCTCATCTGCTACCGCCGACTCACCAAATGAGATGACTTCTTAGACCGTGTCCTACGTGGTGAGGCGGTCGTTGGTCTGTTCATGGGGCGGGGTACGTGGAGTTGGATTGTTCCGGACGGGCTGTGGGAGATCGCGAAGCCGCTGATCCCGCCGTCGAAGGTGCGTCCGCAGGGCGGCGGGACGCAGGACACGCCTGATGAGACGCTGTTCGCGGCGATCGTCTACGTGCTGGTCAGTGGTTGTGCCTGGCGGGCTCTGCCGCCCTGCTTCGGGATATCGAAGTCGACCGCCCACCGCAGATTTCTGATCTGGTCCAGAGCCGGTGTCTGGGGCCGCCTCCACGAAGCCGTACTGCACCGGCTCGACGACGCCGGCCTCATCGACGTCACCCGCGTCGTCCTCGACACCGCCCACGTCAGGGCTAAAAAAGGGGCGAACACACAGGTCCGAGCCCCGTGGACCGGGGCAAGCCGGGTTCCAAGATGCACGTCCTGTCGGACGCGAACGGACTGCCCCTACTCGTCGGCGTCTCAGCCGGCAACACCCACGACAGCGAAGGTCTGAAGCCGATGGTGGCGGGTCACCAAACGAGACACGACCCCCATCGCGGCCGGTACTTCAAGCCCCAGCGCCTCCACGCCGACAAAGCCTACGACCGCCCGGACCTGCGGAAATGGTTACGCGGCAAGCGCATCAGAGTCCGGATCGCCCGCAAAGGCATCGAGTCCAGTGAACGGCTGGGCCGCCGCAGGTGGGTGATCGAAAGGACGATGTCGTGGCTGTCCGGCTACCGTAGGCTCAGCCCCCGCTACGAACGCAATCCCCGCAACTACCTGGCCTTTCTCGGTCTCGCTGCGGCCTTGTGCTGCTACAAGCGCCTCGTCCGCCTCACCACGTAGGACACGGTCTTAGCTGGGTCGCAGTCCTTCCTGGCTGCAGCACATGGATTGCTGCCATGCAGGCATCGGCGTGCCGTCCGGGTCCAGGCCATACGGCCACAGTCTGCTGAGCATCCCCCGGTGCACGGGCAGATGGTGCTGGGTACCCGTGCCGTGGTCGGCGGCCTTCTGGGCCAGGGCCACGGCAGCCTGGTGGTCCCCCGCTGCGTCCTGCTTTTCGGCCAGGTCGATAAGGGCCTGGATGTTGCCGTGCTGAGCGGCCTGCCGGGCCAGGTCCTCGGCGGCTTTCCGGTGCCCCGCCGCCTCCCGGATCATGGCCAGGCGGGCCAGATCGTGGGCGTTGCCGGCGGCCTGCCGGGCCAGGGCATCGGCACCTGCCCGGTTCCCGGTCCTCTCCCGCATTCCGGCCAGACGGACCAGGGCGTCGGAGTCGCCGTGGTCCGCCGCCCTCTGGAGAAGATCGTCGGTGCCCTTAGCGTCCCCTGCCGCCTCCCGCAGGTCGGCCAGGCGGGTCAGGGCCATGGTGTTGCCGTACCTGGCCGCCCGCTGGAGAAGAGCCTCGGCGGACTCCGGCTCCCCGGCCCTCTCCCTCATTCTGGCCAGGCTGACCAGAGCGACGGCGGCGCCGTGCTCGGCGGCCTGCCCGGCCAGGGCTTCGGCTGCCTTCCGGTCTCCCGCCGCCTCCCGCATCATGGCCAGCTTGATCAGGGCCATGGCGCTGCCCTGATCGACGGCCTGCCCGGCCAGGGCTTCGGCTGCCTTCTGGTCCCCGGCCGCCTCCCGCATCATGGCCAACCGGGTCATGGCCATGGCGCTGCCGTGCTTGACTGCTTGCTGGTGAAGGGCCTCGGCGGCTTCGCGTTCGCCGGCCTTCTCCCGCTCCACGGCCAGGCTGACCAGCGCGTCGGTGCTGCCGTGCTCGGCAGCCTGGCGGGCCAGGGCCTCGGAGGCCTTCCGGTCCCCCGCGGCCTCCCGCATCATGGCCAGGCGTCTCAGGGCGGTGATGCTGCCGTGCTGGGCCGCCAGCTGGTGAAGGGCCTCAGCCCTCTCTCGGTCCCCGGCCTCGTCCAGCATCCCGGCCAGGTGCTCCAGGGCGTCCGTGTCCCGGCGGTCGGCGGCCTGCTCGGACAGGGTATCGACGGCTTCCCGGTCCCCGGCCTCCTGCCGCATCCCGGCCAGGCGGACCAGGGCGTCGGTGCTGCCGCGATCGGCAGCGTGTTGGAGGAGTGCCGCGGCGCCCTCCCGGTCCCCGGTGCTCTTTCGCAGCAGGGCCAGTCGGACCAGGGCAGCGGTGCTGCCATGGTCGGCGGCGCGGTGGTCGAGGTGGTGGGCGATTTGCAGGCGGTTCCGGGCTTCGGCCGCCGTAGCCAGGTTGTACAGGTCATCGGGGTGGGTGAGGAAGCTTTGCGCGGCGTGCCAGAAGGAGGCGGGCGGGCAGCAGTGGTTGCGTGTGGTGCGGCCGTGCTGTTCCAGGTAATCGGCGAGCCGGAACACCGGTGCCGCCGGAGGCTGTACCGGTGCGGGCATGGTGCTGGAGAGGGTGGGCGGGCGGCGCAGGGGCCGGGGGATGGTGCAGCGCAGCGGGGCTTGTTTGCCGTGGACGGGTTCGGCGAGCTCGGCGTAGGCCCGTTCCGCCCAGTCGTCGGTGAGGTCGTCGTAGTCCGCCTGGCTGAGGTACTCGGGGGCGGCAGAGGTGAGGAAGGTCTGGGGAAGGTGGAGACCGACGCCGAGGCGGCGTGCGTCCATCGCCGCCTGAAGTAGTGCTCTGGCGGCAGGGCTGGCGTGCTCGTAGCGGCGCAGGAGTTCGGGGGCGCCGGCCAAGTCCTGGGTGACGCGCCCGTCGGCGCGGGTACGTCTCAGTGCGTCGCCCAGCAGCGCATCGCCGCCCCTGGCAAGGGCGGCCGCGCTGGCCAGCGCCTCGGCATCGAACTCGTCAGGGACCTTCACGGTGCGGCCAGAGAGCAGTTCCCGGACCCGGCTGTGCAGGTCTACCTCGCCCGGCATCGTCAGGGCTGTGTACTGCTTGAGGTAGTCGGGCCAAAGCGTGCCCAGCACGAGAACGGGCCCACGCTCCGGGCTGACCAGCAGATCGTGCACGTCCGCCGCGATCCGCTCGCCAACTGTCCGGTCGCCGAGGTAGTGCTGGGCCTCGTTCAGCCACACCACTGTGCGCGGCCCGACCCGGGCCAGCTTCTCCAGCGCGGCCTCAGCCCGGGGCGGGGCGAAGGGATGCCACAACCGCCACCCCTCGGCCGCCAGCGGCTGGACGGCTTCCCAGCACGCCCGTGTCTTCCCCGTCGACGAGGTGCCCACCAGCACCACGATCCGGCTGAAGCCGCCCGCGGCAACACGCACCGCATCGGCCAGCACCTCGTCATGCGGCCGGGGCACGTATCCGGGCAGCACCCGCCGCCCGGGCGACCCGGAGCCGGGCCCGGCCGGGTGGACCTCCAGGGCATGGGGCTCCCACTCACCGATCGGCCTGCCCGGGGCCGACCTGCCCGCTTCGGCCGCGTCCAACTTCCCGGCCGCGACCCGTTGCAACGCCAGCAGCTCCTGCACCGGCAGCTTCAGTTCGCGGGCCAGCGCCACCACCGTCTCCGCCGACGGCCCAGGCAGTCGGGGCGAGAACGCATTCGACACGGAGGTACGCCCCAGCCCGGTGCGCTGGACGAGCTGTGTCTTGTTCAGCCTGGCCTGGGCCAAACCGTCATCCAGTCTCCTGCGTAGTTCCCGCAGAGCCGAGTCCGGAGTGTGACCGCCCTGTTCGTCGTGCACGTGCTCGCCCCCGGGGCCGTGGTGTGTTCGCCGGTGTTCATCTTCGTCCGGGCGAACCACGGCGCACACCGTTTCCGCGACCTTCGAGCACGTCAACACCCCACCATGTACAGGGAGCCCGTCGTGGCCGTCGTCCTGCTGACCACTGCACTCGTCATCGTCGTCGCGTTGCTCGCTGCGGCGGGCGCGGGCAAGCTCGCCCGCATGGACGGCGCCACCTACCCCGCCGCCCTCACTCGCGCCGCCATCACCTTCGCCGCGGTCCTCACCCTCGCCGCCTCCGTGACCGCAGCACTCGCCGCCCTGCTCACGTAGTCACAGGTACTCGCGTCTGGCCTGAATAGTGCAGGAGCCCCTCAATGCGGCACCGTCCCCGAAGGAGGCTCGGGGGTTGTTAAGGCGGACGATGCCGAGCACGGCGCGCTGAACGCCCTTTTTAAGACCTTCTTCGAACGGGTGCCCGGCCGTATACGCGCGGATCACATACGCGTCACGCGGGAGCTATCGACCGGCTCGTAAGAGCGGATTTCTCCTTCGGAGACCTCGATGATGAGCGAACTGGTCACGCGTACGTCGTCTACGGGGTGCCAGCCCATCTCGACGCCGCCATCCACTGTGAGTTCATAGGTAGAGACGTTTAGGTCGGCACGGAACGCAACGGTCGCCTCCAGCGTGGCGTTTCGAGGGTCATCGCCAGCTTCCTCGCCCGTCGTCGCGTACTCAATGCGGATGTCCGACACATCGAGCACCTCATACACCTGGCGCAGGGTGACGTCATCCAGTTCGGGCTGGTGTTGGTGGCTGCCGGCCAGCAGGAGCGCCTCATCGGCCTCGAAGCCGCCGAGATCCAAGTCCGGTTCGGCCCAGTCGTGATGAGTTCCCTTTGAGTCGCCCACCAGCGAGGAGAAGTAGTGGGTGATCCTGCGCTCCAGTACCTGCGGGCTCTTCACCAGCCTGAACAGCGCCTGGTTGAAGTCCTTCCAGTTCATCATCTGGGGAGGAGCCACTCCGAGAGCCTTGCAGGCGACCTGTACATCGCCGTCCTGGCTGAGCAGGGCGACACCGTCGAACGAGCCACCAGCCTTTACTAGGACGTCCCGCAGCCAGGCGGAGTCGGAACCCCCGGTCTTGACTCCCTGCTTTTTCCGGCCGGGCCCAGTCTGCATGATCTGGTCCCTCAGTCCAGCGCGTGCCGCGTCTCCGCTTAGCTCCACGATCGTGACGCCCGGCACGGCTTCCAGCTCCCTGAGAAAGTCCTCGGCGACACCCTGGCCGTCCGAAGGGAGTACTGGGGGCTGCACCTTGATGCCTGCCGCAGACATCGTCTTCACTGCGGACTTCGCTGCGACGCGGAAGGTCTCGACCTCGCGGACGAGGTGCTCCGCCCACTCCAGGGCCACGAGCTCCGGAACCCATGTCTCGACTCCTGCGTCTGCTGCCAGGGCCGCGATTCGCCGCACCTTCCCTAGATGAGGGAGTCCGTTGCCGAGCGCGTTAGCGTCGAAGATGATCGCGCGGAGAGGATCCGGCAGAGCGGGCGAAGTGTCCATGCGCACATCCTGACAAGGCGAAGGCTTGCTCAGCAGGGTTTTGAGAATCGCCCCGAGCGGCACCCACTAATGAGCTGTCCCGTAACCCCATGAGGCTGAGGGTCATGCTCCGTCAGGGCTGGCGCCGATGGCACCGACCGAGCGAAGCGAACGCCCGAGGTCTCCGGACATCGCTGGACCTACGTGCCTAACGTGCCAGAAGCCTGATTAACGCTCTGACATGGGAGACTAGGTTGACAACCCTAGATAACGACGACCCCCAGCGCCTTCCTGCATCCTGCTCGTCGAGATTGTAGGTTCCGCGTTCCGGCGTCCAATTCCGGGCCGCCCTGTCCAACGGATGTCCGATTGGACAGAGCCTCGTGGAACCGCTGGTCAGAGCATTGGGCTGTGGACACTGCGACTCGTCCGGAGCCCGCACCGTCAGGGCCCTGGGGTCCTAGCTCAGACACCAGCCGCAAAGTAGCGGGGCGTTTCAGCATGCCGCGGACCATGCACACCCGTGGTGCTTAGCGTCGGGCTCTCACCAGCAGAGGCACATCCTGCTGGGGCGCGGCTTCATACCCCGTCTCACGATTTTACGCAGCGAGGCGAGTTCCATGGCCCGTTGGGGTCGGTATTCACGGCGACGAAATCGGGGCCGTGCTGCTCACGGCAGGTCTCATTGAATGAGAGAGGACCGCTAGTCGTAATCGGTTCTGCGGTTCCGTCCCCGCGCACGATGTCGGCGTCGGTTGAACTCTGACCCACTTTGGGCGGTTGAGTTCTGACCCGGTTGGTGGTGGTTCAGTCGTTGTCGGTTGTGTCGCTGGGGACGCGTCCAAGTTCGCGTCCTCGCATCCGGTAGGAGTCGCCCTTGAGGGAGTGGACCTCGGCGTGGTGGACCAGGCGGTCGATCATGGCGGCGGCCACGGTCTCGTCCCCGAAGACCTCTCCCCAGCGTCCGAAGGGCTTGTTGCTGGTGACGATCACGGACGCGCGTTCGTATCGGTTTGAGATGAGCTGGAAGAACAGGTTCGCGGCCTCCGCTTCGAAGGGGATGTAGCCGACCTCGTCCACCACGATCAGCGGATAGCGGCCGAGCCTGGTGAGCTCGGCCGACAGCCGGCCGGTGTCATGGGCGGCTGCGAGTTTGTCGACCCACTCGGCTGCAGTGGCGAAGGCGACGCGGTGTCCGGCCTGGCAGGCCCGCACTGCCAGGCCGATTGCCAGGTGCGTCTTGCCGGTGCCGGGCGGACCCAGGAAGACGACGTTCTCCTTGCCCGCGATGAAGTCCAACGTGCCCAGATGCGCGAGCTGTTGGCGCGTCATGCCGCGCAGATGGGTGACATCGAGCTCCTCGATCGTCTTGATCGCGGGGAATCGCGCGGCGCGTACTCGTGCCTCGCCGCCGTGCGATTCGCGGGCGGAGACCTCGCGCTGGAGGCAGGCGACGAGGTATTCGGTGTGGGTCCAGGACTCCTTGCGGGCCCGTTCGGCGAGCCGGTCTGCAGCGGCAAGCAGGGCCGGCGCCTTCATCGCTCTGGCAAGAAAGGCTAGGTCGGATGCGGTCTGCTGGCCGGTCCTGCGGCTCGTGGTCGCAGCCGGTGCGGGCGCCTCGCGGCCGGCGGCGGAGGCGCGGGGCATCAGCCGGCCTCCTTGCCGGCGTCGCCGTCGATGACGGTGAACAGCCGGTCATACGAGCCCAGCTCGCGCTGTTCGACCTCGACGAGCGGGCCAGAGGCGGAGTCGACGGCCTGGACATGACCCGTGGGCCGACGGCGTGCCTCCTCGCGCATCGTGCGGCCGGTCTCGGCGTGCTCGGGGGCGGTGAGGGTCTGGTGGCGGGCCCAGCAGCGGGCATGCTGGGCGACGATCTCGCCGTCGGCCGTCAGCACGATGACCTGGTCGTTGTCGGTCAGCACGGTGACCTGACGGCCGATCGCGGTGGGGTCGACGGAGTAGTCGCAGGTGTCGACGCGGACATAGTGGTCTCGGCCCAGCCGGGTCGAGAACCGCCACCAGGCCGGTGGGTCGACCGCGGGCAGGGTGAGCATCTGGGCCCGGTCTGCTTCCCACCGGTCGGCCGGACGGGTCCCGAGGGTGCGGTGGATGCGCCGGTTGGCGACCTTGAGCCATGTCCCGAGCTGGGTGTTGAAGTCGTCCGGTCCGCTGAAGTGCCGCCCGGGCAGGAACGAGGTCTCCAGATAGCCGTTGGCCCTCTCCACCAGCCCCTTCGCCTCAGGATCCCGGGGACGGCACAAGTGGATCCTGGTGGCGAGCAGGCCCGCGAACGCGGCGAACTCGGACGTCGGGCGGCCGCGGCCGACGCCGGCCTCGTTGTCCCAGACCAGCGTCCTGGGGACGGCGCCCCACTCGCTCAGCAGCCGCCAGTGGCCGTCGATCAGGTCGCCGGTCCTGCGTGACGGCAGCATCCGCGCGGTGATCACGCGGGAGTAGCCGGAGACCATCACCAGCACCGGCGGGCGGCCGGTCTGCCCATAGCCCAGAGGGATCTCCGCGTCGGGGAACCACAGGTCGCACTGGGCCAGCTCACCGGGCCGATAGACCGTGCGCGAGACCGGATCGATGGGGAGATAGGCAGGGCGAAGTTCCCGGATCCGGTCCTTGAGGATCGTCATGCCTCGCTCCCAGCCGATCCGCTCGGCGATCACCGTCGCGGGCATCGTCGGGGTCTCCCGCAGCAGTTCCCGGATCTGCACCTCGACCGCGTCGACCGCTGAGCCCCTGGACGGCCGCTGGTACTGCGGCGGCCGATCGCTCGCCAGGGCACGCTTGACGGTGTTCTTCGAGATGCCCAAGTGCCGTGCGATCGCCCTGATCGGCATCTGCTCGGCCCGGTGCAGTCGGCGGATCTCTGCCCAGTCCTCCACGAGGATCACCTTCCCTCCTGACCTTGATCACCAAGGCCAGAGTCAGACGAAGATCACCAAGTGGGTCACTTTTGATCCGCCGTCAGAGGGTCAGCGTTCAACCGTCGCCGAGACACGCATGTCCAGTCCTTGACGACTTTGAGGTCCGGGCCTTCACGGCGGGACCCGGCAAAGCCGTGTGCCCGGCAGTAGGCCAGCATGTTGAGGCCGAGACCTTCTAACGTCACTGATGGGGTCGGTGACGTCGACGATGTTGAATGACCCGATACGTGCCTGCTCACCCAACCTCCGAGGGGAGTGCTGAACCACAGGAAGAGGAGCAGGCCAATCACCGCGCACCAGACTGTGATGTCTCGGGCCGTCTTTTCCTGCATCCCCGGTCCTTCACCTGTTGGGCGTGGGCGGTGTCCATACCGTAGTCACTTGAAGCCAGGAATAAAGTGTTGGCACGCCCAGCAAGCAGCGCCCCCGCCGCGGGTTCCATCGTTTCGGTGAGGATGTGGATGGCCGACGATTGCAACTAGGGCGACGAGCAAGCCGCTACTTTGCGGCTGGTGTCTGAGCTAGGACCTCAAGGCCGTCAGGGAATGGACACCGAGCGCGGAACGATCAAGGGGGCAAAGAACGTGGAACCGTCAGAACGACCAGCTCACAGCGTCGGCATGTGACACCGAAGCGCGGAACCTACAGAGATGGTTCGAGCGCAAGTTCACCGGCTCCGCTCGAGAGTCCAGTGCACGTCGCCTGAGTGCGGACAGATCTGCCACATCTCCAGAACGCCGCTGCCCGCCAAACGGTCCAGACCATGAGCAAGTTCGCGTTCTGGTAAACCGCAGTCACGTAGGACACGGTCGCTTTCGCGCACCCCATCTCCCGAGGACGGATCGCTGTGGGCAACGAGGGAGGTACCGAGGAGCTGCATCCGTGGCTCTGCCATCCCGATCCGTGCCGGGCACCCAGTGCGCAGCGCCCAGTCGGCGGCGCGTCTTCGGTCCGGACGGGCGGGCGGCTGGGCAAGCAGCGCAGCATCGAGCAGTTGCGCGGCGGTTCCGGCCGCTCCGGGCGGGGCATCGAGACGCAGCCAGCGCGCCTGCTCCAGCTCCCGACAGGCTTGTGCGGCGCCGACGCTAAGGCTGTGCGGCACGCCTGCGGGGAGGGTGACCCTCATCTGTGCGTTCATGCGCAGCGCGCACTGCAGGGCGAGGAGCCTTGCTTCGGCGGACACCTCCGAAGGAAGGGCCGCGGCGAGGTAGCTGAGAATCTCGCTCACGCGCACGCGCTCGCCGGGCCCTCTCGTAAGCCGGGGACGGCGCAGACGCATGGAAGTCGGGTGGCGGGAGCTGACAAGAGCGGTGTCTGGAACAACGGCGGCCTGGTCGGTTGCAGCGGCGCAAGCTCCGCAGGCGTCGACGAGGCGCCACACCCGGCCACCGCGTTCGCAGGCCAGGAGCAGGCGGATGGGCCCGTCGCACCCCCGGTGGCGGCGGTGCCAGCGGCAGCCGCGCTCATGGCAGTGACACGTCCGCAGATGAGGCGCTCGCAGATCACCGCGGGCGTGCCGGGCGAGGTGGGCCAGCGCGGCCGAACGGGCGGAGGCCGCACTGACCGGCCAGCCAGCCAGAGGGCACTGCTGGCATGTCAGAAGCAGTCGGCCTGCCTGGGACCGAAGCTCCACCGTCCAGGCGCGCGGGGGCGCAGGACGCGCGGTGCGTAGTGGCATGGACAAGCGGCCCTCCTTCCCGATCACGCACCGGCCGCTCCTCTCTTGTGGCGGGCGGCCGTCACCGTAGTGCAGAGCTCTGCCCTCCCGCTTGCGGGACAGCCGGGAGAAATAGGGCAGAGGTCTGCACTGACAGGGCAGGGGTCTGCACCGTCGGATGGTCGGGTGACGATCTTGCCGCCCGATCCGGACCTCGACGAGCTACGGCTGGAACTGGCGCGGCTGCGGGCCGCCCGCGGGTGGAGCTACGACGAGCTCGCGGCCCGCAGCGGCCTGGCCAGGCGCACCGTGATCGAGATCGAGCAGGGGCGCACCGTCGGCACGCTCAAGACGTGGCACGCCCTCGCCCATGCCTTTGGCACGCCGTTCGACGAGCTCTTCGCCACCCTCTGCCGCGGACACGAACCACCCCGGGGCGCCGGCGGCTGATCAGAGGACGGCGCGGGCTGCCGCGAATCACCTGAACCGGCGACAGCTCACCGAACAGGTGATCAGTCGTTCGTACTCCTGTCGCTCCTTGTTGGTCTGCCCGGGGGATCCGGCGGGCCGGGTGCTGTCGGCGCGGCGTGTTGGCTGGCAGCTTCGCCCGCATGTGCTCTTCACCTCATCCTTCTGCGCGACGCTGGGACGGCAGCCGCGTGAGCGCCCCACCCCGCAGGTCCCTGCGGGTCGACCCGGAGGGCGTCAGCCGGCTGCTGCGCTGCGGCCAGACCGCGTCCTGCCGCGAGTGCGGCAATCCGGTCGAGTGGTACGTGCGCAGCAACGAGCGCCGGGTGCGACTGCATCCGCACGAGATGCCCGCCAGCCGGGTGCCGGAGTCCTGCCGCTGGCACGTCAGCTCCGGCGTCGCTCATCCCTCGGGCGACGGAAGCAGCTGGTGCCGCCTGCCGCACGCCGTACTGTGTCCCGCGCGTCCGGCGCCGCCGGACGCGCTCCAGCTCTCGGGGCTGCGTCGGTCTCTTGCGCTGCGAACGCGCAGACTGCTGGATGCCGGGGTCTTCGCCCCGTCCGCGGCCCCGCCGCAGAACGGCCCTCGACCGGATGAGGAGGTCTGCCGCCCGGCCAGGCCCGTGGTGCAACTGCTGTACCTGCGCTACCTGGCGTCCTGCCCCATCGAGGAGATCCAGTGCGTCACCCAGACCCGGCGACGGGTGCGCTGCAGCGCCAAGGTGCTCGGCCCTGGTGCTCTGCGTGGCGTGTGGAATCTGGTGCCCGTGAGCGTGCAGCGCGGTCAACTGGCGCTGCCGTCGGACGTCATGGCCGTCTACAGCCTGTCCGCGCTGCCGTATCAGGAGCAGTTGCGCTGGCGCAGTCAGCGGTGTCTTCAGCATGACGCCACCCCTACGGCCGGTGATCTCGCTGTGGCGGACTGGGAGCCCTTCGACCCGCTCCGCCACCACGAACACATCCACACGCGCCTGCCCGCTCACCGGCGCCGTCCCGGTCCCGGCAGTCCCGCACCGCGGCAGGCCCACTCGTGACGATGCGCCAGTACGCTGTCGAGATCTCCTTGACCAGACCCGCTACCGCCCGGGAGCTCGACCGGGCCCGTCGCAGGATGTTGTTCGCGGCGAACGCCGACCGCACCCGGCTGATGACGGTGCACAGCGGCACGAGTCCGGGCCGCGCGCTGCACCGGCTGCGGCGCCGGCTGGACGATGTTCTGCCGATCGACGTGCTGACCACGCACTACCCCGATCGTGATGGCCGCGTCCTGCTCAATGTCGACCTCCCCCAGGACGTCGATGCCGCGATCCGCCGGGAGGCGGGCGCCAGCGGCCGGCGTCCTCGGGACGTCCTTGGTGAGCGGATCACGACCGGTCTCGCGCGCGAGCGACGCGAGAGGCGTCACCGTCTTGAGTCGCAGTTGCACGCTCTGCTCGCCCATCACACTCCGCAGGACGTGCTGGCCTGCGCAGCCGCGCTCCTTTCGAGGACGCCGGACTGCGTCAGCCCGCCCAGCCCACGTCGATCACCTCGATGCCGCCGAGGAACGCGGTGAACGACACCCACGAGCGGGGCCCGAACACCACCGCCGCATGCCACCCGCCGGGCGTGGGCCACCCGCACGGCCGCACCAGCGCCGCGGCAATCGTCTCCATGACCTCCTGCCGTCCCTCCGGCGGCAGTTCATCCAGCGCATCCTCCGCCCGGATAGCCAGATCAACCTCGTACGGCACAACGCACCCCCGTGCTCGTGATCAGCGAAGCCCACACCGTACGGGCCTCCCGCCGGTTACGCGCCAGCCTGTGGATAACTGTGCAGCGCGAGGCTTCGGGCACTCGCCCCACGCGGCGCCTCGGCCCGCGGCCGCGAGCGACTGCCCGGCGACGGCGTGCGGTCTCGATCTGGTGAACTGGCGACCACAGACTTCAGTCGAGGCGTGGCGGCAGCTACGGTGCGGATCTGGACCAGGCTCGGGGGGGTTGAATGTCAGGTCTGCCCAATCATCGTGTGCCGGTTGTCGGGGCAGAGAGCGGGAGCCTGCCCATCACAGCCCAGCAGGAGCACTTCAGCCTGGCATTCACCCACATGGTGACGTACGCGGCCGGCTTCTCGATCAAGAGCCACCAGACGGACTTCGACGGGGTCGACATCACCATCGTGTCGTCTGCGGAGTACGAGACGTACTACTGCCCGGAGTTCGAGCTCCAGCTCAAGTGCACGACGCAGCATCACCTCCTCAAGGAGGACCACATGTCGTGGCCCCTGGAGGCCAAGCCATACCGAAAGCTCACCCATCCAAAGCGGTACAATCCGGCTGTTCTGGGAGTGCTGCTCATCCCTGACGAACAGGACGCCCTACTGGAGCAGGACGAGGCCGCATTGCTGACGCGAAGTCGCATGTACTGGGAGTGGGCGAACCAGCTCAGCCCCTTGCCCGACGGGCAGGAGTCCAAGACAGTCCACTTGCCGCGGGCGAACCTCTTCGACGTTGCTCAGCTTCAGGACATCATGGCAGCCATCGGAGAAGGGGGTGACTGGTGAATACCTCGACACGCGACGGCTACCGCGAGGTCAGCGAGTTGCTCACTCCTTCCGCGGTCTCCCAGTACCTCGCTGCTCATCGGTGGGTCCTGGAGGCCAGCCAGCGCAACGTCAGGGAGGTCTGGCGTCTCCCCGGCGACACAGGCGGTGACCGCGCACGCATCATGCTGCCGCTGGCCACGGACTTCGCGGACTTCCGGCAGCGCTTCACCGATACCCTCCTGGCACTCGGAAGGATCTACGACTCGGATCCCGGCGAACTGCAGGAGCGCATCGTCGCCACCCACGCCGACCTCTTCTTCGTCCGGCTGGACCAGGTTGTGCTCGACGGAACCATCCCCTTCCGCCAGGCCGAGGCCACCATCGAGTCCCTCCACAAGATGCTCAAGGCCGCAGCTACCACCGCAGCCGACCCGTACCACTCTCACGTCGGTCGACGTCCGGCGCGTGTCAGCGAGTTCCTCGAGGACGATGTCCGGCTCGGCCACACCAAGAAGGGCAGTTTCGTCTTCACCGTGGTCACCCGGCTGAGTGATCCCGAGAGCACCGAACCGGAGCAAGACCCTGTGGTACAGGGCTTCCCGCGCAAGGTAATGGAGACCCTGGCACGAGGTCTGCACACCACACGGGGCCTTGCCGAGCACTGGAACGCACAAGTGCTCGATGCCCCTGGCGACTTCGGTATCAGCGCCAGCCTCGTCGAGTCTCTCGAAGAAATGACGCAGCCCCAGGGACTACGCGCGCTGGACCTGTCGTTCCAATGGGCCGCCGGCGAAGAACCGCCGCAGGTGGACGGCTCATCCATCGTTCTCGACCGGGACGTCATCGCCGCCCTGCCCGCCGTCCGCGAACGCCTCGTGCGGCAGGAAGAACCCCCACGCGAAGAGACCCTCCGGGGTTTGGTGACAAGCCTCCACCAGGAAGTGTCCGACGACGAGGAGACCGCCGAGGTCATCGTCAAAGCCGATGTAC
Organism: Streptomyces sp. NPDC005811; assembly: GCF_040630405.1. NCBI lineage: Bacteria > Bacillati > Actinomycetota > Actinomycetes > Kitasatosporales > Streptomycetaceae > Streptomyces > Streptomyces sp. NPDC005811. The sequence goes on from NZ_JBEXXK010000048.1 coordinate 15,302, forward strand.
GCGGCCGCGTCAGGAACGTCCGGATGCAGCTCACCGGGGAGGGCCACCAGTGGGCCATCCTCGCCTACCAGCACAAGCTCCCATTCACCGTCACAGGTGACCTGGCATTCGAGCGCCGAGCCTGGTGGCTGACCGGAGACGTACGGGTCGACCCGAGCTTCCTACAGCACACGATGGAAAGCAGCGACTGGAGGCCGCACACTCCAAGTCCGCGTTCCCCCGACGCCTAGACGTACCGGCATTCTTGTTCACCTGTCGGCGTGATCTGCGGCCTACAAGCTGTCGTTGCCGCGACAACCCGGTAGCTGCGGCCGACAGAAGCGACCCCAGGACCGCCCATCGATCATCTGGCAGATCGCCCGGCCCAACACGAAGATCGTCAAGAAGGGCGGCGATCTTCGAGACACGGCCTAACCATCCCGCCCCGATCTCATCCGCGAAGTCACTGGCGGACAGGATCCTGAGTGCTGATCGTCGGCGTCATAGTGTCCCTTCCTCCACCTCGGTGGCAGCGCTCAGCCTCATACACGCAGGAGGCCGGCGGTAGTTGGTGCTCGGCGCTTCCTTCGTCCTGTCCCTGCAGGAGGAGCACGAGAAGTGTCACGACGACGGCGCCCACGGTGACGGGCGTCGCCAGTCCCTTCCACTTGTAGGCCACGTAAGCGGTCAGCAGACCAACCAGAACAAACCGCCTGTCGTTGACAACCTCCCCAGGCCCCCGGAGCCGGCCTGTAAGGCGGACCACGGTCATCTTCTCCGCGGACGCTGCCGCAGAGCAGTTCAACCAGGTCCACACCATGATCACAGCGCCGAGCGGCATCGCCGACACCGGTGCTCACCTCCACCCTCGGCGAACTGGCGCACGAGAGGACGGCTCTACCCCGCCACCCGCGGACAGTCGCCACAACATGGCCGCCGGCAGGCCCCGAATGAGACGCCACTACGCCCGGCGGACCACAATCACACAGGGTGAGCGCACTGAAATCTTTCGTGCGCTACTGAAATCTTCACTGAAATGAATCTTGCGCTACTGAAATCTTTAGTGACGTCCGACAGCCGCCCTCGTGGCCCGTGTTGAGCGCGGCCAGCAGATGGACCACCTCCGGTCCGCGCACCTCGCCCACGACGAGCCGGTCCGGGCGCATCCGCAGGGCCTGCCGCACCAGGTCCTCGAGCGTGACTAGCCCGGCGCCCTCCTGGTTGGCGGGTCTGGTCTCCAGGCGGACCACGTGCGGATGGTCCGGTCGCAGCTCCGCGGAGTCCTCGGCGAGCACGATCCGCTCCCCGGGGCCGACCAGGCCGAGCAGTGCGCTCAGCAGGGTCGTCTTGCCGCTGCCGGTGCCTCCGCTGACCAGGAAGGACAGCCGTGCCCGGAGCAGGGCCCGCAGCACCCGGTCGCCGCCCGGCGGCACGGTGCCCGCGGCCACGAGCTCGTCGAGCGTGAACGCCCGCGGCCGGACCACGCGCAGCGACAGACAGGCGCAGCCGACGGCCACCGGGGGCAGCACGGCATGCAGCCGGGTCCCGTCGGGCAGCCGGGCGTCGGCCCAGGGCCGGGCGTCGTCCAGGCGCCGTCCGGCCACGGCGGCCAGGCGCTGCGCGAGACGTCGTACGGCCGCGGCGTCGGGGAAGGTGACGGCGGTCAGCTCCAGGCCGCCGCCCCGGTCGACCCAGACCCGGTCCGGGGCCGACACCAGGACGTCGGTCACCGAGGGATCGGCGAGCAACGGTTCCAGGGGTCCGCTGCCGATCAGCTCGGAGCGCAGGTGCTCGGCCGCGACGAGCACCTCGGCGTCCCCGAGCACCCGCCCCTGTTCCCGCAGGGCCTGTGCCACGCGCGCGGGCGTCGGCTCGGCCCCGCTCGCGGCGAGCCACTGCCGTACGCCGTCCAGCAGCGCGCCTTCCAGCGCCGGTGCCGGGCTGACGCGTGCCGTGCTGAGGCGTGCCGTGCTGACGCGTGCCGCGCCGAGGCGTGCCGTACTCACACGTTCGGTGCTCACGCGCCACCCGCCTCGATGAGCGCCCGCTCCCAGAACTGCTTGCAGAAGCGGGCGAGGGGCCCGCGCGCGGCAGCGCCCGGGGGCGCCTTGCCGCCGTCGGGGCGGAGCAGTGCCTGCTCCACGGGCACCTCGCCGACCAGGGGCAGCCGGAGCAGTGTGGCCACCTCGCGGTCGTCGAGGCCGGGGGCGTACGGGCCCCGTACCGCCACCCTGAGGTCCCGTAGGACCATCCCGGCCGCGGCGGCCACCCGGCCGGCGGCCGCGACGGCGCGCAGTTCGGCGGGGACCACGAGGAGTCCGAGGTCGACCTGGGCGAGTGCCTCGGCAACCCCGTCGTCGATGCGGCGCGGCAGATCCACGACGACCGTGCCGCCCCGGCGGCGGGCGGCGGCGAGGACCGCGCGGACGGCCTGCGGCGGGACGGCGACGCAGTCGCCGCGGTCCCAGCTGAGCACGCGCAGCGCGTGCAGTTCGGGCAGGGACTCCTCCAGGGCGCCGCCGCCGACCCGTCCGCGTGAGGAGGCGAAGGCGGGCCAGCGCAGGCCTTCGGTCGCCTCTCCGCCGAGCAGGACGTCGAGTCCGCCGCCGAGCGGGTCGGCGTCCACCAGGAGGGTGCGCAGGCCTTCGCGCGCGGAGGTGACAGCGAGGGCGCACGCGAGCGTGGACGCTCCGGCGCCTCCGCGGCCGCCGATGACGCCGACGGTGAGCGCCGGCCGGCCGACGCCCTCGGCGACATCGGCGATGCGGTCGACGAGCCACTGTTCGCCGTCGGGCAGCATCAGGACGTGGTCGGCGCCGATCTCGACGGCGCGCTGCCAGACGCCGGGGTCGTCCTGGTCGCGTCCGACGAGGACCACTCCGCGTCTGCGGGTGGCTCCGCGCACCCGGCGGGCGGCGTCGTCGCCGACGAGGACGAGCGGTGCGCTCTCCCAGCTGCCGCGGCGCTCCGGTACCGAGGGATGCACCTCGGGGGTGGCGCCGGCGGCGGCGCACAGGCGCAGCAGGTCGTCGAGGAGGTCGGCGTCCTCCGTGACGATGAGCGGTTTGCCCTGCCGGTGGGAAGCGGCGGGCGGCGGGTCGTGCGTGACGGCTCCGGCCATGTTTTTCGTCCCCCTTTGTCGTGGGTCGCGCGGCCGCTGCGGCCCCGCGATTCCCGAGCGTGCGAAGAACCGGACAACCGGCCTCCGCGAGAACGGCCGACGGAAACCGGCCGCGCGCACCCGGCAAACGGAACCGGTCATGAACTCCCGGCCCGAGCGGACGCGTCGGAATCACGGTGCGACGAACCCGGAAATCTTGTGGATCTTGGTGAAAATCTGTGGACGAGTGGCCGGTTGTGAATATCGCCGTCACCCCTACCGGTGATGGCCATCCGTCTCCTGTGCGACTCCCGTAGAGCAGTCCGATCGCTACCCAACGTGACGGATCACGGACATGCCGAAGGGGCGGCCTGAGCCGCCTCGCAGACGCGGCCACACCGCGCGAAGAAGGGGAAAATACACCCGGACATGCGACGACCCCCGCCGGGGGGGAGAGCGGGGGTCGTCTCCACGGCCGACTCGGGGGGGGAGGAGCCGGACCGGGTTAGCACGGTCGCGAACGATCCGTGACTTCCATGGTGTACCCGAGAGCCCTCTCAGGCAAACCCACGCGCCCACCTTACGCCGAATGGGCTGCCCCTATGCTCTTGGTTGTGGAAAACCACTCCTTGCCCCGCACAGCGGCCTTCTTTGACCTGGACAAGACGGTCATTGCGAAGTCGAGCACGCTCACCTTCAGCAAGTCCTTCTACCAAGGCGGTCTGATCAACCGCAGGGCCGCCTTGCGGACCGCATATGCCCAGTTCGTCTTCCTCGTGGGCGGTATGGACCACGACCAGATGGAGCGGACCCGGGAGTACCTGTCCGGGATGGTGCGCGGCTGGAACGTGCAGCAGGTGAAGGAGATCGTCGCCGAGACCCTGCACGACCTGATCGACCCGCTCATCTACGACGAGGCGGCCTCCCTCATCGAGGAGCACCACACGGCCGGCCGCGATGTCGTGATCGTGTCCACGTCGGGCGCGGAGGTGGTCGAGCCGATCGGCGAACTGCTGGGCGCGGACCGTGTGGTGGCCACCCGGATGGTGGTCGGCGAGGACGGCTGCTACACCGGCGAGGTGGAGTACTACGCCTACGGCCCGACGAAGGCGGAGGCGATCAAGGAGCTGGCCGTTTCGGAGGGGTACGACCTGGAGCGCTGTTTCGCCTACAGCGACTCGGCGACCGATCTGCCGATGCTCCAGGCGGTGGGCCGTCCGCACGCCGTGAACCCGGACCGGGCCCTGCGGCGCGAGGCCGTCGCGCGCGGGTGGCCGATTCTCGACTTCCACCGGCCCGTACGGCTCAAGCAGCGGATCCCCTCGTTCTCCGTGCCGCCGCGCCCGGCCCTTGTCGCGGCGGCCGCCATAGGCGCGGCGGCGGCGACGGCGGGCCTGGTCTGGTACGCGAGTCGGCGCCGGGCGGCGACCGTCTGAGCTGCGAAGACCGTTTCCAACCTGTTTGGCGGTAAAAGTAAAGAACTGGCGGCGGGGGTTCCGCTTGTCCTGGTCCTGGAGTAGAAAGGACTCAACGGCCCGCGAGACCAAGGACATCCGAAAGGATCACCTTAATAACGCATTTGGCCCCACGGACCGATGTATGGACATCGAGCACCCACGCGACGTCGACCCGTCGATTACGGGCCAGCCGCACCAGGTCACGGGCAAGGATCCCGGCCTGATGGGCACCATATCGAGGACGCTTGGTAACCCGGTGGACATGCCAGCGGCGGTACGAATTCTCGTACCGCCGCAACCCGTTTCCGGGGACTTTCCCGCCTCTACGCCGCGCCGCGCTGCAGCGCCTCGCACACCGCCGTCGACTCGCGGGCGCCCAGCTCGACGGCCCTGCCGCAGTGCGTGATCCAGGCCGCCATGCCCTCCGGGGTCCCGGACACATAGCCGTCCAGCGCCGCCAGATAGGCAGCGCGGCCCAGTTCCGCGTGACCCACCTCGGCCGGGCAGACCGACTTGGGGTCGAGACCGCTGCCGATCAGCACGATGCGCTCGGCGGCGCGCGCGACCAGGCCGTTGCGCGAGGTGAAGGGGCGCAGGGCGAGCAGCTCGCCGTGCACCACGGCGGCCGTCACCAGGGCGGGCGCCGAGCTCCCCGCGATGATCAGCTCAGCGAGCCCGTCCAGCCGGCCGGCCACTTCACCGGCTCCGGGCAGCGGCAGCTCGACGAGCGGCTCGTCGACCGGCTCCCCGGCCTGCCGCGGCCGTCCGATCTCGTCGCCGCCGCCCGCCGCGGCCACCAGATGCAGCCGCGCGAGCACCCGCAGCGGCGACTGCCGCCAGATGGACAGCAGCTGCCCCGCCTCGGCGGTCAGCCGCAGGGCGGCACCCATCACCCGTGCCTCGTCGTCGACGCCGAAGTCGCTGCGCCGGCGCACCTCCTCCAGGGCCCAGTCCGCGCCGGACAGCGCCGCCGAACCACGGGCGCCACGCAGGGCGGCCTCGGAGGTGACCGCGTTGCTGCGGCGCCGCATGACCCGGTGTCCGTAGACCCGGTCCACGGCCTTGCGCACGGACTCCACGGACTCGGCCACACCGGGCAGCGAGCCCAGGGCCGCGAGCGGATCGGCGGACGCGCCTGTCGTACTCATGAGTACGACATTACGCACCCTGCGGCCGCACCCCTCGAAGGAGTGGTCTTCTTCACGCACCGCTGCCACGCACAGCTATCGTCGCACTACTCTTGGTGAACATGAAAATTGCTTTCGTCGGGAAGGGCGGCAGCGGCAAGACCACGCTGTCGTCCCTGTTCATCCGCCATCTCGCCGCCCTGGGCGCTCCCGTGCTCGCCGTGGACGCGGACATCAACCAGCATCTGGGACCCGCTCTCGGCCTCGACGAGAGCGAGGCCGCCGCCCTGCCCGCGCTGGGCGAGCACCTGCCGTTGATCAAGGAGTATCTGCGCGGCTCCAACCCGCGCATCGCCTCCGCCGACTCGATGATCAAGACGACCCCGCCCGGCCGGGGCTCCCGGCTGCTGCGGGTGCGCGAGGACAATCCGGTCTACGACACCTGTGCCCGGCCGGTGGAACTCGACGGCGGCGCCGTCCGTTTGATGGTCACGGGCCCCTTCACGGACGCCGACCTGGGGGTCGCCTGCTACCACTCCAAGACGGGAGCGGTGGAGCTCTGTCTGAACCACCTGGTGGACGGCCTCGACGAGTACGTCGTGGTCGACATGACGGCGGGCTCGGACTCCTTCGCCTCCGGCCTGTTCACCCGCTTCGACGTCACGTTCCTCGTCGCCGAGCCGACCCGGAAGGGGGTCTCCGTCTACCGTCAGTACAAGGAGTACGCCCGCGACTTCGGCGTCGAGCTGAGGGTCGTCGGCAACAAGGTGCAAGGGCAGGACGACCTCGACTTCCTCCGCGCCGAAGTCGGTGACGACCTGCTCGTCACGGTCGGGCACTCGGACTGGGTGCGCGCCATGGAGAAGGGCCGGCCGCCCCGGTTCCACCACCTGGACGCGGCCGACCGCGACGCCCTGCGCCTGCTGCGGACGACCGTCGACGCCGCCCACGAGCGCCGCGACCGGGACCGCTACACGCGCCAGATGGTGCACTTCCACCTGAAGAACGCCCAGTCCTGGGGCAACGAACGCACCGGGGCCGACCTGGCGGCCCAGGTCGACCCCGACTTCGTCCTCGGCGAGGGCGTGGCCGCCGCCGTCTAGCACCCCGGCCCAACACACCGGGACGGCGGCTACCGGGACGGCGGCTACCGCCGGGCCGTCGGGGCGCCCGGCACGCCCTTGGGGGCCGGAGCGGGCCCGTCGGCCAGGAAGGACGCCCAGCCCTGGCTCGGGGTCTCGCCGACGTCCAGCGAGCGCAGCTTGCTCAGGGTCTGCGGGTCCTGGGCGTCCAGCCAGTCGGCCAGCTGCCGGAAGGACACACAGCGCACGTCGGCCTGGTTGCAGACGGTCTCCACGACCTCGTCGACGGCGCGCATGTACGTTCCGCCGTTCCAGGACTCGAAGTGGTTGCCGATGATCAGCGGAGCGCGGTTGCCGTTGTAGGCGCGATGGAAGCCCCGGAGCAGGCCGTCCCGCATCTGCTCGCCCCAGTACGCGCGCTTGGCGGGGTCGCCCTGGGTCTTGGTGCCGGACTGGTTGACCATGAAGTTGTAGTCCATGGTGAGCTGCTCGTAGGTGTGTCCCGGGAAGGGCACGAGCTGCATCGACAGGTCCCACAGACCCATCCGCTTGCGGGGCCAGACCTGCTGGTTGACGCCGCTCGTGTCATAGCGGAAGCCCATGCGGCTCGCCGCCCGCATGAAGTTCTTCTGGCCCTCCAGGCAGGGGGTGCGGGCGCCGATCAGCTCCTTGTCGTAGTCGAAGGGCAGCGGGGCGGCCTTCGTCATGCCGGTGTTGGTCCTCCAGGTCTTCACGAACTGCTTGGCCTGGGCGATCTCGTCCCGCCACTCCGCCGGGGACCACTCGCCGACCCCGCCGTTCTTTCCGCAGAAGTGGCCGTTGAAGTGGGTGCCGATCTCGTTGCCCTCCAGCCACGCCAGCCGGAGCTGCTCCACCGTGTCGGCGATGCCCTGCTCGTCGTTGAAGCCGATGTCGGAGCGGCCCGGCGAGTGCTGCGGGGGCCGGTAGAGGTCGGCCTTCTCCTCCGGGAGCATGTACACGCCGCTGAGGAAGTACGTCATGGTCGCGTGGTTGGCCTTGGACACCTTGCGGAAGTGCGAGAACAGCTTCTGGCTGTCCTCCCCGGCCCCGTCCCAGGAGAACACCACGAACTGCGGGGGCTTCTGACCGGGCTTCAGGCGTTGCGGTCGGGGCAGGTGCGGCTGCGGTCCGGTGTACGCGGTGGAGCCGTCGCCGATCAGCCGGACCACGTGCTTGGGCGCCGGGGCGCCCTTGCGCGGGGTCGGCTTTGCCGTCTTGGAGGCGTCGGTTCCCGTCGCACAACCGGCGAGTGATGCGGCGGCCGTCGCGGCGACCACGACGGCCGCGGCGATTCTCTGGGTGGCGGTCATGTTCCGCCCACCTTCTTCCTTCTCTCGGCCCACGCCGACGAGGGCGTTCTGTCGGTGCGTGCCGGGGCGAGCCGGCAGCGCGGTCAAGGTCGCACGGGACCGAGAAGGAATTAATACGACAAGCCGATGAAATGACCACTTCACCCAAGGGGGTGATTCATTGCCCTATTTGCCACATAAATCCATGCCTGACCTTTACTCTGCATTACGATCGTTTTACCGAGCGTTGAATTTTCATCCCGCCGCTGTACGCCGTGACCCACGGCCGCGACCGCCCCCGCCATCGACGGGGGACCACCAGTTCCGCGACCGCGCTGCCCCGGAGGAGACGGGAACATGTCAGCCTGCGTCCCCACTCGTACGTCCGACTCGACGCGCGCCCGGCGCGCCCACCCGCCCCACAGCCCCCCGCCGGGCCCGCACCGCCGCTTCCGCCTCGCGGGCGCCGACGTGTCCGCCTCGATCGCGGTCTTCCTGATCGCCCTCCCCCTGTCCCTGGGCATCGCCCTGGCCACCGGAGCCCCCCTCCAGGCCGGTCTCGTGGCCGCCGCCGTGGGCGGGATCGTCGCCGGCTGCGTCGGCGGCTCCCCGCTCCAGGTCAGCGGCCCCGCCGCCGGGCTCACCGTGGTCACGGCCGACCTCATCCAGCGCTACGGCTGGCGGACGACCTGTGCCGTCACCGTGCTCGCCGGACTCACCCAACTGGGCCTCGGCTGTCTGCGCGTGGCACGCACCGCGCTCGCCGTCAGCCCCGCCATCGTGCACGGCATGCTCGCCGGCATCGGCGTCACCATCGCCGTCGCCCAGCTGCACATCGTCCTGGGCGGCACCCCACAGAGCTCCGTCCCGGCCAACCTCCGCGCCCTGCCCGCCCAGCTGGCCGGACTCCAGCCCGCCGCTCTCGCCGTGAGCACCCTGACCCTGAGCCTGCTCATGCTCTGGCCACGGATCCCCGGCCGGGCGGGCCGGCTGCTGCGCAGGGTGCCCGCCGCACTCGTCGCCGTCGCCGGCGCCACCGTCGCGGCGTCCCTGGCCGGCCTCACCCTGCCCAAGGTCGACCTCCCCGCCTGGCGCAGCCACGCCCTGGCCGGTCTTCCCGAGGGTCCGGCGCTCGGCGTCGCGGCGGCCGTCCTCACCATCACCCTGGTGTGCAGCGTGCAGTCGCTGCTCGGCGCGGTCGCCGTCGACAAGCTGATCTCCTCCCGCGCCGACCTCATCTCCTCACCCACGGGCCGCGCCCCGCGTGTCGGCCGCTCCGACCTCGACCGTGAGCTGCTCGGTCAGGGGGCCGCCAACATCGTCTCCGGCGCGCTCGGCGGACTGCCCGTCGCCGGTGTGGCCGTGCGCAGTTCGGCGAATGTCCAATCGGGGGCCGTGAGCCGGAACTCCACGATGCTGCACGGCGTTCTCGTAGTGATCGCCGCGCTGCTGATGGTCCCGGTCCTGGAGCTCATCCCGCTCGCCTCGCTCGCCGCCCTGGTGATGGCCGTCGGCATCCAGATGGTGTCCCTGCACCACATCCGTACGGTGACCCGCCACCGGGAGGTGCTGGTGTACGCCGTCACCACCCTCGGCGTGGTGTTCCTCGGCGTCCTCCAGGGCGTGACGCTGGGGATCGCGGTCGCCGTCGCCGTCGCCCTCAACCGCCTCACCCACACCCGCATCACCCACGACGAACAGGAAGGAGTCCATCACGTCCATGTGCGCGGCCAGTTGACGTTCCTCGCGGTGCCACGGCTGAGCCGGGCCCTGCACCTCGTACCCCACGGCACCCCCGTCGTGGTGGAGCTGGACGGCTCCTTCATGGACCACGCGGCGTACGAGGCCCTCCAGGACTGGCAGAAGACCCATACCGCCCAGGGCGGCACCGTCGAACTGACCGGCCGCAGACTCGGCACGGCGGCCACCGCCGTGCCCCCCACCGGCGCCGGTGCCGACTGCCGCTGCCGGCCCTGGACGCCTTGGCGCAACCACCAGTGCGAGCTGCCGCGCCCCGCACCGGCCACGGGTTCCGCCTCCGAGGCCTCGAGCCGGCCGGGCGGGCCCAGCGCGCCCGTCCGACCCGACACGCCGCATGAGCCGGGTGAGGCGCACGAGCCGACCCGGGCGAGCGGCACGGCCGGGCCCGCAGGACCCGGGGCCGACGGGAGTCACCCCCTGGTCCGCGGCATCAGCGCCTTCCAGCGGAACACCGCTCCGCTGGTGCGCGGGGAGTTGGCGCGGCTGGCCCGGGAGGGGCAGCAGCCGACGCAGCTGTTCCTCACGTGCGCCGACTCGCGGCTGGTCACCTCGATGATCACCTCCAGTGGTCCGGGCGACCTGTTCGTGGTGCGCAACGTGGGCAACCTGGTGCCACCGCCGGACGAGGAGAGCGGGGACGACTCGGTCGGGGCCGCCATCGAGTACGCGGTGGACGTGCTGAAGGTGCGGTCCATCACGGTGTGCGGGCACTCCGGGTGCGGGGCCATGCAGGCGCTGCTCGGCTCCGAACCCGGCGGGGAGCAGACGCCGTTGAAGCGGTGGCTGCGGCACGGGCTGCCGAGCCTGGAGCGGATGGCCGACGACGACCGGCCCTGGGCCCGGCTGGCCGGCCGGTCACCGGCGGACGCGGTCGAGCAGCTCTGTCTGACGAACGTGGTCCAGCAGCTGGATCATCTGCGGGCCCACACATCGGTGGCGCGCGCCCTGCGGGCCGGGGCGCTGGAGCTGCACGGGCTGTACTTCCATGTGGGCGAGGCCCAGACGTATCTGCTCACCGGGAACGACGGCAGCGAGCTGTTCGATCATGTCGGCCATCGAGTGTGAAAGGCGTTACACCGGCTGAACTCCGTCCGGCCCCCGTCCGTGGGTACGGATGACCCGACACACACGAATAGGTCTAAACCAATTTTCGGTCGGGCCTTGTCACCGGGCCCCCGGTTCTGATGAGCTGTGGCCTGGGACACAACGGACACCCTTCGAGAGGGAGATGTCGTGAGCAACGAAAGCCTGGCCAACCTGCTCAAGGAAGAGCGCAGGTTCGCGCCGCCCGCCGACCTGGCCGCGAACGCCAACGTCACGGCGGAGGCGTACGAACAGGCCAAGGCTGACAGGCTCGGCTTCTGGGCCGAGCAGGCCCGTCGGCTGACCTGGGCCAAGGAGCCGACGCAGACGCTGGACTGGTCGAACCCGCCGTTCGCGAAGTGGTTCGAGGACGGCGAACTCAACGTCGCGTACAACTGCGTCGACCGTCATGTGGAGGCCGGGCACGGCGACCGGGTCGCGATCCACTTCGAGGGCGAGCCGGGCGACAGCCGCGCGCTCACCTACGCCGAGCTCAAGGACGAGGTGTCGAAGGCGGCCAACGCGCTGCTGGAACTGGGCGTCCGCAAGGGCGACCGGGTCGCGGTCTACATGCCGATGATCCCGGAGACGGCGGTCGCGATGCTGGCCTGCGCCCGCATCGGCGCCGCACACTCCGTCGTCTTCGGCGGCTTCAGCGCGGACGCGCTGGCGACCCGGATCCAGGACGCGGACGCCAAGGTGGTCATCACGGCGGACGGCGGGTACCGGCGCGGCAAGCCGTCCGCGCTCAAGCCGGCCGTCGACGACGCGATCCGCAAGGCCGGCGACGTCGAGCACGTGCTGGTGGTCCGCCGTACCGGCCAGGAGGTCGCCTGGGACGACAGCCGGGACGTGTGGTGGGACGAGATCGTCGAGCGCCAGTCCGCCGAGCACACCCCCGAGGCCTTCGGCGCCGAGCAGCCGCTCTTCATCCTCTACACGTCCGGCACGACGGGTAAGCCGAAGGGCATCCTGCACACCTCCGGCGGCTACCTCACCCAGGCGGCGTACACGCACCACGCGGTCTTCGACCTCAAGCCGGAGACCGACGTGTACTGGTGCACCGCCGACGTCGGCTGGGTCACCGGGCACTCGTACATCGTCTACGGGCCGCTGGCGAACGGCGCGACGCAGGTGATGTACGAGGGCACGCCGGACACCCCGCACCAGGGGCGCTTCTGGGAGATCGTGCAGAAGTACGGGGTGACGATCCTGTACACCGCCCCGACGGCGATCCGTACGTTCATGAAGTGGGGCGACGACATCCCCGCGAAGTTCGACCTGAGCAGCCTGCGGGTGCTCGGCTCGGTCGGCGAGCCCATCAACCCCGAGGCCTGGGTCTGGTACCGCAAGCACATCGGCGCCGACCTGACCCCCGTCGTGGACACCTGGTGGCAGACCGAGACCGGCGCGATGATGATCTCGCCGCTGCCGGGCGTCACCGAGACCAAGCCCGGGTCGGCCCAGCGCCCGCTGCCCGGTATCTCCGCGACCGTCGTCGACGACGAGGCGAACGAGGTCCCGAACGGCGGCGGTGGCTACCTGGTCCTGACCGAGCCGTGGCCGTCGATGCTCCGCACCATCTGGGGCGACGACCAGCGCTTCCTCGACACCTACTGGTCGCGGTTCGAGGGCAAGTACTTCGCGGGCGACGGCGCGAAGAAGGACGACGACGGGGACATCTGGCTGCTGGGCCGGGTGGACGACGTGATGCTCGTCTCCGGGCACAACATCTCCACCACCGAGGTCGAGTCGGCGCTCGTGTCGCATCCGTCGGTCGCCGAGGCGGCCGTGGTCGGCGCGGCCGACGAGACGACCGGACAGGCGATCGTCGCGTTCGTCATCCTGCGCGGCACCGCCGCCGAGTCCGAGGGCCTGGTCGCCGAGCTGCGCAACCACGTCGGCGCGACCCTCGGCCCGATCGCCAAGCCCAAGGAGATCCACCCGGTCACCGAGCTGCCCAAGACCCGCTCCGGCAAGATCATGCGCCGGCTGCTGCGGGACATCGCCGAGAAGCGCGAACTCGGCGACGTGACCACCCTGACCGATTCATCAGTCATGTCCCTTATCCAGGCAAAGCTCCCGTCCGCACCCAGCGAGGACTGAGTACGACCCCGGGGCCGAGCGCCTCGGGACGGGCATCCGGGACGGGCATCCGGCGACGCGAGGACCGCGCCGGGTGCCTGTTTCGCGCCTATCGTGGGGATCACCTGACCACAGACCCGAGCCCACCGCGCGCACCGAGCGCACCACGCGCACTTTAGGTAAACTAAACAAAACAGGTGCGCCGGGAAGTCTGGTCGGCATGCGTTCCGCCATGCCCACGACCGGAGGTCACCACCGTGCCCGCGCCCCGCAGCACCGCCCGCCGACTCTTCGGACGGCTCTCCCTCCCCGAGCGCACGTACGTCACGGACGCCCTGCGGACCGAGACCGTCGGCGGTGTCCTGCTGCTCCTCGCCGCCGTGGCCGCACTGCTCTGGGCGAACGTCCCCGCGCTGCACGACAGCTACGAGACCGTCAGCCACTACCACCTCGGCCCCGAGGCCCTCGGACTGCACCTGTCGGTCGAGCACTGGGCCGCCGACGGCCTCCTCGCGGTCTTCTTCTTCGTCGCCGGCATCGAACTCAAGCGCGAGCTGGTCGCCGGGGAGCTGAAGGACCCTCGGGCCGCTGCCCTGCCCGTCGCGGCCGCGCTGTGCGGCATGGCCGTACCGGCGCTCGTCTACACCGTCACCAACCTCACCGGAGGCGGCGACACGGGTGGCTGGGCGGTGCCCACCGCCACCGACATCGCCTTCGCGCTCGCCGTGCTCGCCGTCATCGGCACCTCGCTGCCGGGCGCCCTGCGCGCCTTCCTGCTCACCCTCGCCGTCGTCGACGACCTGTTCGCGATCCTGATCATCGCGGTCTTCTTCACCGACACGATCCACTTCGCCGCGCTGGGCGGCGCCGTCGCCGGCCTCGCCGTCTTCTGGGTGCTGCTGCGCACGGGCGTGCGCGGCTGGTACGTGTACGTCCCGCTCGCGCTGGTGATCTGGGCGCTGATGTACAACAGCGGCGTCCACGCGACCATCGCCGGCGTCGCCATGGGCCTGATGCTGCGCTGCACCACCCGCGAGGGCGAGGAGCACTCCCCCGGCGAGCACATCGAGCACCTGGTGCGCCCGCTCTCTGCGGGTCTCGCCGTGCCCCTGTTCGCGCTGTTCAGCGCGGGGGTGACGCTCTCGGGCGGGGCGCTCGGCGAGGTGTTCACCCGGCCGGAGACCCTCGGGGTCGTCCTCGGACTCGTCGTCGGCAAGACGGTCGGCATCTTCGGCGGCACCTGGCTGACCGCCCGCTTCACCCGGGCCTCCCTCAGCGAGGACCTGGCCTGGGCGGACGTCCTCGCCGTCGCCTCGCTCGCCGGCATCGGCTTCACCGTCTCGCTGCTCATCGGCGAACTGGCCTTCGTCGGCGAACCGACCCTCACCGACGAGGTCAAGGCCGCGGTCCTGACGGGCTCACTCATCGCGGCGACCTGCGCGACCGTCCTGCTGAAGCTGCGCAACGCCCGCTACCGCCGGATCCAGGAGACCGAGGAGCGCGACGAGGACAGCGACGGCATCCCGGACGTCTACGAGCAGGACGACCCGGCGTACCACCTGCGGATGGCCGGGATCCATGACCGCAAGGCCGCCGAGCACCGCCGTATCGCCGCGGAGATCACCCGCGAGAGGGCCGCCGGGACAGCCGCGGGAACGAGCCCGGGAACAGACCCGGGAACGGACGCGGGAACGGACACGGGAACGGACACGGAGGCGGATCCCGCGCACCGGATGGCGGCCGAAGTGCCGGGCGGGGCGGGCGAGGACGGCCGCAGTCCGGCATGATCTGACGGGACGGTACAAAAGAAGTGAGGGAGACCGCGATGAGCGCACCCGACGGCAGCCCGGTCGGCGCCGAAGCCAGCATCGGCCAGCTGTTCGCCTCGGCGACGACCGAGATGTCGGCGCTGGTGCACGACGAGATCGCGCTGGCGAAGGCGCAGCTCAAGCAGGACGTGAAGCGCGGCGCGGCGAGCGGCGGGGCGTTCACGGTGGCCGGCGCGGTCCTGGTGTTCTCCCTGCCGATGCTGAACTTCGCGCTGGCGTACGGCATCCGGACCTGGAGCGACTGGAACCTCGCGATCTGCTTCCTGCTGTCCTTCGCGGCGAACGTGCTCGTCGCGCTCGTCCTGGTGCTGATCGGCGTGGTGTTCGCGAAGAAGGCCAAGAAGAGCCAGGGTCCGCAGAAGGTGGCCGCGTCGATGAAGGAGAGCGCGGGCGTCCTGCAGAACGCCAAGCCGCACCCGCGGCCGGAGCTGCCCCAGGACCGGGTCCCCGCGGCCATCGAGGCTGTGGCACGCTCGACGTCATGACGGACCCCGCCACCCCTTCGGCGCAGCCCACCTCGGTCGTACGACCGGAATACGCCGCCGGCACCAAGGTGACCCATCGTGAGGTGGCCGCGAACGGCGCCCGCTTCCACATCGCGGAGGCCGGTGACGGACCGCTGGTCATGCTCGTCCACGGCTTCCCGCAGTTCTGGTGGACCTGGCGGCACCAGCTCGGCGCGCTCGCCGACGCCGGGTTCCGGGCCGTCGCCATGGACCTGCGGGGCGTGGGCGGCAGCGACCGCACGCCCCGGGGCTACGACCCGGCCAACCTCGCCCTCGATATCACCGGCGTGATCCGCTCGCTCGGCGAGCCGGACGCCGCGCTCGTCGGCCACGACCTGGGCGGCTATCTGGCGTGGACGGCCGCCGTGATGCGCCCCAAGCTGGTCCGGCGGCTCGCGGTGGCCTCGATGCCGCACCCGCGGCGCTGGCGCTCGGCGATGCTCGCCGACGTCCGGCAGTCCGCCGCGAGCTCCCACATCTGGGGCTTCCAGCGGCCGTGGATCCCCGAGCGGCAGCTCACCGCCGACGACGGCGAACTGGTGGCCCGGCTGATCCGGGAGTGGTCCGGGCCACGGCCGCCGGAGGACGAGGTGCTGGAGACGTACCGGCGCGCCATGTGCATCCCCTCCACCGCGCACTGCTCGGTGGAGCCGTACCGGTGGCTGGTGCGCTCGATGGCGCGGCCGGACGGCGTCCAGTTCTACCGGCGCATGAAGCGGCCCGTGCGCGTCCCCACGCTCCACCTGCACGGGTCGCTCGACCCGGTGATGCGCACCCGCAGCGCGGCCGGCTCCGGCGAGTACGTGGAGGCGCCGTACCGCTGGCGGCTCTTCGACGGACTGGGCCACTTCCCCCACGAGGAGGATCCGGTCGCTTTCTCCACAGAACTGGTCAATTGGCTGAAGGATCCGGAACCGGATCGGTGACCGACCTGTCGCGCCCGGTGTCCACCGCCGGATGCCGCGGGAAACGCCTGTACGACAAGCGGCCAATTGCCCGGCGCATAGGCCAATTGGCGGGCCTCGGGGCGGTTATCGACCTTGGGGCGGGGGCAGACGTCGGGGTATGGGCTGGACGCACGACTACAGTGACGCAGCACGCAACCGCCGCTCGGCCGCTGGCCTGAGCTCCCACCAACGAGGTGCAGACCCGCAGCTGACGGGCTCCGACCTCCGGGTGGGCATTCCGCGCATCCTGCGCCGCCGGGCCCGCTGGGTCTCGGTACGCCTGCGTCACCCTCGAGGCTGACGCCCCCGACCGTCTCGACGAGCCGACCGCCCCGCCCCTAGAGGGCGCAGCGGTCGCTGTCCACCTGCTGACCCGCGGTACGTCCCTCGGTGATGTCCTGCTGGATCTCTTCCGCGGTGAGCGCGTACCCGGTGGCGGCGTCGTCGAGCGACTTCGCGAACACCACGCCGTACACCCGCCCGTCGGGGGTGAGCAGCGGTCCGCCGGAGTTGCCCTGACGGACGGTCGTGTAGAGCGAGTACACCTCACGGCGCACGGTGCCGCGGTGGTAGATGTCCGGGCCGTTGGCCGTGATGCGCCCGCGCACCCGCGCGGCACGGACGTCGTACGACCCGTTCTCCGGGAACCCGGCGACGATCGCGTCGGCGCCGGTGGACGCGACGCCGGTGGTGAACTTCAGCACGGGCGCGTCGAGGTCCGGTACGTCGAGCACGGCGATGTCGCGCTTCCAGTCGTACAGGACGACCGTCGCGTCGTACTTGCGGCCCTCGCCGCCGATCTGGACGGTCGGTTCGTCGACGCCGCCCACGACATGCGCGTTGGTCATGACGCGGCGCTCGCCGAAGACGAAGCCGGTGCCCTCCAGGACCTTGCCGCAACTCTCGGCGGTGCCCATCACCTTGACGATGGAGCGCTGCGCGCGCGTGGCGACGGGGCTGCCCGCGAGGGCCGGGTCGGGCGGCTGGACGTCGGTGATCGGCTCGTTGGCGAACGGGCTGAAGACCTGGGGGAAGCCGTTCTGCGCGAGGACGGAGGAGAAGTCGGCGAACCAGGTGTCGGCCTGGGCGGGCAGCGCCCGGGACACCCCTTGGAGCACCGTGGAGTTGCGGACCTCCTTGCCGAGGGTCGGCAGGGTGGTGCCGGCCAGGGCGGAGCCGATCAGCCAGGCCACGAGCAGCATGGCGACGACGTTCACCAGCGCGCCGCCGGTGGCGTCCAGGGCGCGGGCCGGGGACCAGGTGATGTACCGGCGCAGCTTGTTGCCGAGATGGGTCGTCAGGGCCTGTCCGACCGAGGCGCAGACGATCACGACGACGACGGCGACGACGGCGGCCGTGGTGCTGACCTCGGCGTTGTCGGTGAGCCAGTCCCAGATGAGCGGCAGCAGGTAGACGGCGACCAGGCCGCCGCCCAGGAAGCCGATCACCGACAGGATGCCGACGACGAAGCCCTGGCGGAAGCCGACCACCGCGAACCAGACGGCCGCGACCAGCAACAAGATGTCCAGCACGTTCACGGGGTTCACCCTGTCATGACCGCCAGTCGAGCGGGACCTGCTTGTCCTGGTCCCAGGGGCGCTCCCAGCCCGCGAAGTGCAGCAGACGGTCGATGATGCCGGCCGTGAAGCCCCAGACGAGGGCCGATTCGACCAGGAATGCCGGACCTTGGTGGCCGCTGGGGTGCACGGTGGTGGCCCGGTTGGCCGGGTCCGTGAGATCGGCCACGGGGACCGTGAAGACGCGGGCCGTCTCGGCCGGGTCGACGACTCCCACCGGGCTCGGCTCGCGCCACCAGCCCAGGACGGGCGTCACGACGAAACCGCTGACCGGGATGTACAGCTTGGGCAGGACGCCGAAGAGCTGGACGCCGGCAGGGTCGAGTCCGGTCTCCTCCTCGGCCTCGCGCAGCGCGGCCCGCAGGGGTCCGTCGCCCTGCGGATCGCCGTCCTCCGGATCGAGGGCGCCGCCGGGGAAGGAGGGCTGTCCCGCGTGCGAGCGCAGGGAGCCGGCCCGTTCCATCAGCAGCAGCTCGGGGCCCTGCTCGCCCTCCCCGAACAGCACGAGGACCGCGGACTGGCGTCCCGCGCCGTCCTGCGGCGGCAGGAAGCGGCTGAGCTGGCGCGGCCGGACCGTCTCCACGACCGTCACGACCGGGTCGAGCCAGCCGGGCAGACCGTGCTTGCGAAGCGGCACCGCGCCACCCCGGACTCCGCCCGAACCACCCTCCCCGGCACCGCCCACGACTCCATTCCGAACGCCACCGGCGGCTCCGGCTCCGGCTCCGGCTCCGGCTCCGGCTCCGGGCCGAACGCCGCCCGCCGGACCACCGGAACGGGCTCCCGTCGCACCCTCCGCCCCGGCACCCGCCGGACCACCGGAACGGGCCCGCGCCGCGCCCCCGGCCCCGGCGTCCATCGCGCCCGCCGCGCCCCCCACCGCGTCGCTCGCCGTCCCGTCGGCCGTCTCGTTCACCGTACCGCTCGCCGTGTCACTCACCCGTGTCATCGCCGCACCGCCCCCCGTTCTGCCGGGTCCAACGCGCGAGGACCCGTAGATCGTTCCGTCGGCCGCGCCCCGTCGGCCGCCGGTTCCGCCTCCGTCGTCGCCCCGGTCATCCGGCCCCCAGCGGCGGGGCCGGCCGCCCGCCCGCGTCGAGGTAGGCCTGCGGCGGGTTCAGCCGCTGGCCGGGGAAGCCGCCCTTCTCGTACTTCAGGAGCTTCTTCGCCTTCTCGGGGTCCGTCTCGCCCTCGCCGTAAGCCGGGCAGAGCGGGGCGATGGGGCAGGCCCCGCAGGCCGGCTTGCGCGCGTGGCAGATGCGGCGGCCGTGCCAGATGACGTGATGGGAGAGGTCCGTCCAGTCGCCCTTGGGGAAGAGCGCGCCGATCGCCGCCTCGATCTTGTCGGGGTCGGTCTCCTCGGTCCACCGCCAGCGCCGTACGAGCCGCTGGAAATGCGTGTCCACGGTGATGCCGGGGCGCCCGAAGGCGTTGCCCAGGACCACGAAGGCGGTCTTGCGGCCGACGCCGGGCAGGGTGACCAGGTCCTCCAGGCGGCCGGGGACCTCACCGTCGAACCGCTCCACCAGGCCCTGGGAGAGCCCTATGACCGACCGGGTCTTCGCCCGGAAGAACCCGCAGGGGCGGAGGATCTCCTCGACCTCCTCCGGGTTGGCCGCGGCCAGGTCCTCGGGGGTGGGGTACTTGGCGAACAGGCCGGGAGTCGTCTGGTTGACCCTGAGGTCGGTGGTCTGGGCCGACAGGACCGTGGCGACCAGAAGCTGGAAGGGGTTCTCGAAATCCAGCTCGGGGTGGGCGTAGGGGTAGACCTCCGCGAGTTCCCGGTTGATACGGCGGGCCCGGCGGACGAGCGCGGTCCGCGACTCGGTCTTTCCTACCGATTTACCCGCTGTTGCCTTTGCCGTCACTTTTGCCTTTTTCTTACCCTCACCGGATTCTTGTTCGCCCACAGCGGAATCCCGACGTACAACCACCCGCCCAGCCCCCTTGGCCTGTGCTCTCACCGGCGATTTGGACACCCGGCCAGCCTAAAGCCCGGCACCGACATCCGCCCCGGACCCCGAAGATCGGCCCCCAATTGGACCCCTGCCGCTTACCTCGGGACATGTGTGCGGCATCCTTGTGACAGATCACACTGTTTGGACCGTCCGGCAAAATGGGGAACCAGGTCCCCTGGTAAGCGGGGGACAAGATCCCCTGAGCAGGCGACAAGGAGAGAACTCGTGGACGACGTTCTGCGGCGCAACCCGCTCTTCGCGGCACTCGACGACGAGCAGGCCGCGGAGCTGCGCGCCTCCATGAGTGAGGTGACCCTCGCCCGTGGCGACTCCCTGTTCCACGAGGGCGACCCGGGCGACCGGCTCTACGTCGTCACCGAGGGCAAGGTCAAGCTCCACCGCACGTCCCCCGACGGCCGCGAGAACATGCTGGCCGTGGTGGGTCCCGGCGAGCTGATCGGCGAGCTGTCGCTGTTCGACCCGGGCCCGCGTACGGCGACGGCGACGGCCCTCACCGAGGTCAAGCTGCTCGGCCTCGGCCACGGCGACCTCCAGCCCTGGCTGAACGCCCGCCCCGAGGTGGCCGCCGCGCTGCTGCGCGCCGTCGCCCGGCGCCTGCGCAAGACCAACGACGCCATGTCCGACCTGGTCTTCTCGGACGTCCCCGGCCGTGTGGCGCGCGCCCTGCTGGACCTCTCCCGCCGCTTCGGCGTGCAGTCCGAGGAAGGCATCCACGTCGTCCACGACCTCACGCAGGAGGAGCTGGCCCAGCTCGTCGGCGCCTCGCGCGAGACGGTCAACAAGGCGCTCGCCGACTTCGCCCAGCGCGGGTGGCTGCGCCTGGAGGCGCGGGCGGTCATCCTGCTGGACGTGGAGCGGCTCGCCAAGCGGTCGCGGTAACGACGGCACCAGGGCCGTCGGGGGCTGCCGCCTCCGCGCCCCTGGCAGAGTGGCCCCATGGCTGAAACGGTTCCTCTACGGGGGCTCGACGCCCAGGGGTGCCTCGTCCGCGAAGGCTCCCTCGCGCGCGTGCCGGACGCCTTCCGGCACGTCGTCGCGGCCGCCCGGGACGGGATCCTGGAGCTGTTCGGGGCGCGGCTGCACAGCGCGTACCTCTACGGGTCGATCCCGCGCGGCACCGCGCGCGTGGGGCGCAGCGATCTGGACCTGCTGGCCGTCCTGCACGACGAGCCGGCCGGGGCGGACCGGGCCGGCGCCCGGGCCCTGCTCGAAGCCCTCGACCGGGAGTTCCCGCAGATCGACGGCGGCGGAGTGCTGCTGTCGAGCCGCAGGCGCGTGCTGAGCGACCTGGAGCGGTACGACCTGGGGTTCTTCGTCGCCTGTCTGTGCACCCCGCTCCTCGGCGAGGACCTCGCCGAGGAGCTGCCCCGCTACCGTCCCGACTCGCTCCTCGCGCGCGAGACGAACGGCGAGCTCGCCCTGCTGCTGCCGCGCTGGCGGGCCCGCATCGCGGGGACGGCCGGCACGGAGGAGGCCCTCAGGCCCCTCGTCCGGTACATGTCCCGCCACCTCGTGCGCACCGCGTTCACCCTGGTCATGCCCCGCTGGAACGGCTGGACCAGCGATCTGCACGAGATGGCCGAGGCGTTCGCGGGCTACTACCCGGAACGGGCCGGCCAGGTGCGTAGGGCGGCGGCGCTGGGCTACGAGCCGACGGGCGACGCGGCCGTCCTCACGTCCTTCGTGGACGACCTGGGACCCTGGCTCGCGGACGAGTACGCGCGCGTGCACGGCATCAAGGCTCCCCGGCCGGAGGACGGCGCCCCGATCGACGGCGCCCAGTTCGACGGCGCCTAGATCAGCCCGTGGTCCTCCAGATACTCGATCTGCGCCCGTACGGAGAGTTCCGCCGCCGGCCACAGGGAGCGGTCGACGTCGGCATACACATGGGCGACGACCTCGGAGGCGGCGCGGAAGCCGTCCTCGACGGCCGTCTCGACCTGGGCGAGGCGGTGGGCGCGGTGCGCGAGGTAGAACTCCACGGCGCCCTGGGCGTCCTCCAGGACGGGGCCGTGGCCCGGGAGGACCGTGTGGACGCCGTCGTCGACCGTGAGGGACCTCAGGCGCCGCAGGGAGTCCAGATAGTCGCCCAGCCGGCCGTCGGGGTGCGCCACGACGGTGGTGCCGCGCCCCAGGATCGTGTCGCCGGTCAGGACGGCCCCGTCGGCCGGCAGGTGGAAGCAGAGCGAGTCGGCGGTGTGGCCGGGCGTCGGCACGACCCGCAGCTCCAGGCCGCCCAGCGCGATCACGTCACCGGGGCCCAGTCCCTCGTCGCCCAGCCGCAGCGCCGGGTCCAGGGCACGCACGCGCGTACCGGTCAGTTCGGCGAACCGGACGGCGCCCTCGGCGTGGTCGGGGTGGCCGTGGGTCAGCAGGGTCAGGGCGACCCGCTTGCCGGCCTGCTCGGCGGTGTCGACGACCGCCCGCAGATGGCCGTCGTCCAGCGGGCCCGGATCGATCACGACCGCCAGCTCGGAGTCCGGCTCGGAGACGATCCAGGTGTTGGTGCCGTCGAGGGTCATCGCGGAGGCGTTCGGCGCGAGGACGTTGACCGCGCGCGCGGTGGCCGGTCCGGTCAGGACGCCGCCGCGGGGCTGGCCGGGGAGGGCTGCTGCGTCGGTCATGCGGGGCCTCCACCGGCGGGGATCGGGATGTGCTTGGTGAACTCGCCGTGGCCCGGCCAGCTCAGGACGATCTCGTCGTCGGTGAGCCGCGCCTCGGCCAGGACGGCTGTCAGATCGCGGCCGGGGGCGGCGGCGAGGGCCTCGGCGGCCGTGGCGTACGGGGTCAGCTGGCGCAGGGTCGCGATCGTGGGCGGCATCATCGTCAGCTCGCCCTTGTCGTAGCCGTCCGCCGCCTCCCGCGGGCGGATCCACACCGTGCGGTCGGCCTCCGTGGAGGCGTTGCGGGTGCGCTGGCCCTCGGGGAGCGCGGCCACGAAGAACCAGGTGTCATAGCGGCGGGACTCGAACTCCGGGGTGATCCAGCGCGTCCAGGCGCCGAGCAGGTCGGCGCGCAGGACGAGGCCGCGGCGGTCGAGGAACTCGGCGAAGGACAGCTCACGGGCGGCCACGGCCGCGCGGTCCGCCTCCCAGTCGGGGCCGGTCGTGTCACCGACGACCGAGTCGGGGTCCGGGCCGGCGAGCAGGACGCCCGCCTCCTCGTACGTCTCCCGGACGGCCGCGCAGACGATCGCCTGGGCCACCGTCTCCTCGACGCCGAGCCGCTGCGCCCACCACGCGCGCGTGGGGCCCGCCCAGCGCACCGGGCGTTCGTCGTCGCGCGGGTCGACTCCGCCGCCCGGATACGCGTACGCGCCTCCGGCGAAGGCCATGGAGGCGCGTCTGCGCAGCATGTGGACGAACGTCCCGGCCGGCCCGTCCTTCACGAGCATGACGGTGGCCGCGCGTCTGGGCGTGACGGGCGTGAGGGTCCCGTCCGCGAGCGCGCGGATGCGTTCCGGCCAGTCCGAGGGAAACCACTGCCCATTCGCCATGGGCGCGAGGCTATCCCCTGGTGAGCGAATGTTCGAGAGGTGCCCGAGGTCAGGGCACCCCCGGGGTGTCCCTACGGGACCAGTTCGACCTGGATCTCGACCTCGACCGGGGCGTCCAGCGGCAGCACCGCGACGCCGACCGCGCTGCGCGCGTGCACGCCCTTGTCGCCGAGGACGGCTCCGAGCAGCTCGCTCGCGCCGTTGACGACGCCGGGCTGGCCGGTGAAGTCCGCGGCCGAGGCGACGAAGCCGACGACCTTGACCACGCGCGCGACGCGGTCCAGATCACCGGCGACCGACTTCACGGCGGCCAGGGCGTTCAGGGCGCAGGTACGCGCCAGTTCCTTGGCCTCCTCGGGGGTGACCTCGGCGCCTACCTTGCCGGTCACGGGCAGTTTGCCGTCCACCATGGGCAGCTGACCCGAGGTGAACACGTACGGCCCCGACTGCACGGCGGGCTGGTAGGCCGCGAGCGGCGGCACCACGGCCGGCAGGGTCAGCCCCAGCTCGGCGAGCTTCGCCTCGACGCCGCTCATGCCTTGGCCCGCTTCAGGTAGGCCACGAGCTGCTCGGGGTTGTTCGGCCCGGGCACGACCTGGACGAGCTCCCAGCCGTCCTCGCCCCAGGTGTCCAGAATCTGCTTCGTGGCATGGACGAGCAGCGGCACGGTTGCGTATTCCCACTTGGTCATGGGGCGACTGTATCCGCTGTCGACCGGGGGCTTCCGTACAGGCCGGGCGGCCGGTTCCGGCCCGGTTGTCCACAGGCCATGTGGCCGATACCGCCCCCCGTTGTCCACAGCCTCCCGATTGCCTCGGGCACGGACTGGTTACGCTCGAAGACGTGAGCAGGCTCCAGGTCGTCAGCGGCAAGGGCGGGACCGGAAAGACCACGGTCGCCGCCGCCCTCGCGCTGGCCCTCGCCACGGCAGGGAAGCGGACGCTTCTCGTCGAGGTGGAGGGCCGGCAGGGCATCGCGCAGCTCTTCGAGACAGAGGCGTTGCCCTATGAGGAACGCAAGATCGCCGTCGCGCCGGGCGGTGGTGAGGTGTACGCGCTCGCCATCGATCCCGAACTGGCCCTTCTGGACTACCTCCAGATGTTCTACAAGCTGGGGAGCGCCGGACGGGCCCTGAAGAAGCTGGGCGCGATCGACTTCGCCACCACCGTCGCCCCCGGTCTGAGGGACGTCCTCCTCACCGGAAAGGCGTGCGAGGCGGTCCGGCGCAAGGACAGGAGCGGACGGTTCGTGTACGACTACGTCGTCATGGACGCCCCGCCGACCGGTCGCGTCACCCGCTTCCTGAACGTCAACGACGAGGTGGCGGGGCTGGCCAAGATCGGCCCGATACACAATCAGGCGCAGGCCGTGATGAGGGTGCTGAAGTCGCCGGAGACGGCCGTGCACCTGGTGACGCTGCTCGAGGAGATGCCGGTCCAGGAGACCGCTGACGGCATCGCCGAGCTGCGGGCGGCGAAGCTGCCGGTGGGCCGGGTCATCGTCAACATGGTGCGGCCCGAGGTGTTGGACACGGATGGGCTGGAACTCGTACGAACCGTGACACGTTCATCCATTGCGCGGTCGCTGTCGGCGGCCGGGCTGGGCGGGGCGCGGCGCGGCGGGCACGCCGAGCGGCTGGTGGATCCGCTCCTGCAGCAGGCCGAGGAGTACGCCGAGCGGCATGCGCTGGAGCAGGAGCAGCGGGCGGTCCTGGGCGAGCTGGGCCTGCCGCTGCACGAACTGCCGCTGCTCGCCGAGGGAATGGATCTGGCGGGCCTTTACGACCTCGCCACCGAGCTGCGCAAGCAGCAGATCGCATGAGGGGGACGGTATGAGTCGGGACCAGGGCCAGGCACAGCACCGGCTCTCGCCCGCGCGCGTGCTCGATCTCGACCCGCTGCTCGACGACCCGGCGACCCGGATCGTGGTGTGCTGCGGTTCCGGCGGGGTCGGCAAGACGACGACGGCGGCGGCGCTGGGGCTCAGAGCGGCCGAGCGGGGCCGCAAGGTGGTGGTGCTCACCATCGACCCGGCGCGCCGGCTCGCCCAGTCGATGGGCATCGACTCGCTCGACAACACCCCGCGCCGGGTCAAGGGCGTCGAGGGCGACGGCGAGTTGCACGCGATGATGCTCGATATGAAGCGCACGTTCGACGAGATCGTCGAGGCGCACGCGGATCCGGAGCGGGCGTCCGCGATCCTGTCGAACCCCTTCTACCAGTCGCTCTCCGCCGGTTTCGCCGGCACGCAGGAGTACATGGCGATGGAGAAGCTGGGCCAGCTGCGCGCCAGGGACGAGTGGGACCTGATCGTGGTCGACACTCCCCCGTCCAGGTCCGCGCTGGACTTCCTGGACGCGCCGAAGCGGCTGGGTTCGTTCCTGGACGGCAAGCTGATCCGGGTCCTGCTCGCGCCCGCGAAGGTCGGCGGCCGCGCGGGGATGAAGTTCCTGAACGTCGGGATGTCGATGATGACCGGCGCGCTCGGCAAGCTGCTGGGCGGGCAGCTGCTGAAGGACGTGCAGACGTTCGTGGCGGCGATGGACTCGATGTTCGGCGGGTTCCGCACGCGCGCGGACGCCACCTACAAACTGCTCCAGGCGCCGGGGACGGCGTTCCTCGTCGTGGCGGCCCCCGAGCGGGACGCGCTGCGGGAGGCCGCGTACTTCGTGGAGCGGCTGGCCGCCGAGAGCATGCCGCTGGCCGGTCTGGTGCTCAACCGGGTCCATGGCAGCGGCGCGGCCCAGCTGTCCGCCGAGCGGGCACTGGCCGCCGCGGAGAATCTCGACCTGGCCGACGCCGAGCCCGACACGGACACCGACGCCGAGCCCGACACGGACGCCAACACCGAGACCGACTCGAGCGACGACGGGCGTACCGCCGCCGCTCCTGATTCCCCCGCCACCGATGCACCCTCGGCGGAAAATCTTGAAGAGCCCCGCATTGTGGATCAGGACGGCGGGAAAGCTGGACTTCGTAACTCTCCCGACACGCACGGCAGTTCAGAACCACCCGCAACCGATCCCGCCACCGGCCCCGCGACCGATCCGGGGTCCGGCTCCCCCAGCGCCGATCAGCTGACCGCAGGTCTGCTGAGGCTGCACGCCGAGCGTATGCATCTGCTCTCCCGTGAGCAGCGCACCCGTGATCGCTTCACCGCCCTCCATCCGGAGGTGGCGGTGGCCGAAGTGGCGGCGCTGCCCGGTGACGTACACGACCTCGTGGGACTGCGGGACATCGGCAGCCGGCTCGCGGCCAATCGGCCGGAGCTGCCCGAGACCTCCGACGGCTGAAGCCGCCCGAGACCGCCGAAGACCGAAGCCTTCCGAGAACCGCCGACGCCATCGCCAACGCCTACGCCGAACAGGAAGATCCCCCGTGCGGAAGGGCTCTTCTCAGCTCACCGCCGCGTAGTTCTCGTACATCTCGTCGTCGTCGAGCGACACGATGCCCGAACCACGCTCGTACTCCGAGCGTGCGGTCTCCAGCAGCCGGCGCCACGAGGTGACGGTCGGCCGCCTGCGCAGCAGGGCGCGGCGCTCGCGCTCCGTCATGCCTCCCCACACGCCGAACTCGACGCGGTTGTCGAGCGCGTCGGCCAGACATTCGGTGCGTACCGGGCATCCGGTGCACACCGCCTTGGCCCTGTTCTGCGCTGCTCCCTGAACGAACAGTTCATCCGGATCGGTAGTGCGGCAGGCAGCCTGCGCACTCCAGTCGGTAACCCAGCCCATACCGGCGCCGTCCTCTCCCGAATCGAGGCTCCCCCACGGCGGCAGCGGCATATTCACCGCCGCCAGTTGAGGACGTTACGGAAGGTGGGCACAGCGCAACACCCCCTTCGGGCCCAATCTTGAATGGCCCGAACGGACTATGGGTAAGCGGCAGATCACCCGGGGGAGTGAGCCTGCGACATGCATGACCTTCCCGGCAAACGGGACAGTTCACTTGGGTCACAACGGACGCCGGATGACACACAAGGCGGATTCGGGCACGCCCCCACCAAAAAAGTTGGGGAACCTCCGGAACGATTCGGGGTCGCCGGACGTATTGATACGTGGCCCTACTGCTGTGACAGTTGGGAGCAGCTTAGGCCAAGGCATATACGCGTGTCCGGCGAATGAGAACGTAGGCTGCCCTCATGCCAAACAAGCGCTCGGGCGGTGGCCTGTCCGCCACGCAGCAGGCCGCCAAGTTCCTCGGTGTCAGTGTTCTCTCCGGAGCCGTGCTGGCGGGCATCGCGCTGCCCGCGTTCGGCGCGCTGGGGCTGGCCGCCAAGGGGTCGGTCGAGTCGTTCGACGAACTCCCGGCCAACCTGAAGACACCGCCGCTGAGCCAGCGCACCACGATCCTCGACTCCGAGGGTGGCCAGATCGCCTCGGTCTACTCCCGTGACCGCACGGTGGTCGACCTCAAGAGCATCTCGCCGTACATGCAGAAGGCGATCGTCGCGATCGAGGACTCACGCTTCTACCAGCACGGGGCGATCGACCTGAAGGGCGTCCTGCGCGCCCTCAACAAGAACGTGCAGAGCAGCGGCGTCTCCCAGGGCGCCTCGACGCTCACCCAGCAGTATGTGAAGAACGTCTTCGTGGAGGAGGCCGGCGACGACCCGACGAAGGTCGCGCAGGCCACCCAGCAGACCATCGGCCGCAAGATCAAGGAGCTGAAGTACGCGATCCAGGTCGAGGAGGAGCTCGGCAAGAAGAAGATCCTCGAGAACTACCTGAACATCACGTTCTTCGGCGAGCAGGCGTACGGCGTCGAGGCGGCCTCCCAGCGCTACTTCTCCACGCACGCCAAGAACCTCACCCTCCCGCAGGCGGCCCTGCTGGCCGGCATCGTCCAGTCGCCGAGCCGCTACGACCCGGTCAACGACGCGACCGAGGCGACCAAGCGCCGTAACACCGTGCTCCAGCGCATGGCCGAGGTCGGCGACATCTCGGAGGCCGAGGCCGCCAAGGCGCAGAAGGCCCCGCTGGGTCTGAAGGTCACCCAGCCGAAGAACGGCTGCATCACCGCCGTCCAGGGCGCCAGCTTCTTCTGCAAGTACGTCGAGCGGGTCTTCCTCAGCGACCCGGTCTTCGGCAAGACGAAGGAGGCGCGGGCCAAGCTCTGGAACCAGGGCGGCCTGACCATCCGGACGACCCTCCAGCCGCAGGCCCAGAAATCCGTCCAGTCCAGCCTGAAGAAGCACGTCTACAAGTCGGACAAGGTCGCCGCCGCCGCCACGCTCGTCGAGCCCGGCACCGGCAAGATCCTCGGCATGGGCCAGTCCAAGCCGTACGGCTACGGCAAGAACGAGACCGAGTACAACTACTCGGTCAACGCCTCCATGGGCGGCTCGAACTTCGGCTTCCCGACCGGTTCGACGTTCAAGCCGTTCGTGGCCGCGGCCGCGATCGAGGAGGGCCGCCCGGCCAACCAGACGTATTCGGCGCCGTACGAGATGTCGTACCCGGAGACCGTCCAGACGTGCAGCGGCAAGTCCTGGCGCAACGACGGCGGCTACAAGCTGGAGAACGAGAGCGAGTCCGAGAAGGGCCCGTACGACCTGCAGACCGCCATGGCGAAGTCGGTCAACACCTACTTCGTGCAGATGCTCGCGGACATCGGCATGTGCCCCGTGGTGAAGATGACCGACGCGCTCGGCGTGGTCCAGGGCAACGGTGACAAGGTGCCCGAGGTGCCGTCCTCGATGACCCTCGGTTCGACCGGTCTCTCCCCCCTCACCATGGCGAGCGCGTACGCGGCCTTCGCCAGCCGGGGCATGTACTGCACCCCGGTCGCCATCGAGTCGATCACCCAGACCTCGGGCGGCAAGAAGAAGTCGCTGGAGGTCCCGAAGTCGACCTGCTCGCGGGCGATGAGCGAGAAGACCGCGGACACCATCAACACCCTGCTCAGCGGCGTGATCGACTCCGGTACGGGCCAGCAGGCCGGCCTCTCCGGCCGGGACAATGCCGGTAAGACCGGTACCACGGACTCCCGCAAGAACGCCTGGTTCGTCGGCTACACGCCGAACCTCGCGGGCGCCGTCTGGGTCGGCAGCGCCACCCAGAAGGTGCAGATGACCGACATCTACATCGGCGGCGTCTACCACTCCCAGGTCTACGGCGGTGACACCCCCGGCCCGATCTGGCGCGACGCGATGAACGGCGCCCTGGAGGGCAAGGACGCCCCGGACTTCAACATCGTCTCGATCCCGCGCAACAACCAGGACAAGGGTGACGACGACAACAACGACGACAACAACAACGGGAACAACGGCGGCGACAACGGCTTCATCGGCGGCCTCTTCGACGGCGGCACGTCCGACGGTGGCACCTCGACCGACGGCGGCTCCTCCTCGACGGGCGGGGACACCTCGACCGACTTCGGCAACCTGTTCCAGGGGAACGGCAACGGGAACGGCAACGGGGGCGGGCGGGGCTGAGCGCCACGCCGCCGTGAGGCGTTGAAGCCGCCGTCAGGCATGAACGCCGCCGTCAGGCGACAAAGGGGACGGCCCCTGTTCCTCCTCGTACCGCGGTACGAGGAGGAACAGGGGCCGTTTCGCGTGTACGGCGCCCGGAGGCCGTGGTGTGAGCCGCGGCGGGGATCAGCCCCTCGACCCGCGGCCGGGATCAGCCCGCGAGCAGCTTCTTGACGACCGCGGCGACGCGTCCGCCCTCCGCCAGCCCCGCCACCTTCGGGTTCACGATCTTCATGACGGCACCCATGGCCCGCGGGCCCTCGGCGCCCGCCGCCTTCGCCTCCTCGACGGCCTGGGCGACGATGTCGTTCAGCTCCTCGTCGCTGAGCTGCTTCGGCAGGTACGCGGCGAGCACCACGCCCTCCGCCTTCTCCCGCTCGGCGGACTCGGGACGGCCACCCTGGGCGAAGGCGTCGGCGGCCTCCCGGCGCTTCTTCGCCTCCCGGGTGATCACCTTCTGCACCTCGTCGTCGGAGAGCTCGCGCTTCTCCTTGCCCGCGACCTCCTCCTTGGTGATCGCGGCGAGCGTCAGCCGGAGCGTCGAGGAGCGCAGCTCGTCGCGCTCCTTGATCGCGGCGTTGAGGTCTTCCTGCAGCTTCGACTTGAGCGTGGTCATGGGTGTGATTGTCGCAGGTGTCCCGGCTCCGACGCCCGCTCATTTCGGGGCCGAGGGCGGACGGGGTGTCAGCCGGGCCCAACGGGTCTGACACGATGGAGGCATGCGCGCGCGATACGCAGTACCTCTGTCCATCGCGGCGGCTGGCGCCGCCGGTCTGGTGTACTCGGCGGGATTCGAAGCCCGCTCCTTCCGCCTCCGACGGGTGACGGTCCCCG
Organism: Streptomyces sp. NPDC005811; assembly: GCF_040630405.1. Classification (NCBI taxonomy): domain Bacteria; kingdom Bacillati; phylum Actinomycetota; class Actinomycetes; order Kitasatosporales; family Streptomycetaceae; genus Streptomyces; species Streptomyces sp. NPDC005811. The sequence goes on from NZ_JBEXXK010000048.1 coordinate 45,928, forward strand.
TCCTCCCCTCCGGAATGCGCCCCCTGCGCGTACTGCAGGTCTCCGACATCCACATGGTCGGCGGCCAGCGCAAGAAGCAGCGCTGGCTGCGCTCGCTGGCCGGTCTGCGCCCCGACTTCGTGATCAACACGGGCGACAACCTGTCCGACCCGGAGGGCGTCCCCGAGACGCTGGACGCCCTGGGCCCCCTGATGGACTTCCCGGGCGCGTACGTCTTCGGCTCGAACGACTACTACGGCCCCACCCTGCGCAACCCGGCCCGCTACCTCCTGGAGAAGGTCCAGGGCCGCCACGGCCTGAACGGCAACCCGCCCGCCGTCGGCGTCGTCCACAACCCGTGGGAGGACCTGCGGGACGGTTTCGACGGGGCGGGCTGGCTCAACCTGACGAACACGCGGGGCGTCCTGAAGATCGACGGCATGTCGATCGAGCTGACCGGCGTGGACGACCCGCACATCAAGCGGGACCGGTACGCCCAGGTGTCCGGCGGCCCCTCGGCCTCCGCGGACTTCTCGATGGGCGTGGTGCACGCGCCGTACCTCCGCGTCCTCGACGCGTACACGGCGGACGACTACCCCCTGGTCCTCGCCGGCCACACGCACGGCGGCCAGGTGTGCATCCCCTTCTACGGCGCCCTCGTCACCAACTGCGACCTCGACACGGACCGCGTGAAGGGCCTGTCGACGCACACGGCGGAGGGCCGTACGTCCTACCTGCACGTCTCGGCCGGCTGCGGCACAAGCCGCTACACACCGGTGCGGTTCGCGTGCCCGCCGGAAGTGACGCTGCTGACGCTGGTCGCAAAGGACTGATCGAAGGAACCGATCGAGGGAACCGGTCGAAGGAACCGATCGAGGGAACCGGTCGAAGGAAAGAGAAGGCCGGGGAACGGGAAAGCCGGGGAACGGGAAAGCCGGGCGGCCGCCGGAAAGGTGAGCGGCGGTATCCCCCATCCGGCCCACCCATATCGCCCCATTTCCCCCATTTGCCTAATTTGGGGGCATGACCGCGCCGATACCCCGGGACATTCCGGAGCTGCCCGCGATTCCGCGGACCCACGCGCTCCTGCCCTCCTTCGTCCCCGCCTCCGCGGTGGTGCCTCCCGTACGCCGCCCCCTGGCCGCCGTGCTGCGCCTGGTGCTGGCCTGCACGGCAGCCGCAGGCGTGACCCTCGCGCTCCTGATCACGGACGACCCCCTGCGCGCCCTGAGCCACTTCTCCCTCCAGAGCAACGTGCTGCTGGCCGGGGTCACCCTCCTCTCGGCCCGCCGCGCCTGGTCGGCCCGGGCCCCTCTCCCCTCCGCCCTGACCGGCGCCGCGCTGCTCTACATCACCATCACGGGCCTGGTGTACCACCTGCTCCTGACCGACCCGGCCCCCCGGTTCCTCGCAACAGACTCAACAACCACCCCGACGGTCTGGGTATCGCTGACCGGCCACCTCCTCCACACGGTCACCCCGGCGGCCGCCGTCCTCGACTGGCTGCTGCTGACCGCACCGGGCCGCCTGCGCCTGCGCCGGGCGGCGACGTGGATGGTCTACCCCACGGCCTACCTGCTCTTCCTCCTCCTGCGCGCCCAGCTGATCACCCCCACCACGCCGGGCCGCTACCTCTACCCCTTCCTCGACGCCGAGGCCCACGGTTTCAAGCACACCCTGGCCAACGCCCTCCTCCTCGGCCTCTCCTTCTACGCCCTCGCCGTCCTCCTCGTGGCCCTCGACCACGCCCGCCCCAACCCGATCCGCCACCGCGCCAAAACCGGATTTCGTCTCCAGCCACCAGTGGGCTAAAGTAAACGACGTCGCCGCGACAAGCAGGACAAGCAGCGACATCGGGGTGTAGCGCAGCTTGGCAGCGCGCTTCGTTCGGGACGAAGAGGTCGTGGGTTCAAATCCCGCCACCCCGACAGCTAAGTAGCAGATCAGAGGGCCCTTACCGACTCGGTAAGGGCTCTCTGGCGTTGTTGCGTGTCTAACTGCGTGACTATCGATTCTTGAGTGCTTTGGCTGCGTGCTTACGGCCGCTGTCGGTCGGTGCCGAAGATGCCGTCCATGACCACGGCGCCAGTCTGGATCACGGGCCGGATCTGCTTCCGGTAGACCTCCTCGGTCACGGCCGTCCCGGAGTATCCGACGAGCCGCGAGATCTCTTCCAGCGGGACGCCCCGGTCGGAGAGCAGCGACACGAAGCTGTGCCGGAGCTCCCGCGGCGTCCACTCGTCTCCGTTGATCCCGTCGACGTCCTTGAGTGCTTGGCGGAAGGCGCGGCGGACGTTGGCAGCGTCGAGCGGCTTGCCGACGGCCGAGGAGAACACGAGGCCGTGTTCCTCCCACTTCTCGTCAGCGGCGAGCCGATCCCAGCCCTGATCTTCGAATTGCTGCCATAGGGCTTCGATGCAGCGCGCCGGCAGGGCGAGGGCGCGCCGGGACTTCCGGGTCTTGGTGTCCCCGGTGCGCCGGACCGACCGCCGCACGGCGATGTGGGGAGGCTGCTGCGGGTCCTTTTCGGGACGGCCTTTCAGGAAGACGTGGTCCCAGGTGAGGGCTCGTAGTTCTTCAGTCCGGGCCCCGGTCAGCAGCGCGAGGACGATGTACGCGTGCATCGAGGTTCCCTCGGCGCCCTTGAGTACGGCCTCAGCCTGGGCGAAGGTGAGCGCCTTGGACGGCCGCCCTGCCTGCCTTGAGGGACCGAGCACAGCTCGACGACGTTGCGCTTCACCTTGTCCCGCGCCATGGCCCGCTTGACCGCGCGGTTCAGGTACGAGTGGAGCGACTGGAGGGTGCGGGTGCTGAGCGTCTTGGCCTTGGTGGCCAGCCAGCGGTCAACATCGTCTGCACTGAGGTCGCGAAGCTTGCGAGCGCCGAGCGACGGAATGACGTGCTTCTTGCTGAGGAGCGTGGTGGTTTCGAGGGTGTTGGGGTCGAGGCCGGCCAGGCCGTAGGCGAGCCAGTCTGTGACCGCGTCCTTGACCGTGTAGTTGGTAGGTGAGATGGCGAGGCCGTCTTCGTGATCCCGCAACACCTCCTTGAGCTTGTTCTTCGCCTCCGTCTTGGTCTTGCCACTCCCCCGCTTCACGATCGGCTTGCCGCTCGGGTCGAAGCCGAGGTTGGCCGTGGCGATCCACCGCTCTCGCTTCTCGTCCCAGTGCAGGCCGCCATCACCGCGGCTACGGCGCTTGGTCATCAGGCCGCTTCTCCCATCTGGTGGCGGATGAAGGCGCGTACGGCGTCGTCCGGGATGCGGCGGCATCCGTCGACCTTGATGGAGACCAGGCAGCAGGTGCGGATGAGGTCGTACACCTTGGTGCGGCCGACCTTGAGCCGGGTCATGACCTCCGGGACAGTGAGCAGTTCGGGCGCGGCCGCGGTCATGCGGAAGTGTCGCCGCCTTCCTAACCGTCGAGGCGAATCACCGCATGGAAGTGGACCGCGCCGCGCTTCTGATACTCGGCCACCTTGGCGAACGAGACGCGGGCGTGGTCGCGGAAGGTGCGTTGGGTGAGGCCGGCGCGCTTGGCGACTTCACGGCGGAGGTAGATCGAGAAGCGCCGCCAGAGAGCGCCAGCATGCGCGTTCCAAAGAACGGCCGCTTCGTAGTCGTAGGTGTCGGGGTCGAGCGGAGTGCCGAGGGCGGCGTCCTCCTGGTCGTGATGGAGGCCGCAGCGACAGGCACGGCCGTCCGTCCAGCGGTTGTGGACCGGCCCGAACCCGGGGGCGGTGAAGGTGGCAAAGACGCGCGGGTGGTTGGCGACCTGGTCGGCGGTGCCCTTGCCGCCCCGGAGTCCGGCGGTGATCAGCTGGTAGGTGTCACGGCGGTAGACCTCTGCGCAGGCCGCACAACGCGTGGCCCGCCGGTTGTTGCAGCGGACGAGGAGAGGTCTGCGGCTTCTCCGAAATCGACTACGAGCGCAACAAGGCCCTCTGGCTGAAGGAGCAGCAGCCGGCGAGGCTCGACGCCCAAGCAGTACTCCATGGGCTCACCCAGTTCGAGGCAGAGGCCCAAGGCCCGCGGGGTCACGCACACGACGTTCTGCCATCTCACCGAGATCCTGAACCTCGACGGCTCGCAGCGCGATGACCTGCGCCGGGCTGCTCATCAGCAGCCGCCCTGAGCAGTACGCAGCACCGTTGTGGAGCCTCACTGCCGTCGACAGCGACCACACAAGCCGGACACCATGAGTGCCTACGCCAGTGATCCAGAGCTCAACGTGTACGACTTCACCGGCAACGGCACAGAAGTCGACGTTGCCACCAACCTGCTGAACGGCGACATCAGGCTCTCGATTCTCTGGACCCAAGAGATCCTCTTGTCGGCCGATGCTGCCGAACAAGTGGCGGACGCGCTTCGACGAGCAGCAGCCCAGTCCCGCAGCATCACAGCCGCCACAAGCACCGACTGAGTAACAACCTTCTTCACGGGTTCAAGCACCCGTCGTCGCTTCGCTCCTCCGGGCGGGCGCGGGCAGCCAGCGGCGCCCGCGCTCATGTCTCCGCCCCGCTCGGCACCGCCGCCCGCCCGCTCCCGCCCACGAGGCAAGCACACGGGCATGAGGTCAGAACAAGCCTCCGGCGGGGGATCGGCCAACGCCGGGATGGAGGGGGCGCCGTCCCCGAGTGCAGGTTCCCTGTGGCGGGCGAGGGAGCAACGGGATGGGAGCTTGGGTGGGTGGTGAGTTGAGGTTAGAAAAGCAGCTGTCGGCTCGGCAAGAGGTTCACAGGGGACGACCAGCCTCGGGGATGGATACCTGACCTGGCACACAAACAGGCGACGGTGGTCAACCTGGCAAGGATAAAGAAGATTCGAAAAATTCCTTACTTCTTGTCTAGATCACTGCCAAAATAAAATCCGAATGCGGCACTGGCGAGGGCTACGATCGGCGTAAAAATGATACTCAGCTCTCGCAACTGGGCGTCCGTAAAATGGGTCCAATGCCCGAGAATAAGGGCCACGGTGGGCAACGCAGCAAGGGCCGCAACTAGCCAAAGCAGCCTCATTGCGATCTGGTGTCTCGTTTCATCCGGGTGCGGTCCATCCTTAAAACCGTAGGCAACGCCCGGCCGGGGTCCCAGAAAATTACCAGTAGCAGGAACGACGTGTTCACTGATCTCTCCAGCAGCCCATCCACCAGGATCTTCAGCGCTGCCCGTTGCGTCACCCAGCTGCCAAGGGTCTCCCTCTGCCGGTTCGTGACCTTCATCGATTCCCGCTCCTGAGTGATCTTGATTCCCCACGACAGCCGCTCCCTTCCGGGCAGACCAAGGATTCCACCGAGACCATTTTGAACCAGTCGGTTCCGCCGAGAGGAACTACATCCTCACTATATTCATCGTCCACCGGGGCGCCATCTGCGCATGCCGAAGAATCAGAGAAGAGAATCTCTGGTACATGATCAGGACTACCAAAACGAGGACAGACGAATTCCACCTTCACGGGAATTTCACCCAGGCCATGACGGACGTAGTGTCGGTAATAGCAAGGATCTCTCGACGCGTCACTGCGGTCGCCTGAGTGCGTCGTCATATGCGCCATCCTTGGCCACCCAAAGGGGCATATCGCACTTTTCATGTTATCACTTGACATGACCAATCGGAACCGGACGCTATCGCCGTACACACGAGATGCACATCGGATGCGTAAGATGTTGACATCTGGTGTGGTCTCATGCAGCATGGAGGCGCCCAACCTGTGGCAGCCTCTACCTTAATGGTGGAAACAGGACGAAAATATACCGAAGTCGCGACTATGCGAGTTCGGTCAGTTACTAAAAGCGATCAAAGAAGGTCCGACATGAGCGACACGACAGGCCTGCCGGGCACCCAGACGGTCACGCGTCTTAGCGTGAACATCAACAAGGAGACCAAAGAAGCTCTGGAGCGGCTGAAGGCGAAGAACCTGTCGATCACTGAAGTCGTCCGCCGCGCCATTACTCTTTACGACCTTGTGGACCGAGAGACGGCCGACGGTGGCCGGCTGCAGATCGTCGACAACACCGGCCGCGTACGTGAGCTGATGTTGCTCCCCTGAGCAAGGGGAACAAGACTCCAATCTAGAGGGGGAGCGGGTCCCAGCTCGGTCTTCCTGCCACGGGGCCTCGCCCGCACCTTGGGTGTCTAACTGCGTGACAACGCCCACGCACATCGGCGAACAAGCGCGAACGTCTGCGGACCATCCGCGCAGGTGAGAGCCACGTCAACCCAAGGTACCGCCTTCTCCAAAGTTGCTTCGGGACGAAGAGGTCGTGGGTTCAGATCCCGCCACCCCGACAGTTGGACGGCATTGCAGAGGGCCCTTACCGGATCGGTGAGGGTCCTCTGGTGTTGGTCGAGGAAATCGGTTGTGGGTGTGGCATGGGCATGCGGAAGGATGGGTGCATGATGCGACCCGCGCGTGCGCTGCTCCCCCTTCTCCTGTTGCCGGTTCTTCTCACGGGGTGTGGCGCGGGCGAGGACGGCGGGGCTGCCGCCGGGCTCGATGACGCCGCGCGGGACTGGGGGGTCGAGCCCGAGCTCGTCCATGTCACCGAGGTCTCCGGCTACCGCGTGTTCCAGGCGTCGGTCGGCGAGTACGACGGCCAGTTCGCCGCCGCGTACCGGTCCGAGAAGGGTGCCGCCACGTTCGGTCTCTTCGTGGATCACGGCACGCTGACCGCGGAGAACTGCACCGAGCAGCCGCTGGGCGAGGGGTCGGGCGAGCAGGTCACCTGTGAGCACGACGGCGACGCCTGGTACCGCACGGCAGGTGCCCGTCACGAGTACGCGGTGCCCGATGACGGCGTGGTCGTTCATCTGATCGCCGACACCGACGACGTCGACCGCGCCGTTCTGCGTCAGGCGGCCGAGGCGGTCCACCGCCCGGACGACGCCGAACTGGCCGCGCTTCTGCCGGCCGCCGACGGCACGGGCACATGAGCGAACGACGGGTCGACAGATCACAGCTCGGTGATGCTGTCGTCCTCCGGCACCTCCGGGCGGTCCCGGCAGGCGCATACTGGGGGCAATGACAAAGCCTGCTGCATCGAAGCGTCACCTGCCCACCAGTCCCTTCAAGGCCCCTGTCGCGCCGGCTCCCAAGCACTTCGCCGTGGGCGACCAGGTCACCCATGACATGTACGGCCTCGGCCGAGTGATCGGCGTCGAGGAAGGAATCGCAGCGCTCGTGGATTTCGGCTCGGCGCAAATGCGGATCCTGAGCCCGTACGCCAAGATGACCAAGCTGTAGAAGCGCAGAAGGTCTCATCAGGGACCTGTCACGCAAGGAGTCCTCTCATCGATTCGACGTTTCTGTTCTCCGCCCTGGAAGGGCAACCTCGCTCGAGCGCTGCGGCATCGCCGCCTCCGGCGACGAACCCCTTCCAGGCCCCGGACTTCGGGGAGGACGAGTCCTTCCTGACCGAGGAGGTGGAGCGGCCTGCCTCACCTGGTGTGCGGGTGCGTGCCCCGCGGACCACGGCGGCCTAGCCCGGCCGCCGCTCCACCGGTTCCCGTCCCGTTCGGCCAAGGCCGTGGGGCGGGTCTTTCTGTACGTCAGCCGTTCTGTACGTCAGCCCTTCTGTACGTCAGCGCAGGCGCAGCGCCTCGCGGAGCGTCGTGAAGAGGTCGGTCTGGTTGGTGACGCCGAGGACGCGGTAGGCCTGGGGGCCCTGCGCCGCGATCCGGACCTGGGTGCCGGTGTGCTCCTGGGACTGGCCCGGGGTGTTGGTCGAGTAGTTGACCTTGAGCTGCTGGCCCTCGTCGGTGATCAGCGTCGAGGACAGGCCGGGCGGGGTGGCCTCCAGCGGGACGATCTGGCTGGTGTGGCCGTGGTCGGCGGTGGTGACGACGAGGGTGTCGGGGTGCTTCGCGGCGTAGGCGCGGGCGACCTTGACGGCCTTGTCGAAGGCGGCGGTCTCGCCGATCTGGCCGCACGGGTCGGCCGCGTGGTCCTGCTTGTCGATGGACGCGCCCTCGATCTGGAGGAAGAAGCCCTTGCCGGAGTGCTTCTGCTTGGCCTCCAGGAGCTGGATCGCCTTCGTGGCGGAGTCCGCGAGGCTCGGGGTCGTGGCGGGGCGGTTGGGGTTCGACGTGACGCAGCGCTGGGGGTCGGTGCCGCCCACCGCGGCCGCCTTGCCGGTCCACTCGACCGGGACGTTGCCGGTGGCGAGCAGGCCGAGCACCGGCTTGCCGGACTTGGCGCTCTTCAGACCGGCGCTGTCGGTGACCACCTGGTACCCCAGCTTCTGCGCCTGCTGGGTGACGGTCAGGCCCTTGTACGCGCCGGCGGTGACCGTCTGGTCGAAGCGCTGCTTGCCACCGCCGATCAGGACGTCGACCTTGTGGTTGACGGACTGCTCGGCGATCGAGCCCGGTCCGCCGGCCGCAAGGCTGTCGGTGGGGCACTTGGCCATGTCGGCCGGCCCCTGGCAGGAGCGGTCGGTGACATGGGAGGCGAGCACGGCCGGAGTGGCGTCGGTCAGCTCGGAGGTCGTCACGCTGCCGGTGGCGTAGCCGTTCTTCTGCGCCAGCTCCAGGATGGTGCGGACGGCCTTGTCGGTACCGGGCGTCTTGGAGATACGGCCGTTGACCGTCTTGACGCCGGTCGCCCAGCCGGTGCCGCTGGCCGCGGAGTCGGTGACGTAGTCCGGGGTGCCGTCGGCGTGCACCGCGTACGTGGTGTAGGCGCCGGTCAGCGGGAACCTGTCCATGTTCAGGCGGCCGTTCGCGCCGACCGTGTAGTCACGGGCGAGGGTGATCTCGGAGTCGCCCATGCCGTCGCCGATGAGCAGGATGACGTTCTTCGCCTTCCCGCCCTGGATCGCGTTCCTGGCCTGCTGGGCGTTGTCGAAGGCGCCGGCGGCGGTGGTGACCGCCACCGCGGCCGTGGTCGCGGCGACCAGGGCGGTCGCGACCGTGAGGTGACGGCGGGTGGGTCTGGCCATGGGTACGACTCCTCGGGCGTCCGGCGTCCCGCTCGTGGTGCGGGACGCAGCGAGGCAAGACCACCAGGCGCGGGCAAAGCCCAGGGAAACGGATGGTCTTGACGGTGTATCCGGGACGTTACGCACGGTCGCGGGCCCGGGGTGGGAGGGGGTGGGCGGGTGCGGCCCGGTGTCGTCGCTCACGCGGCCGCCGGCCGCAGGCGCGGGGCGGCCGGGCGGCCCGTGCGGGCGAGGGCCGCGACCGAGGCCGCGCGGACCAGGCCGGTGACGGTCAGGAAGACCCAGGTCGGCCAGAGCGCGTCATGGCGCCGGGCGAGGTCACGGAGGGCGCCGGTGGCCAGGTTCCCCAGCGTGATGCCCAGGCCGGAGACGGTGTGGTGGAGGCCGTGGTGCGTGGCGACGAGGCGACGACCCGACAGGGTGACGACGGTGTCCGTCTCGACCGGGTGGACCATCGCGGACCCGGCCGTGCGGAGCGGTGGCCGCGTGGAGCCGGTCCAGCTGTCATGACACACAGGGTAATCACATGCGTACTCAAGTACTCGAAGTGTCCGCCGGCGGGACGGGCGTGCCCCGCCCGCCGGCGCCGGGGCGCGGGGGCGGGCGGGGCCGTGACTCACGCGGACTTGCCGCCCGTGCAGGCGGCGCCCGGCTCCGGGGTCTGCTCGCCCTGGACGTACTTGTCGAGGAACTGCCGCACCCGCGGGTCCGAGGCCGTCTCGACGCCGAGCTGGTTGCCCCAGGCGGACAGGGTGATCGGGGAGCTCTGGCCGGCGTAGGGGCTCATCAGCGTGTACGGCGTCCGCTCCACCCGGTCCTGGAGGGTGCTGACGTCGGCGGCGGCCGCCTGATCGTTGTACGTGATCCAGACCGCGCCGTGTTCGAGGGAGTGGACGGCGTTGGTCTCGTCTATCTCCTCGGTGTAGACGTCGCCGTCGCAGTTCATCCACACCGGGTTGTGGTCACCGCCGACGCCGGGTGACGTCGTGTAGTCGACCGGGGTGCTGACGTGGTTCTGGGTCAGGTCCTTGAGGGTCTTGACGCCCTTCACGGGCGCGGCGACCGCGGCCGCTTTGGCGTCCTGTTCCTTGCGGGCGTCCTGGACGAGGTACCAGCCGCCGCCGGCGGCCGCGGCCAGGACGACACCGCTGAGGGTCCAGGTGATGATCCGGTTGCGGCGCTCGCGGGCCGCCTCGGCCCGGCGCATCTCCTCTATCTTCGCGCGGCGGGCGGCGCGCTCTTCCTTGGCTCGGGAAGACCCCATGACATGTCCTTCTGCGGTGGGTGCGGACCTGCGCCGCGAGCGCGGGGCAGGAAGGAACGGCGGCACGGCGGATCACCGGCCGTGCGGGGGCTGTTCCTAGGTCCGCTGCACCTGCAGCTGATGGATGTCGGGGGCGCGGGCGGGCGGGCCCGGGGTGCCGCGGGAGGACGCGGAGTGCGCGGCCGGGACCGGGGTGATCGCCTCGCCCACCGGGCGGAACGGCACCGCCACCGGTCCGGCGGTGCCCGCGACCGCGCCGCTCACGGGGCGGCAGTGCGTGCCGCCCGGCCGGTGCTCCTGGTCGGGACACAGGGGCGCGGCGGCCGGCCGCGCGCCCTCGTCCACGGCCGCCGCCACCGGAGCGGCGAACGGCTCCCCCGCGCCGTGGGCGCAGACGGGGAGCGCCCACAGCAGTACGGCGAGCAGCATCGCCCGGCACAGCACGAGGACCGGGGCCGCGCGTCCCGCCGCGCCCCGCGGTCCCTCCCCGCGCTCGCTCATCGCGCAGATCGTAGCCAAGGCGGGTGCACGGCCGGCAGCGGGAGAGCGGCCGTCCGGCAGTGCGCCGGTGTTTCGCCGGCTCAGCGGGCGGCCGTGTCGGGTTCGTCCGCTGCCGAGGGGTGGATGTACCTGCCGCGGTGGAACGGGGTGAACCACGCGTCGAAGGGCACGGGGGCGACACCGAGCGGGCCGTCGGGGACGTCCTGCCCGTCGTCCTGCCCGTCGTCCTGCCCGTCGTCGTGTCCGCCGTCGTGTCCGCCGTCGTGTCCGCCGTCGTAGAGGTACTCGTGGTCCATGTCCTCGTAGAGGTGGTCGGTGAGCGCGTCGAGGGCGGCCGACACGTCCTCGTCGAGGAGGCCGTGCAGTTCCAGGATCATGGTCGTCTGGCTCAGCAGCAGACGCAGGGCGAGTTCCTCGGCGATACAGCCGAGGCGCTGGAAACTGCCGTCGGTGAAGCGGGTGGTCAGGGCGATGACGGTGACCAGGAAGCGGCGGGCGAACGGGGCGTCGTACTGGAGGGCGTAGCGGTCGGGGAGCCGTTCGAGGTGCCACAGCGGGCCCTCGCACTCGGCGACGGTGGCGTCCTCCTGGGTCAGGACCTGGACGTCCTCGAAGAGTTCGTCCACCAGGACGTCGGTGGCGTGGACGAGGGCGCCGGCGGCGAGCCTGGCGCTCTCCGGCGGGACGGCGAGCCCCTCCTCGTCGTCCAGGACGCCGAACCTGGCCGGGGGCAGGGAGCGCAGTTCGTCGGCCAGCTCCAGCATCCGGCCGCGCATGGCCGCGGACCGGCGCGCGGCGTCGGGGCCCGTGCCGGTGGCGTGGTCCGCCGGGGCCTCGGCGTGGCGGGCCTTGCGGGCGATCGGGTCGTCGGGCGGTACGTCGGGGCCGTCGGCGGCTTCGAGGCTGGCCAGGGCGAGGTCCTGGTGGAGTTCGACCTCGCAGCGTTCGATCTCCCAGTCGGCCAGCAGTTCGGTGCGCTCCAGGAGTTCGTCGACGAGCACCCGTACCGAGTCCTCGGCGAACTCCAGGGCCGGGGCGTCCACGACGACCTTCAGCAGGGCCCCGCCGGGGTGCACGGCCACGATGGTGTCGAGGACGTCCACCTCCAGTCCGTCGGGCCCTTCGACGGCCCGTACGGAGTCGAATCCGTCCTCGATGAGCGCCACCGCGCCGGCGCGCTGAAGCGGGTCCATCTCCGGAGTGCCCTCCGGGATGCAGGTCTCCACGGTCACTACGTACGTCACGCATCCGAGCCTTACAGCAGGAACGCTCCCGCGCGAGAGTGCGAACACATCCGTGCCGTGAATTCGATCTGTCCGGGGGCCTCCGGGTCCGCCCGCACTGTTGAACGCGAAACCGGCAGCTTGGCTACGCTGGTCAGCATGCACCCATTAAGGGCAAACCACAGGAATTCAGGCGGCGCCCGGGGAAGCCGGGGTGGCGGCTGATGGGGCGGGCCTCCCTGGCCGCCGCCGTCGTGGCCGCCCTGGCCCTCGTCGGCGCCTGCGGCGGGGGCGGAGGCGGGGACGGCAAGGACGGCGACCCGACCATCGGACTGCTGCTCCCGGGCGGCGGGGCCTCCCGCTTCGGGCAGTTCGACCGGCCCCTGATCGAGAAGGCGGTCAAGGAGCGGTGCCCGTCCTGCCCGGCGGTCCAGGTCGCCGCCACGCCCGACCCCGCGGTCCAGCGGCAGCAGCTCGAAGCCATGATCACCCGCGGGGTGGACGTGCTGATCGTGGCCGCCGTCGACCCCTCACTGCTGCGGCCGTCGGTCGTGGCCGCGGAGCGGGCCGGCATCCCGGTGGTCGCCTACGACCGGCTCGCGCAGGGCCCGATCTCCGGTTACGTCACCTTCGACGGCGCCGCGGTCGGCAGGCTCCAGGGCGAGGGGCTGCTGAAGGCGATGGGCGCGAAGGCGGACGGCGGGCAGATCGTCATGATGAACGGCGCCACGACCGACCCGAACGCCGCGTGGTTCAAGCAGGGCGCCCTCTCCGTCCTGAAGGGCAAGGTGAAGATCGGGAAGTCGTACGACACCGTCGACTGGCGCCCGGAGAACGCCTTCGTCAACATGCGCGGCGCCATCGCCGCCCTGGGCGCCGACCGCATCGACGGCGTCCTGGCCGCCAACGACAGTCTCGCCGGCGCCGTGATCTCCGCCCTCAACGCCACCGAGGTCCGGCCGCTGCCGCCGGTCACCGGGCAGGACGCCGATCTCGTGGCGGTACGGCGCATCGTCAAGGGCGACCAGTACATGACCGTGTACAAGCCGTACAAGTCCGCGGCCGACGCCGCCGCGCGGATGGCCGTGGCCCTGGGGCGCGGCGAGCCGGTCGGATCCATCGCCACCTCCACCGTGGACAACGCCGGCACGAAGAACGTCCCGGCGGTCCTGCTGCCGTCCGTGTCGGTGACCGTCGGCACCATCAAGGACACTCTGATAAAGGATGGTCTGTACACCGTCGATCAGATCTGTACCCCCGGACTCCGGGCCGCCTGCGCCAGGGCGGGGCTCACCGGATGAGCCCGCGGAAGGAGATGGGCCGTGCCGGTTCAGCCCCTGCCTACGGTGCGCGGCGTCTCCCGGCGGTCCGCCGCCGCCCGGGCCACCGCCCACCGCCCGAACCGCCCCGAGGAGGCCCGGCCGTGAGGGAGCCCACCCCGGGAGTCGACGGCAGCCCGCGCCACGGCGACGCCCCCGACGACGCCCCCGACGCCCCGGACGGCCCGGTCCGGCGGCACAGCGGGTACGGCCGCTACGCCGCCCATCTCACGGCGTACGCCCACTCCGTTCGCCACCGGCTGCGCGAACGCGATCTCGGCCCCGTGCCCGTCCTGCTCTCCCTCGCGCTGACCTGGGCCGTCTTCCAGTCGCTCAACCACAACTTCCTCTCGCCGCGCAATCTGTCCATCCTCAGCGTGGACATCGTCGGGACCGGCATGGTCGCCGTCGGCATCGTGTTCGTGCTGCTGATCGGCGAGATCGATCTGTCGGTGGGCTCGCTCGCGGGTCTGTCCGGGGCCGTGTTCGCGGCGCTCGACGTGAACCTCGGGATGCCGGAGTGGCTCGCCGTGCTCATCGCGCTGGCCTGCGGTGCGGCGGCCGGGGGGCTCCAGGGGTTCTCCTTCGCCAGGATCGGCGTACCGGCGTTCGTCGTCACCCTCGCGGGCCTGCTGGCCTGGAACGGCGTGATGCTCTACCTGCTGGGCACGGAGACCTCCATCGGCTTCAGCGACGAGGGGCTGGTGGCCCAGCTGACCAGCCGCTACTTCGGCGCCGCCGCCGTCGGCTACGGCCTGGCCGCGCTCGCCACGGCCGGGTACCTCGGCTTCTGCCTGCGCGACCGCAGTCGTCGGCGCGCGGCCGGGATGCCGCACCGTCCGGCGGCCGGCATCTGGATCCGTACGGCCCTGCTCGCGGTGGCGACCTTCACCTCCGTCCACGTCCTGAACCGGTTCGAGGGCCTGCCGCTGGCTCTGCTGATCTTCCTCGCGGTGGTCGTGGTCTCGGACGTCTTCCTGCGCCGCACCCCGTACGGCCGCCAGATCATGGCGCTCGGCGGCGGGGTGGAGGCGGCGCGCCGGGCCGGGGTGGACCCGACCCGGGTGCGGATCACGGTGTTCGTGGTGTCGGGGACCCTGGCGGCGGTCGGCGGCCTGTTCATCGCCTCGCGGCTGACGTCGGCGAGCCAGGTGCCGGGCTCCGGGATGCTGCTGATCAACGCCATCGCCGCCGCCGTCATCGGCGGCACGAGTCTGTTCGGGGGACGGGGGTCGACCTGGTCCGCGCTGCTCGGGGTGCTGATCATCCAGTCGATCGCCTCGGGGATGGCGCTGCTGGGGGTCGGGTCGCCGGTCCAGTTCATGATCACCGGTGGGGTGCTCTACACGGCGGTGATGCTCGACTCGCTGACCCGTCGCTCGGCGGAGACCCACGGGCGGGCCTGAGCCCCCGGTGGCGCGGCGCGGCGGCGGCGATTTTCGGTCGATCCCGCCGGACGGGTGAGGACCGCCGTCCCCGGTGCCGCCTCCCGGCCTATGCTGCTTCTACTCTGCTGTAGAAGCTCACTGCACGTGAAGGAGTGGACGCCACGATGGTGTTCAAACGACTGCTCGGCTCGCTCGGCGTGGGTGGCCCCACGGTCGACACGGTCCTCGACCCCGCGCCGGTCCGGCCCGGCGGCACGCTCACCGGGCAGGTCCACCTCCAAGGCGGCAACGCCGACCACGACATCGAGCACATCACCCTGGAGCTGGTGGCCCGGGTCGAGGCCGAGCACGGGGACGGCGAGAGCGAGGGGACCGTCGTCTTCGAGCGGGTCACGGTCGGCGGCGGCTTCCGGCTCGGCGAGGGCGAGCACCGCAGTGTGCCGTTCGGGCTGACCCTGCCGTGGGAGACGCCCATCACCGAGCTGTACGGACAGGCGCTCGGCATCGTCCTCGGGGTCCGCACCGAGCTGTCGGTGGCCGGCGCCAAGGACAAGGGCGACCTCGACCAGCTCACCGTCGCCCCCCTGGCGGCCCAGGAGCACATCCTGGAGGCGCTCGGCGGGCTCGGCTTCGGCTTCAGGTCGGCGGACCTGGAGTACGGCCGGATCGGCGGCACCGGCCAGCAACTCCCCTTCTACCAGGAGATCGAGCTGACCCCGGCCCCGCAGTACGCCCACCGGATCAACGAGATCGAGCTGACCTTCCTCGCGCACCCCGGCGGCCTGGAGATCGTCCTGGAGGCCGACAAGCGCGGCGGCTTCCTCTCCGAGGGCCAGGACGTGCTCACCCGGTTCACCGTCGGGCACCACGACATGCGGGACTGGAACACCGAGGTCGACGGCTGGATCCGGCAGCTGGCCGAGCACCGGGCGTCGTACGGCTCGTACGGCTCCTCGTACGCCCCCTCCCACGACCCGCACCCCTACGACGGCCACGGGCACGACAGCCACGGGCACGACGGGCACGGCGACGGGCACCGCTCCTCCGGCCCCGGCATCGGGACCGCCGTCGCGGCGGGCGCGGCGGGGCTCGCCGTCGGTGTGGTCGGCGGCCTGGTGGCGGCCGAGGTCGTCGACGAGGTCGGGGACTTCTTCGAGGGCGACGACGAAGAGGACTGATCCCCCCTCCGAGCACCCCCTCCGATCCCGCTAGAAGCGCTCGCGGTGGGTGAGCGCCGCCTCCAGCCGGTCGTTGCAGCGGGCGGCGGAGGCGGCGAGGGCGTCCGGCCGTTCCTGGTGGGCCCGCAGGGCGGCGCTCATCAGGGTCATCAGCAGGCTCACGTCCGACTCGCACTCCAGCCGGACGGTCACCCAGTGCGAGCCGGGGACCAGCCGGATCGCCGTCGACCGCCGCAGGTCGCGCTCGTAGTGGCGGATCGCCCGGGCCGTGAGGTGCAGATCGACGCTGCGCTCGGTGTGGAAGTGGGCGATCTCGCCGCCGGCCGCGCCGAGTGCCCGGCCGGTACCGCAACTGGACCGGACCTCCGTGAGGTCCGGCCAACTCGCCAGCTGTGCCAGGGCATGCCAGGCCGTCGTCATACGCCCATCATGGGGCGCTCACCGCACGGACACCAGGGTTTGAGGGAGACGTAACCGGGACGTAGCGTCCCGGCACACGGGCTCAACTCGGCCTGCGCCGCACCCACCAGACGCACAGCCCGGCCAGTGCCAGGGCCAGGGCGCAGTAGAGCCCGGTCTCGGCCCACTGGAGGCGCCAGAAGTGGCCGGCGGGCTGGTACGTGATGCGCTGCCGGTAGTGCAGGTCGGTCAGCGCGCCGAGGCACTCCTCCGGGGGACTCGGCGGGCGGCACGAGGTGACGGACGAGGGCAGGGCGGTCACCGGGTGCCCGGCCGCGTCCACGGTCTCCTGGCCGGTGATCCACGCGCCCGGCCGGTCCAGGGCGAGGCTCAGACCGTCGTCGCCGAGCGTCAGGGCGTGGATCTCCGCGTCGATCTGCACGGTCGCCCGCTCGGCGGGGGCCAGGTGCGGGCGGATCCAGAAGGGCACGGCGAGCTGGACGCCGACGTACAGCCCGAGGGTGGCCGCCATGGCCGGCAGGGTGCGGCGGAACACCACGCCGAGGGTCGCGCCGAGGACGAACGCGAAGGCGGCGCCGCCGACCGGGACGATCCCGCGGGCGGCGAAGACGAGCGGGTGGAGCCGGGGGAGGAAGGTCTCGACGCCCTCGCTGCCGCCGGTCGCCGCGGCCCCGTCGATCGGCCCGGACCACCAGCTCACCGCGAGCGAGCCGAGGCCGGCGACGGTCATGGCGGCCAGCGCGGTGAGGGAGAGCCGGGTGAGCAGCCAGCGGGTGCGGCTGACGGACTGGTTCCAGACCAGGCGGTGGGTGCCGGTCTCC
Source organism: Streptomyces sp. NPDC005811 (assembly GCF_040630405.1). Taxonomy (NCBI): domain Bacteria; kingdom Bacillati; phylum Actinomycetota; class Actinomycetes; order Kitasatosporales; family Streptomycetaceae; genus Streptomyces; species Streptomyces sp. NPDC005811. The sequence continues at coordinate 62,957 of NZ_JBEXXK010000048.1, forward strand.
AGTTCGCGGGCGATCAGCGGGGCGCCCCAGAACATGCCGACCAGGGCGGGCAGGACGAGGACGAGCACCAGTCCGCCGTAGTACAGCGCCTGCTCGGTGGCCGAGGTCCGCGCGACGAGGCCCGCCGGGTCCCCGAGACCCGCCAGCCGGGGTCCGGTGACCGCGAGGACGGCGGCGAGCACGGCGAGACAGCCGCCCCAGACCGTGGCCTGCGCTCTCAGTTGACGCCAGGTCAGCCAGGTCATCGCAGCACCTCCAGGGCGGGGCGGGTGTCCCGGACCCGTTCGGCGGGCCGGGCCATGTGGGCGAGGACGATGTCCTCCAGGCCGAGCGGGGCGGCCGTCCAGCCGGGATCGTGGAGCGGGCCGTCGGTGCGGACCACGAGGGTGGTCTGGCGTTCGGTGTGGCTGGCCGTGATGACCTGGACGTCCGACGGGAGGGTGTCCGGTTCGCGGCGCGGGCCGGTGAGCCGGCGGTGACCGGCGAGCAGTTCGTCGAGGTCACCGGCGACCCGCACCCGGGAGTCGACCAGGACGATGACGTGGTCGCAGCAGCGCTCCACGTCCGACACCAGGTGCGAGGAGAGCAGGACGCTCATCCCCTGGTCGGCGACCGCCTCCATCAGGTCCTGCATGAACTCCCGCCGCGCCAGCGGATCGAGGGAGGCCACCGGTTCGTCGAGGACGAGGAGTTCGGGCCGCTTGGCGATGCCCAGGGTGAGCGCGAGCTGGGCGCGCTGGCCGCCGGAGAGCCGGCCGGCCTTCTGCCCGGGGTCGAGGCCGAGGCGCCGTACGCGCTGCCGGGCCAGCCCGTCGTCCCAGCCGGGGTTGAGCCGGGCGCCGAGCCGCAGATGGTCGGCGACGGTCAGGCCCGCGTACACCGGGGTGTCCTGGGCGACGAAGCCGACCTTGGCGAGCTGCGCGGGGCTCCCGGCGGGCCGGCCGCCGCACACCTCGACCGTGCCCTCGGTGGGCGCCAGCATGCCGGTGGCCAGATGGAGCAGGGTGGACTTGCCCGCCCCGTTGGGGCCGACCAGTCCGACGACACGGCCGGCGGGCACGTCCAGGTCGCAGTCGCGCAGCGCCCAGCGGCGGCGGTATCTGCGGCCCAGCCCCTGGGCCCGTAAGACGGATCCGGCGCTCACGCGTGCACTCATGCGACGTCCTCCCCCGCGGCGTTGCGGAACGTGCTCAGGAACAGGGCCTCGATGGACTCCTCGTCGAGTCCGGCCAGGCGGGCCTTGGTCAGCCAGCGGCTCAGTTCCTGGCGGAGCGGGCCGTGCGCGGCGAGCGAGGCGCCGGCCAGGGTGCGGGTCACGAACGTGCCCACGCCCGGCCGGGCGGCCACCAGCCCCTCGTGCTCCAGCTCCCGGTACGCCTTCAGCACGGTGTTGGGGTTCACCGCCGTCTGCCGGGCCACTTCCTTGACGGTCGGCAGCCGGTCCCCCTCCTTCAGCAGGCCCAGCCGCAGGGCGTGCCGCACCTGCTGGACGAGCTGCTGGTAGGGCGAGAGACCGGACTGGCCGTCGAGGTGGAACTCGATCATTCGGTTCCTCCGTCCACTTAGTCCATTCATCTAGTTGGCTAGCACTTTAGTGCACTCAGACGATCGGAGGTCAATAGCGGAGGTCAACGGCGGAGGTCAGCAGCGGGGCGTAACTGAACGGCCGAAGACCGGTGTTCGTACTCCTGAGGGACCGATCCGATCCCCCAGTCGCGTACGGAGTCCCGATGCACCGTCACGTCCGTCGTCCCCTCGGTGTCCCGGTGGCCGCACTCACCGCGGCGGCGCTGCTCGCCGGGTGCGGCGGCGGCTCGGGGGACGGGGGCGAGGAGCGCACGGCAGCCACGAAGAGCGCGGCACCGACCGCCCGCCCCATGACCCTGGAGGCGCTGGGCAAGGCCGTCGGCTGCACGACGGCTCCCCAGGAGGCGGGCAAGACGCTCGACTTCCGGCAGGGCGTGTGCAAGTCGGCGGACGCCCAGTTCGTGCTGCTGACCTTCGACACGACCGAGGGCCAGCGCGGCTGGCTCGACACGGCGATGATCTACGGCGGGGTCTATCTCGTCGGCAACCGCTGGGTGCTCTCGGCCGATCCCCGCACGGAGATGGAGAAGCTGCGCGGCGAACTCGGCGGCAAGATCGAGGAGTCACCGTACGGCGCGAGCCCCTCGGCCTCCTGAGACCGCCGAGTCGGCCAACTCGGTCATCGGCGTCCCCCGAGATGCCCGAATGAATCAGTTTGAGTGAATAACTGGCAAATGCCGTAGGCCGGTTGCGCCCGCCCCTACTGTCCATCCAGTCGCCGCCATCACCGAACAGAGGAGGCCGGCTGTGGTGCAAGTACGGGTCAACGAAGGTGTGCTGTGGGTGGAGGGAGAGGCCTACCCCCTGCGCAACATCTCCCATGTCGGCCAACGGGTCCTGGAGGTCGACCGGCGCGCGGCCTGGAAACGGTTCATCCAGCGCTCCCTCGTCTGCCTCTTCTTCGGCTCGGTCATCGGGGCCGGCGCGGGCGCCTACGGCCTGATCGTCTGGCTCGCCGTGCAGGGCCTCCTGGTCTGGCAGCTCGTCAAACTCCTCAACAAGCCGACCCTGTACGGCCTCGTCCTCAACACCTCCGGCACCCAGCGCGACGCCGTGTGGTCCACGGACCGCAACGAGATCACCTACCTGGTCGGCGAGATCACCAAGGCGATCGGCCACCCGGACATCGCGCAGATCACCTACAACGTGCAGCACGCCGTGCACGGCGACATCATCAACCAGTACGGCGACAACAACGTCGGCAAGAACCAGCACAGCGGTTCCGGGAACATCGTGGGGTCGCGATGAGCGGCGACCAGATCCGGCAGTACGGCTCCGGCAACCTCGGCAAGGTCGTCCACAGCGGCTCGGGCGACATCGTGACCGGCGGCAAGTACACCGCCGCCGGCCCGGACGCCCACGCGGCCGCCCTCGACACCCTCCTCACCGAACTCCAGGCCCTGCGCCACCACCTGGACGCGGGCCGGCGCGCGGAGGTCGACGCGGCCGTCCGGGAGATCGGCACCCACCCGTCCGGCGAGGGCCTGCGCCGGATCCTGGAGCGCATCGCCGGAATCGCCGCGGTCCTCGGCACGGTGGGCACCCCGGTCGTCACCGCGGTGATGGCCCTGATGGGCGGCTCGTGAGGCGGTCCGTCAGTTGTTGTACGACTCGTCGTAGGGGTCCCGCGGTTCCGGTGTCGGGGTGGCCTTGGTGATGTTCAGGTAGGGGATGGGGCCGTCGTTGACGGGGTCGTGGGTCCGGCGGGGGGTGTAGGTGCCGGTGACGGTGAGCCAGGTGTCGGGCTGGAGGACCGGGGGGATCGCGCCGGTCAGGGCGACCTTGACGGGCTGGGCGTCCGCGGCGCAGCAGTTGAGGGCCATACGGACCAGGTAGGGGGTGCCGTCGTGGTCGAGGGCGATGAAGCCGGTGAGCCGGACGGTGCGGCCCTCCAGGGTGCGGCCGTGGTCGTACACCGCGCGCCCCGCGTAGTCGACGAGACCGAGGGGCAGCGGGTCGGTGGCCGGGAGGGCCGGGTAGGCGAGGGGCTCCTGGAGGGCCGTGCCGGTACGGGTCGCGCTGTAGGAGCCCAGGGCCGGCGGGGCGACCAGGATCAGGGCGAGGAGGGGGAGGACGAGGAGCCAGGAGATACGGGGTTCGGGGTGCGCGTCGTGCCCGTCGTGCTCCTCCTGCTCCGGCCTCCCTCCGCGCCACTCGTACCAGGCCGTCGCCAGCGCCGCGACGATCAGGACCGCGCCGGAGGCCAGCAGCAGCGGTTGCAGACCGGCCTTGACGTAGCGGAGGTAGAGGTCGGTGGTGCCGGCGTGCAGGAGGGCCGCGCCGAGGAGGAACAGGACGGCGGCCTGGGACTGTCGGTTCACAGCAGGACCGCTCCTGTCAGTACGGCCGAGGCGATGGCCAGGACGAAGGTCATGGGGGCGAAGCGCAGCGCGAAGGTCCGGCCGAAGGTGCCCGCCTGCATCGCGAACAGCTTGAGGTCGATCATCGGGCCGACCACCAGGAACGCGAGCCGGGCCGTCAGGGAGAACTGGGTGAGGGACGCGGCCACGAAGGCGTCCGCCTCCGAGCAGATGGACAGGATCACCGCGAGCAGCGCGAGCGCCAGGACCGCGACGACCGGGTTGCCGGCCGCCGTCCGCAGCCAGCTCTCCGGCGCGACCGCCTTCAGCGTGGCCGCCGCCATCGCGCCCACCACCAGGAAGCCGCCCGCGTGCATCACGTCGTGCCGCACCGAGTCCCAGAACGCCGCGCCCTTGGTCTGCCCCTCGTGATGCGCGTGCGCCGGGGGCCGCATCCAGTCCGTGCGGCCCACCCGCTGCCACAGCCAGCCCATCGCACACGCCACGAGCAGGCTCGCGGCGAAACGGGCCAGCACCATCTCGGGGTTGCGGGGGAAGGCCACGGCCGTCGCGGTCAGCACGATCGGGTTGATGGCCGGGGCGGAGAGGAGGAAGGCGAGGGCTGCGGCCGGGGTCACGCCCCGGCGGACCAGCGCCCCCGCGACCGGCACCGACGCGCACTCGCAGCCCGGCAGGACCGCCCCCGCCAACCCCGCGACCGGGACGGCCAGCGCGGGACGGGAGGGCAGCGCCCGGGCGAAGAACGACGGCGGGACGTACACCGCGATCGCCGCCGACAGCAGCACGCCGAGCACCAGGAACGGCAGGGCCTGGATCACGACCGCCACGAACACCGTCGTCCAGCTCTGCATCACGGGCGCGGACAGGGCCCGCCGGATCGGGCTCTGGAGCAGCACCAGCAGGAGCAGGAGCAGGGTCAGCGCGAGGGGGGAGGTCAGCCGCCGGGGCTCCTCGGCCGGGGCCGCCTTCTCCTCCGGGGCCGCCTTGGTGATGGCCACAGGTCTGGCACCTCCGCGTTCCGTGCTGTTCTGGCTGATCCCTGTTTCCCGCATTCCCTCCCCTTTTCTACGGCGGCGGGCGACCCGGTGTTCACAGCGGGGCCCCGTCCCGTGGAACCTCCCGTCCCGGTGAGGCAGTCTTCTCCCTCGTGGGGAGCGTTCCGAATCAGGGCAGGGCGACGGGTGACACCGGCGCGCACATGGTGGTGTGCGGCGACGACGGGCTCGCGCACCGGCTCGCCGCCGAACTGCGGGGGGTCTACGAGGAGCAGGTCACGCTCGTCGTACCGCCCGCCGAACGCTCGGTGCGGCCGCCGGTGGTCGGGCGGGCCCGCGCGGTGTCCGCGGCGCTGCTCGACCGGGTGGTGAGCGCGGCGGTCAGCCGGGCCGCGGGCAACGGCACGACCCCCGCCACCGGTGAACCCGGCGACGGACAGCGGACGCTGGAGGCCGTCGAACCCACCGAGGCGGTGCTCGCCGAGGCGGGCGTGGAACGGGCCGCCGCGCTGGCCCTCGTGTACGAGGACGACGAGACCAACATCCGCGCGGCCCTCACCGCCCGCCGTCTCCACCCCCATCTGCGGCTCGTCCTGCGCCTGTACAACCGCCGGCTGGGCCTGCACATCGAGGAACTCCTCGACCAGGCCGCCGCGTTGGCCGGCGGTGGCGGTCCGGCGGCCGGGAGCGACGCCTCGACCACCGTGCTGTCCGACGCCGACACCGCCGCGCCCGCGCTGGCCGCGTCCGCCGTCGCCGGCACCACCAAGGTCGTCCAGACGGACCGGCTGCTGCTGCGCGCCGTCGAACGCGCCCCGGATGAGCCCGCGAGCGGGCGCCCCACCCTCGCGCTGCTGTCCGCGAACGCCGCCGACCCCGCCTTCGCGGACGGTTCGGAGAGCAGCGGGGAGCAGGGGCCGCTGCTGCTGCCGGACGCGCGGGCCGTGCGGGAGGCGGCCGGGCGGCGCGGATCGGTGGAGCTGGAGCAGGTGACGTACGCGACCCGCCCCGCCCCCCAGACGAGCCGTGGTCTCGGGGCGATGGTCCCCATCGGCATCCTCTTCTCCCGGCGGCTGCGGCTGTCGCTGGCCGGCCTCGTGGGGTGTGTGTTCGCGCTGGCGGTGGCGTTGTGGGTGGTGACCGGGATCCATCCGCTGGGCGCGCTGTATCTGACCCTGCTGGACCTGTTCGCGATCAACGACCCGGCGATCGGGGCGAGTACGGCCCGTCAGGTGCTGCAACTGCTCTCCGGGCTGATGGGGTTGCTGCTGCTGCCGGTGCTGCTGGCGGCGGTGCTGGAGGCGCTCGGGACGTTCCGGGGCGCAGGGTCGCTGCGGCGGCCGCCGCGCGGGATGGGCGGCCATGTCGTGCTGCTCGGGCTGGGGAAGATCGGCACCCGGGTGCTGGTGCGGCTGCGGGAGCTGAACATCCCCGTGGTGTGCGTGGAGGCGGGTCCCGAGGCGCGCGGGCTCGCGGTGGCGCGGCGGCTGCGGGTGCCGGTGGTGCTGGGGGACGTCACCCAGGAGGGGGTGCTGGAGGCGGCCAAGATCCACCGGGCGCACGCGCTGCTCTCGGTGACCAGCTCCGACACGACGAACCTGGAGGCCGCGCTGTACGCCCGCACGCTGCGGCCCGATCTGCGGGTGGTGCTGCGGCTGTACGACGACGACTTCGCGACCGCCGTGTACCGCACCCTGCGGGCCGCGCACCCCCAGGCGCTGACCCGGAGCCGGAGCGTGTCGCACCTGTCGGCGCCGTCGTTCGCCGGGGCGATGATGGGGCGCCAGATCCTGGGGGCGATCCCCGTGGAGCGCCGGGTGCTGCTGTTCGCGGCGCTGCGGGTCGGCGAGTGCGCGCAGTTGTCGGGCCGGACGGTCGGGGAGGCCTTCCGGCCCGGGCTGTGGCGGGTCCTGGCACTGGACACGGGCGAGGGCGGCGACGGGCTGGTCTGGGACCTGCCCGACACCTATGTCCTGCGGAACGAGGACCGTGTGGTCCTGGCGGCGACCCGGCGAGGGCTGGCGGAGCTGCTGGGGAGGCGGCGCCGGACGACAGAGCGGTAGGCGACCTGCCCGAAGGGGCGTGGGGAACCGCGCGACCAGCCCCCACGCGCCCGCCCCCGGCGACGCACCCTTACTTCACGTGCCTCTCCGCGAACTCCAGTTCCAGCCGCACCTGCTTGATCCGCTCGTCCACGACCAGTGACCCGTGCCCGGCGTCATAGCGGTACACCTCGTGCACGGCCCCCCGGGCCTCCAGTCGCTTCACGTAGTTGTCGATCTGGCGGATCGGGCAGCGCGGGTCGTTGACGCCCGCCGAGATGTACACCGGTGCCTTGACGTCGTCGACGTACGTCAGGGGCGAGGACGCCTCGAAGCGGTCCGGCACCTCCTCGGGGGTGCCCCCGAGCAGCGTGCGGTCCATCGCCTTCAGCGCCTCCATCTCGTCGTGGTACGCCGTGACGTAGTCCGCGACCGGCACCGCCGCGATGCCGACGGCCCACGCCTGCGGCTGGGTGCCGAGGCCGAGCAGGGTGAGGTAGCCGCCCCAGGAGCCGCCGGTGAGGATCAGCCGGGCGGGGTCGGCGAGTCCCGAGCCCACCGCCCACTGCCGTACCGCCTCGATGTCCTCCAGCTCGATCAGGCCGACCCGGACCTTCAGGGCGTCCGTCCAGGCCCGCCCGTATCCCGTCGAGCCGCGGTAGTTGACGCGGATCACCGCGTACCCGTGGTCCACCCAGGCCGCCGGGGCCGCCGCGAACGCGTCGCTGTCGTGCCAGGTCGGACCGCCGTGGATGTCGAACACGGTCGGCAGCGGTCCGGTCGCGCCGGCCGGCTTCTGGACCAGCGCGTGGATCCGGCCGCCGGGGCCCTCCACCCACACGTCCTCCACGGCGACCGAACCCGGGGACTTCATCCCGGGCGGGTCCAGGACGACCTGCCCGGTCGTCGAGCGGACCACCGGCGGCTCGGCGGCCGAGGACCACAGATACTCCACGCTGCCGTCCGGCCGGGCCGTCGCCCCGGAGACCGTGCCGCGCGGGGTCGGCACCCGCTCCAGGGAGCCGCCCGCGAGGTCGTACCGGAACAGCTCGCTGCGCGCCTCGAAGCTGTGCGCGACGAGCAGCCCGGAGCCGTCCGGGTACCACTCGGCGCTGACGTCGCCCGGCAGGTCCAGCGCCAGGTCGGTCTCCTCGCCCGTGGCCACGTCCCAGACCAGCGGCTCCCAGCGGCCGCGCCGCTGGTGCCCGATCAGCAGCCGGGTGTCGCCGTCCACCGGGGCGAAGCCCAGGACCTCCAGGCCCAGCTCCTCCGTGCCGCCGTCGGTGTCGTCCAGCTCGGCGACCTTCGTGCCGTCCGGGCGCAGCACCCGCAGCGCGGAGTGCATCGCGTCGCCGTGCTCGGTGTGCTCGATCGCGATCAGTGTGCCGTCGTGGGAGAGGTCGCCGACGCCCGCCGACTCGCGGTGCCGGTACAGCTCGAAGGGCGCCTCGCCGACCCGCGCCACATGGATCGTCGTGCCCTCCTCGTCGGTCGAACGGCCCACCACCGCCGTCCGCCCGTCGCGGCCGAGCGCGAGGCCCGCCGGGTACGAGGGGTCGAGGCCCGGCGTGGCCAGCTCGTCCTCGCCGCCCTCGAAGGGCTGCCGGCGCCAGACGCCGAACTCGTCGCCGTCCTTGTCGTCGAACCACCAGATCCACGCGCCGTCCGGGGAGAGCACGCCGTCCGTCGTGCCGTTCGCCCGTTTCGTCACCTGCCGCTGCTCGCCGGTGGCCCGGTCCCAGGCGTACAGCTCATACGTACCCGTCGCATTGGAGACGAACAGGGAACGGTCAGGCGTGTCCTCCGCCCAGTCCGGCAATGACACCCTGGGCGCCCGGAAGCGCTTCTCCCAGTCCGGCATCTCCTCGTACCGCCCCGGCGCGGCGGACCCGTAGCTCTCAGTCATGGACCCATACTGCCCGCCCTCGGTGACAAACGACCGCCGCGGAGCCCGGCCTGTGGATAACCTTTACATCCGCGCAGGTCAGGCGAGTGTCGGTGGTGACTGCAACGACCGGCGGGAGCGGGGTGCCCACCCCGCGCCCGGGCGCCGGGGCCGTGCCACGTACGGTGGTGGCGTGTACCGGTTTCTGCTGACGCCCCGCTGGTGGGGGATCAACGTCTTCGTGCTGCTGGCCATCCCCTTCTGTGTGTTCATGGGGTCCTGGCAGCTGAGCCGGTTCGAGGCGCGGGTCGACGACCACCGGACGGCGAAGGCGCGGGCCGAGACCGACCGCGAGGAGGCGGCCCGGCCGCTCGCCGAGCTGCTGCCCGTGGACAAGGCGACCGTCGGCAAACAGGTCACCGCCACCGGCCGGTACGGCAAGCAGCTGCTGGTCCCCGGCCGGGAGCTGGACGGGAAGAACGGCTACTACGTGCTGACCCTGCTGCGCACCGACGGCGGCGAGGCCCTGCCCGTCGTCCGCGGCTGGCTGCCCGGCACGGCGGACGCCGCGAAGGCCCCCGCACCGCCCTCCGGCGAGGTCACCGTGACCGGCTCCCTCCAGGCCTCCGAGCAGCCCGGCGACAACGGCGTGAGCGCCCGGGGCGGCCTGCCGTCCGGGCAGACCTCCGCGATCAGCGCCGCGTCGCTGGTCAACCTCGTGCCGTACGACGTCTACGACGCCTGGGTCACCCTCGACACCGCCGACGGCGGCATGAAGGCGGTGCCGGTGAGCGCGACCGCGAACACCGGCCTCGACCTGAAGGCGTTCCAGAACCTGGGCTACACCGGCGAGTGGTTCGTCTTCGCCGGGTTCGTGGTGTTCATGTGGTTCCGGCTGCTGCGCCGCGAGGTGGAGTTCGCGCGGGACGCGGCCCTCGGGATCGCTCCCGAGGAGACCGCGCCCTCCGGCGCTCGGGCCTCCGCTCAGGAGGGCGCCAGCACGCCCGTCCGGTAGACCGTGCCCGCGCAGGCGTTCGGCACGGTCGCCGAGACCGTCGTGGTCCCGTCGTCCGCGGTGTAGGTCACGACCACACTGCCGTCGGCGGTGCCGTCCTCGGTGAGCAGCTGGGTGGTGGTGCCCGCGGAGGTGTCCCCGGTGGTACCGGACTGCTCGGTCGGCGTCGGGGAGGGCGAGGACTCGCCTCCGGTGCTGCCGCCGGTGCCGCCCGTGGTGGGACAGGTCTCGGTCGGCTGCCAGGCGAACTTCACCTCGTAGGCGGACCCCGGCGCGAGGGCGTACTGGGTGACGTAGAGGGAGGGGTCGGGCAGGCCGGCCGCCGCGTCGCCGGAGGCGTGCTGCACCACGGTGATCTTCGTGGGGTCGGCGGCGCCCTGGGCGGCCGTGCCGAGGGTGACGGCGCCGGCGACGGTACAGGCCGTACCGGAGACGTTGGCGACGCGGAAGGTGCCGTAGACGATCCCGGCGGAGTCGGCGCCCGCGACGTTCGCGGAGGTGGAGCCGAGCTGGGAGGCGGTGCAGGCGGGGGCGGCCTGGGCGGTGGAGGTGGAGGCCTCGCTGCCGCTGGAGGCGCCGGTGCTGCCCGCGCCCTTGGTCTCACCGGAGTCGGTGCTGCCGCTCTTGCCCTGCTCGCCGGTCTTGCCGGCGGAGTCGCCGACCTTGCCGCCGGTGGTCCCGTCGGGCTCCTTGCCCTGGCTGGTGCCGCCCTGGGCCTGGGAGGCCTGCCCGGCGATGGCCGGGTTGGCGTCGGAACCGCCCGCGGCGGAGACGTGCAGCACGGCGGGGACGGCGGTGCAGACGAAGAGCGCGGCGGCGGCCATGCCGACGGCGGCCTGCCGCTTGCGGGCACGGCGGGCGGGGACGGCCCGGCGCAGATGGTCCAGGCTGCCGTCGCGCGGTTCCATCTCCCGGACCGCCTGGTGCAGCATCCGGCGCAGTGCCAGCTCGTCCGAGTCGAGCCCGCCCTGGCCCTGGTCGTCGAGGTGGTGGTTCACGGTTTCGTTCCCAGCGTGCGAGTGCTTCGGATCGTCGGTCTCCGGCCGCATCGGCTCGTGCCATGCGTACGGCTCGTGGCGCTCGTGCGCGTCGCGGCCCTCGGGCTCGTCGTTCACGCCGCCGCCTCCATCGCGATGCGCAGGGCGGCTATGCCGCGGGAGCCGTACGCCTTGACCGAGCCGAGGGAGATGCCGAGGGTCTCGGCGACCTGGGCCTCGGTCATGTCGGCGAAGTAGCGCAGCACGAGGACCTCGCGCTGGCGGCGCTGGAGGCCCTTCATGGCCTTGATGAGGGAGTCGCGCTCCAGCTGGTCGTAGGCGCCCTCCTCCGCGCTGGCCATGTCCGGCATCGGCTTGGACAGCAGTTTCAGTCCGAGGATGCGGCGGCGCAGGGCGGAGCGGGAGAGGTTGACGACGGTCTGGCGGAGATAGGCGAGGGTCTTCTCCGGGTCGCGGACCCGTTTGCGCGCGGAGTGGACCCGGATGAAGGCCTCCTGGACGACGTCCTCGCAGGAGGCGGTGTCGTCGAGCAGGAGGGCGGCGAGTCCGAGCAGCGAGCGGTAGTGGGCCCGGTAGGTCTCGGTGAGGTGGTCGACGGTGGTACCGGCGGCCACGGCGTTCTCGGCGGCGGGCTGCTCGGCGCCGTCACGCTGGCTGGGGATGCGGGTGGGCCGCGCTGCGGGCATGGGCGCGATCACCGGCATGCCGCCGGGCGCCCCGGCGACCCGGGGCCGGAGGACAGCGCGCGTCCTGGGAAGTTCGAGTACCTCTGCCACGCCAGTTGGACACACGTCCCCCTGTGGAGGTTGTACGTGCCGGGCGTCACTTTTCCGTCGGACGAGGCCACGCCTACCCGTCTCATGTGTCCCGCTCTTCCCTTGTATCCCATATGAACGGGCGTCCCCACGCCCGGATCACGGCGTCCCCACGCCGGGACCGCAAAGACGCTCCCCGCCCTGCGCGCGGTTGCACAGAACGGGGAGGAAGTCTTCGGCAATCTTCAGACGACAACGCTGTCCGAGACAAGTACTTGAACCATCGACCGGCTCACACTTTGCCATGCCCCTGGCCAGGGGCTTTTGGCGGACCGTTCCTGACCGGCGGGTCAGTTGCGCTCGGCCGCCACCAGCTCGGCGATCTGCGCGGCGTTCAGGGCGGCGCCTTTGCGCAGATTGTCCCCGCAGACGAACAGTTCCAGGGCGGTCGGGTCGTCCAGGGCCCGGCGGACCCGGCCCACCCAGGTCGGGTCGGTGCCGACGACGTCGGCGGGCGTGGGGAACTCCCCCGCCTCCGGGTTGTCGAACAGGACGACCCCGGGCGCGGTGGCGATGATCTCGCGGGCGCCGTCCACGGTGACCGTGTCCTGGAAGCGGGCGTGCACGGTGAGGGAGTGCGTGGTGACGACCGGCACCCGGACACAGGTCACGGCCACCGGCAGCTTCGGCAGTCCGAGGATCTTGCGGGACTCGTCCCGCACCTTCATCTCCTCCGAGGACCAGCCGTCCTCACGGGGCGTCCCGGCCCACGGTACGACGTTCAGCGCGACCGGCTCCGGGAACGGCCCGGTGTTCTCGCCGACGGCCCGCCGCACGTCACCGGGGCAGGTCCCCAGCTCGGTCCCGGCGACCAGCGCGATCTGCTGCCGGAGCGTCTCCACCCCGGCCCGGCCGGCCCCGCTGACCGCCTGGTACGAGGAGACCACCAGCTCGCGCAGCCCGTACGCGGCGTGCAGCGCGCCCAGGGCGACGATCATCGACAGGGTGGTGCAGTTGGGGTTGGCGACGATCCCGCGCGGCCGGATGTGCACGGCGTGCGGATTGACCTCCGGGACGACCAGGGGCACGTCCGGGTCCATCCGGAAGGCGCCGGAGTTGTCCACGACGACCACGCCCTTGGCGGCGGCGATCGGCGCCCACTGAGCGGCGATCTCGTCCGGGACGTCGAACAGGGCGAGGTCGACCCCGTCGAAGGCCTCCTCCGACAGGGCCGTGACCTCGACCTCCTCGCCGCGCACGGCCAGCTTGCGGCCGGCCGAGCGCGGTGAGGCGACGAGACGGATCTCGCCCCAGATGTCCGCCCGCTGGGACAGGATCTGGAGCATGACGGTGCCGACGGCTCCGGTCGCCCCCACGACCGCGAGCGTCGGCCGGCTGGTGGGGGGCATCAGCGCCCGGTGCCTCCGTAGACGACGGCCTCGTCGCTGTCGGAGTCCAGGCCGAAGGCGGAGTGCACGGCGCGCACGGCCTCGTTGACGTCGTCGGCGCGGGTGACGACCGAGATCCGGATCTCGGAGGTCGAGATGAGCTCGATGTTCACCCCCGCGTCGGACAGGGCGGTGAAGAAGTCCGCGGTGACCCCGGGGTTGGTCTTCATCCCCGCGCCGACCAGCGAGATCTTGCCGATCTGGTCGTCGTAGCGCAGCGAGTCGAAGCCGATGCCCTCCTTGTTCCGCTCCAGCGCGTCGATGGCCTTGCGGCCCTCCGCCTTGGGGAGCGTGAAGGAGATGTCGGTCAGCCCGGTGGAGGCGGCGGACACGTTCTGCACGATCATGTCGATGTTGATCTCGGCGTTCGAGATCGTCCGGAAGATCGCGGCGGCCTCGCCCGGCTTGTCCGGCACACCGACGACCGTGATCTTGGCCTCGGAGGTGTCGTGCGCGACACCGGAGATGATGGCCTGCTCCACCTTGCGGTCCCCAATCGGCTCACTGCTGACCCAGGTGCCCTGAAGTCCGCTGAAGCTGGACCGCACATGGATCGGGATGTTGTAACGGCGGGCGTACTCCACACAGCGGTGGAGCAGCACCTTGGAGCCGGAGGCCGCGAGCTCCAGCATGTCCTCGAAGGCGATCCAGTCGATCTTCCGGGCCTTCTTCACCACCCGCGGGTCGGCGGTGAACACCCCGTCGACGTCGGTGTAGATCTCGCAGACCTCGGCGTCGAGCGCGGCGGCGAGGGCGACGGCGGTCGTGTCGGAGCCACCGCGGCCCAGGGTCGTGATGTCCTTCTTGTCCTGGCTGACACCCTGGAACCCGGCGACGATGGCGATGTTGCCCTTGTCGAGGGACTCCCGGATACGGCCCGGCGTGACATCGATGATCCGGGCTTTGTTGTGGACCGAGTCGGTGATGACGCCTGCCTGGCTGCCGGTGAAGCTCTGGGCCTCGTGGCCCAGGTTTTTGATCGCCATCGCCAGCAGGGCCATGGAGATCCGCTCTCCGGCGGTCAGCAGCATGTCGAACTCACGCCCGGCAGGCATCGGTGACACCTGCTCGGCGAGATCGATCAGCTCGTCCGTCGTGTCGCCCATCGCGGAAACGACGACGACCACCTGGTGGCCGTTCTTCTTCGCTTCCACGATCCGCTTGGCGACGCGCTTGATGCCTTCGGCATCGGCTACGGAGGAGCCTCCGTACTTCTGCACGACAAGGCCCACGTGCGCTCCTCGCTCAGTTTGTCTTCTTTCCGCACATACGCCCTTGTACTGCGGTCGGCTCAGTCTAACGAGCGCCCGAAATCCACCCCCCGAGTACCGCATCGTGAGATGTGATCGCGACGTCCCGGGCGCCCGTTCGCAGACTTCCCTTCCCACTGAAACGGAAGTGATAGCTGTGAATTAAGTTTCAAGCAGTTCTTTCGCACTATCGTGCGGCTGTGCACGTACTCCTGGTGGAAGACGACGAGCCGGTCGCCGAGTCGCTGCGGCGCGGACTGAGGCGCTACGGCTTCGAGGTCGACTGGGTCACCACGGGCGCCGCCGCCCTGGCCCACCGCGACCCCTACGACGTCGTCCTGCTGGACCTGGGGCTGCCCGACACCGACGGCCTCGACGTCTGCAAGGCGCTGCGCGAGCGCGGGAACGTGCCGATCATCGTGATCAGCGCGCGCAGCGACGAGACGGACCGGGTGGTCGGCCTGGAGCTGGGCGCGGACGACTACGTCTCCAAGCCCTTCGGGGTCCGGGAGGTCATCGCCCGGATACGGGCCGTGATGCGGCGCGCGCAGCCCCGTACGGCCGCCGAGAGCGGCCCCGACCGGTACGGCGCACGGCTGACGATCGACCGCAAGGCGGCCCGGGTGCACGTGGACGGCGCGGAGGTCGCCCTCGCGCCCAAGGAGTACGACCTGCTGGCGTTCCTCACCGAGGAGCCGGGCGCGCTGATGTCCCGGGAGCAGATCATGGAAGCGGTCTGGGACGCGAACTGGTTCGGCCCGACCAAGACGCTCGACGTGCATGTGGCGGCCCTGCGGCGCAAGCTCGCGGGGGTCGTCACCATCGAGGCGGTGCGCGGGGTCGGCTTCCGGCTGGAGCTCACGAAGTGAACCGCCAGCTCATCCGCAGCTACATCCTGCTCGTCGCGGTCGCCATCCTGCTGTTCACGGTGCCGGTCGCCTTCACCCTCACCAAGCAGTTGCGGGACGACACCGAGCTGTCGGTCCAGCGCGAGGCCGCCACCATGGCCCTGCTGCTCGGAGCCGGCGACAGCATCTCCTGCGAGGCCCTGGCCGAGGTGGCCAAGGCCTACCGCAAGGAGACCCCCGGCCATGTCCAGGTCACCCCCACCGGCGAGTGCGCCCCCGACCTGCCGAGGCCCGCCGAGGACGCGGCGCTGACCCGGGCCATGGAGAAGGACGAGCCGACCACCGACTGGGGCTCCGACTTCATCTGGGGCAGCCGGCTCAAGGTGACCGTCCCCGCCGCCGACGGAGCGGCGGCCGTACGGATCGTCTACTCGACCTCGGACATGACCCGGCGCCTGTGGTCGATCTGGGGCTTCCGGGCCGGGCTCGCGGTGTTCGTCCTGGCGGCGGCGGCCGCGATCGGCGCGTACGCCGCCCGCCGGATCACCGCGCCGCTGCGCGAACTCAACTCCATGGCCAGCAAGTTCAGCGACGGCGACCTCACCGCGCGCTCCCCCGTGACGGGCCCCGCCGAGACCCAGACCCTCGCCCGCACCCTGAACCAGGGCGCCGAGCGCCTGGACACCCTGGTCGCCTCGCAGCGCATCTTCGTCGCGGACGCCTCCCACCAGCTCCGCACCCCGCTCACCGCCCTGCGGCTGTCGCTGGACAACATCGCGGACGGCGTGGACGACGAGTTCGTACGGGAGGACGTGGAGCAGGCGACGGCCGAGGTGGTCCGGATGAGCCGGCTGGTGAACGGCCTGCTGGTGCTGGCGCGGGCCGAGGCGAAGGTCACGGCCGCGGAGCCGCTGCCCCTCGCGGACATCGTGGCGGAACGCCTGACGGTGTGGAGACCGGCCGCCGACGAGCGCGGAGTCACCATCGCGCTCAGGGGGAGTGGTGTCGACGACCGGCCGTCTGTGCTGGCCAGCCCCGGTCATCTGGACCAGGTGCTGGACAACGTGCTCTCGAACGCGCTGGAGGTCTCGCCGGACGGCGGGACGATCACCGTACGGCTGGAGCCGGGCTCCGGGGCGCGGGAGGTGGTCCTCTCCGTCGCGGACGGCGGACCGGGTATGTCGGACGCGGAGAAGTCACGCGCCTTCGACCGCTTCTGGCGCGGTCAGGGCCTGACCGGACGCTCCGGTTCCGGCCTCGGCCTCGCCGTCGTCAAACAACTGGTGACCGACGACGGCGGGACGGTGGCCCTGACGGACGCGCCGGGCGGGGGCCTGTGCGTGCGGATCACGCTCCGGGCGGCACCCAGGACCGGATGAACCCCGGTGGGGCCGCTCAGCCCTCGGGCATCGCGGAGGAGTGGTGGTTCACGATGAGCCACTTCCCGCCGCGCTTCTCGTACTCGTAGGTGTAACGGGCCTCCACGGCACGCTTCTTGCCGGTGGCCGGGTCGGTGAGCGTGAACTCGTACACACCGGAGTCGAGGGCGGAGTTGCCGTCGAGGACGTTGATGTGCGTCTCGATCTTCTTGCCGACCGGCTTGTTCTGGAGGAAGTGCTCCATGTAGTCGACGATGCCGGCGCGGTCCGTGCGGACCTTGTTGGAGAGGGTGGGCAGCAGGACCGCGTCCTTGGCGTAGCGGTTCGCGACCTTCTCCGGGTCGCCGGTCTGCAGCGCGGCGTTCCAGCCGTCGAAGAGGGCGGCGATCTGCTTCTTGCTCGGCTTGTGGGTCTTGTGGGCCTTCTCGGAGCCGGCCGCACTGACTCCCACCGTCACCGTGGCGGCGGTGACGAGGGCGGTGGCGGTGACGAGGGCGGCGCGTATGCGGGTCTTTCGGGTCATCGCAACTCCTGTGCGGGTGGTGCCTGTTGGGATGACTCAAGACTCGCGTCCGGCCGGTTAGGGCCCGTGCAGCGGTCGTACAGGGGACGTCCAGGGCGCACCCAATTCTCAGGCGCCGGCCCGTCGGCCTCGGAGCAGGCTGACCCCGGCCCCGAGCGACACGACGCCCATGCCCACCGCGGTCAGCACCCCCTGCGACCCCTCCACCACGAAGGGGGCGACGGCGGCGACGGCGAGGTTGAACAGGAAGAGGAACCACAGGACGGGACGGGAGGAGAGGAGCGACTTCATGACGGGAGTCCTTGGGGATTCGGTGACCGGTGACTTCTGCTTGCAGAACCAACGATCCCGTCTGTGACCTGCGCAAAGGAGGGAGCGCACTCCCGAACCGATGGTGTAGTCAGGTACACCATGGACTTACTGTCGCCCTTGCTGCTGCCCTTGATCGTCGTGCTGGGTTCGTGCGTGCAGTGGCTGACCGGCATGGGCTTCGCCCTGGTGGCCGTCCCCGCGCTGATCCTGCTGCTGGGCCCCGCCGAGGGGGTCGTCCTGGCGAACTGCGCGGCGGGCGCGATCTGCGCGGCGGGCCTCGTGGCGGGCCTGCGCCGGGTCCGGCCCGCCGCGATGGTCCCGCTCTGCCTGGCCGCGGCCTGCACGGTCCCGGCCGGCGCCTGGCTGACCCGCCGACTCCCGGAACCCGCACTGCTGTTGGTCATGGGCACCCTGGTGACCCTCGCGACGCTCCTGATCCTGCGCGGCGCCCGGGTCCCCGGCCTGCGCGGCACCCGGGGCGCGGTCGCGGCGGGCGCGGTGGGCGGCTTCATGAACGCGGCGGCGGGCGTCGGCGGACCGCCGGTCTCGCTCTACGCGGTCAACGCGGGCTGGACGGTACGGGAGTTCGTCCCGAACGCCATGTTCTACGGCGTCTTCGTCAACGTCTTCTCGGTAGCGGCGAACGGCCTGCCGTCGCTGACCGGCGGCCAGTGGGCGTCGGTGGGCGTCGCGATGGTGACCGGCGCGGCGCTCGGCAGGGCCCTCGCGGGCCGCCTCCCGGAGCATCGGGCCCGCCTGCTGGTCCTGGGCCTGGCGCTGGCGGGCGGGGTGACGGCGGTGGTGAAGGGGCTGTGGGGGCTGTGATCGGCCCCACGCGAAGGAACGTCAGCCGGCCGGGCGGCTCACACCCAGCTGGTCGCCGATCTCGACCTCCATCACCTTGCCCGCCTCGAACTCCAGGGTGTCGTCGCCCATCCCCTGGTCGGTGTCCAGGCCGTCCAGCTCCTCCAGGGGCTGGTCCAGGCGGATGTGGGCGAGGACGGAGTGCAGCGCGCGCAGGGTGGCGGAGGCGGTGGAGCCCCAGTTGGAGAAGTAGGAGAACTGCCACCACCACAGGGCCTCGGTGGTGCGGCCGGCCCGGTAGTGGGCCATGCCGTGGCGCAGGTCGGTGATCACATCGGCGAGGTCGTCGGAGATCCGGGCCGGGACGGGCGCCTTACGGGGCTCGTAGGGGTCGAAGACCTCGGAGTACACGTCGACCGGGTCGAGCAGCCGGGCGAGGTTCTCGCGGAGTTCGTCCACGTCCGCGTCCGGGCCCGTGTCGGGCTCGTACCGCTCGTCGGGGAGGATGTCCTCGTGGGCACCGAGGCGGCCGCCCGCGAGGAGCAGCTGGGAGACCTCCAGGAGGAGGAAGGGGACGGCTGAGCCCGGCTCGTCGCCCTTGGCCACCTCCGTGACGGCCACCAGGAAGCTCTCCACCTGGTCCGCGATCTGGACCGCGAAGTCGTCCGGGTTCTGGTCGGTCGCGTGCAGCGTGGCGTCAGACATCTAGGAGTCGTCTCCCCTCGAAGGCGCGGCCGAGGGTGACCTCGTCCGCGTATTCCAGGTCGCCACCCACCGGGAGGCCGCTGGCCAGGCGGGTGACCTTCAGGCCCATGGGCTTGATCATGCGGGCGAGGTACGTGGCCGTCGCCTCGCCCTCCAGGTTGGGGTCGGTCGCGAGGATCAGCTCCGTGACCGCGCCGTCCGCCAGGCGGGCCAGCAGCTCCCTGATGCGCAGGTCGTCGGGGCCGACGCCCTCGATCGGGCTGATCGCTCCGCCCAGGACGTGGTAACGGCCGCGGAACTCACGGGTCCGCTCGATCGCCACGACGTCCTTGGGTTCCTCCACGACGCAGATGACGGATACATCGCGGCGAGGATCGCGGCAGATGCCGCACAGCTCCTCCTGCGCCACGTTCCCGCAGGTCGCGCAGAAGCGGACCTTCGCCTTGACCTCCATCAGGGCCTGCGCGAGACGCCGTACGTCCGTCGGTTCCGCCTGGAGGATGTGGAAGGCGATCCGCTGCGCGCTCTTGGGACCGACGCCGGGCAGCCGCCCCAGCTCGTCGATGAGGTCCTGGACCACGCCTTCGTACAACGGACTGCCGTCCTTCCTGGGTTCCTTGCAGTACGTACGGTAGTTGGCCGGGGCCCGTCTTAGAAAGGCAGGCCGGGAATGCCGCTGCCGCCGCCGAGGCCCTGGGCCAGCGGGCCGAGCTTCTGCTGCTGGAGCGTCTGCGCGTTCTGGTTGGCCGCCTGCACGGCCGCGACGATCAGATCGGCGAGCGTCTCGGTGTCCTCGGGGTCCACGGCCTTGGGGTCGATCCGCAGCGCGCGCAGCTCGCCGGAGCCCGTCACCGTCGCCCTCACCAGACCGCCGCCCGCCTGCCCGTCGACCTCGGTGTTCGCGAGCTCCTCCTGGGCGCGTGCCAGGTCCTGCTGCATCTTCTGGGCCTGCTGGAGCAGCTGCTGCATATTGGGCTGGCCACCACCGGGAATCACGATCAGCTCCTGTCTGCGTTTTCCTGTCTGGCACGAGCCTACGTGCTCGATGAGCGCATCGCCCCGCCACTCTTTCGAGTGAGTCTGCGCAGCGGCCTATACCTGATCAAGGCCCACTTCCGGGCGGAAAAGCGACGAAAGCTTCCCCTTCGCCACCCATTGGGAGGTAGGAAGGGTCCGGCACATCAGCATCAGACGTTACGCGGAGTCACTGAGTCATAAGGGAGTGCCGTGGGTCAGCCGGAGATGCAGCCCGAGGGTCCGCCTCAGGACGGGTGGGGCGAGGGTGCGGCCGGGCCGCGGCCGGGCGATCTGACCGGGCGGGCGTTTCCGCTCGGGGACTGGGGCGAACCGGCGGAGCGGCTGGACGAGCTGTACCGGTGGGTGGAGCGGGGGGCGCTCCAGACGACGACCTGGTACCTCACGGACCGGGTGTGGAAGCGGCGGGGGGCCCGGGTGCTGCGCGGCGGGGCGGCGACGGGGGCGGTCGCCGGGGCGGGGCTGCCGCTGCTCGATCTCACCGGGGTGATCGGCGGGGTGGCGCCGTGGGGCTATCTGGCCCTGCTGCTGGCGGTGTCCTGTGTGGCGGTGGACCGGTTCTTCGGGGTGACGTCCGGGTGGATAAGGGATGTGGCGACGGCGCAGGCGGTGCAGCGGCGGCTCCAGCTGCTCCAGTTCGACTGGGCGAGCGAGAGTGTGCGGGAGGTGCTGGGGCCGGCGGAGGGGACGGCGAGCGAGGCCGCGGAGCGGTGTCTGGCGGTGCTGCGGCGGTTCTCCGAGGACGTGATGGAGCTGGTGCGGGCGGAGACCGCGGACTGGATGGTGGAGTTCCGCACCGGGTCGGCGCCGCTGGGGATCCAGTCGGCGGTGGTGTCGGGGGGCCGGCAGGACACGGGGGCCCAGGGCCGGTTTCCGATGCCCCCGGGGACGAACTCCCGGCCGAACATGCCACGTCAGCGCCCGCCGGAGCCGCGGTGAGCGGCTGAGACGCTAGGACGCGCAGAGTTTCAGCCCCTCCGGGGACCAGCACGGCAGGTGGCCGTGGGTGCGGATGACGTCCTGGCCGTTTCCCCGGGTCAGATAGGTGAGGAAGCTGGAGGCGAGGGAGTCGGCCGGGGGGCGGCCGTAGGTGTAGGCGTACTCGATCTCGCGGTACGGGTAGTCGCTGGTGCCGTGCTCGATCGCGTCCACGGAGGGCGGCTCGCCGTCGAGATGGAGGGGGTGCAGCCCCTTCGCGCGCTCGGCGAGGTTGAGCTCGCTGTAGCCGACGGCGCCCGGGGTGGCGGCCACCGTGCTCAGCACCTGCTCGGTGGAGTCGAGTTCGCAGCGCACGACGGGGGACGACGGGTAGTCCT
This sequence comes from Streptomyces sp. NPDC005811, assembly GCF_040630405.1. Classification (NCBI taxonomy): domain Bacteria; kingdom Bacillati; phylum Actinomycetota; class Actinomycetes; order Kitasatosporales; family Streptomycetaceae; genus Streptomyces; species Streptomyces sp. NPDC005811. The sequence goes on from NZ_JBEXXK010000048.1 coordinate 84,175, forward strand.
TGTGCGCGCAGTCGGCGGAGGAGTTCTCGATCTCGCCCCGCCCCAGCACCCGCCGCTGGAACACCTGCCGGGTCCCGGAGTTGGCGTCCCGGCTGACGAGGACGACCGGGAGGTCGGGGCCGCCGAGCTGCGTCCAGTTGGTGATCCGGCCGCGGTAGAGGCGGCGTACGGCGGTGGTGGAGAGGTTCTTCAGCCGGATGCCGTCGTTGACGACGAGGGCGAAGACCGACACGGCGACCCGGTTCTCGCGCAGCTCCTCCAGGCCGGCCGGTCTGGGGCCGTCGGAGAGGGCGATCAGCGGCGGCGAGCCCTTCTTCGCCCCGGCGCCCTCGGCCGTCAGCTCACGGATGCCCGCCGTGGAGCCGTGCGCGTCGACCGTGATGACGGCGCCCTCGCAGTCCTCCGCGTAGGCGCGGGCCACCTCCCGGACCACGGGGGCGAACGCGGTCGAGCCGGTCACGGTGAGCGTGCCGCGCTCGCAGCCGATCGGGGGCGGGCTGTCGTCGCGGACGACGACGATCGTCGCCAGGGTCACCACGGACAGCGTGAGCATGACGGAGATCAGCCGGGCGGCCCGGCTGAACAGCGGCGGGGTGTCGTCGGGGGTGGCGCTGCGGTTGGGGTGCACCTCGCCGTCGCGCAGCCCGCCGTAGAGCCGGATGCCGTGGCCGACGTCGCCGCCCGAGAGCAGCACGAGCAGCTTGAAGTGGTCGCCGCGGTTGAGCGGGACGCGCGGGATGCGCAGGGTGTTGCCGTCGTAGCCGAAGCCCCGGTCCGCGGTGAAGTGGTCCATGAGGTGGTCGGTGTCGGTCGGCTGGGTGACCGACACCCCGCGGATGGTGCGGCCGGTGAAGACGGCGGTGAGACCGTGGCGTTCGGGCCCGGTGTAGTCGTCCCGGGCGACGCCCTGCGAGCCGTCGTTCTCGATCCGGAGCAGGACCAGGGTGGCGTCGGCCATGTCGGGGGTCTCGTCGAACAGCCCGAGGCGGCGGTTGGCGCGGCCGGACCGGATGTCGTCGCCGATCGGGTTGTCCATCTGCACCCGGTAGCCGATCCGTTTACGGCGCGGCACCCGGCGCTCGTACCAGACCATGACACCGGACGCGACGATGCCGAGCACCGCCGTCCCGATGGCGACGACGTTCTCCGCGTTCAGCCACTGCACTGTGGGTGCCCCCGCAACTCCCGGCAGCCGTACGTGAGTTCACCGTACGACTGCCCGAGGGCGGATTCCGTTCAGGTCGGCGGACGTTCGCCGGACGTTCACCGGCGGCTGTACGTCAGCTTCTCCCCCGTGTCGGCGTTGACGCGTTGCAGTCTGCCGTCGGCGAGCAGGGTGACCTCGGTGGCGGCACCAGCGGTGCAGGAGGAACGGGGCTTCCCCGAGGTGACGATGGACGGGCCGATCTCCAACGGGCCCTTCCCTGCGGGGCGTTCGGTCAGCTCGGCGGTGAACTCGCAGTGGTACGCGTCCCCGTCGGCGACGAGCGAGAGCACGGCGTCGCCGACCTTGCCCTGCGTGATGGTGAGCTGCCGGGTGTTCTTGCCGGTCTCGTTGTCGATCGTGGTGGTCCAGGTGCCGAGGTAGCCGGCCGGGACCGCGCCGGCGCCCGTCGCGGAGGCGGACGGCGAGGGGGAGGACGAGGACGCGCTCTCCGAGGGGGTGGACTCGGCCGATCCGGTGCCCGCCGAACGGCTCGGCGCCGGGCCCGCCTTCCCGTCCGTGGAGTCGTCGCCGTTGAGCAGCCCGTACACCGACCCGCCGGCCGCGAGCGCGACGACCAGCGCGACCGCCACCAGCAGCACGGTCGTGCGGCCACTGCGCCGCGACGGCTCCGGCTCGTCGTCGTGGGAGGGGTCGTGGGCGGGGCCGCCGACGGGGCCGTAGGGCGGCTCGTAGGAGGCGGGCGGGGTCGGCCCCCCGGGCGGCGGGCCGCCGTACGGCGAGGTGCCGTATCCCGTGCTCCCGTACCCCGTGCTCCCGTACCCCGAGTTCGCGTACGTGTTCCCGTACCCGGTGCCCCCGTACCCCGGGGCCTCCCCCGTGTACGGGTTGGACGCCGACCCGGCGGGGCCGTAACCGGACTGCGGGTGCTGCTGGGTGTGGCCGTACGCCGGGTGCGGTACGGCGGCCGGGGCGGGCGGCGGCGGGGTGCCCGCGCCCGCGACCCTGGTCCGCGGCAGGGCGCCCGGCGTCGCGGGCCCGTCGGCGTACCCCTGCCGGCCGCTGTGCTCCGGGGTGCCCTCCGGGTCCTCCGCATCCAGCAGCCGTACGGCGTGCTGCCCGAGCTGGGCGACCAGCGCGCCCGGCAGCCAGGGGTCGCGGGAGTGGCCGTCGACGAGGGTGTCCCCGGTGCCGGTGCGCTCCAGGATCCAGGGCAGGGAGGGGCGGGCGGCGGGGTCCTTGCGCAGACAGGCGCGGACCAGGTCGGCGATGCCCTCGGGGACGCCGGAGAGGTCGGGTTCCTCCTCGGCGATGCGGAACATCAGGGCGTGCGCCCCACCTTCGGCGCCGCCGAAGGGGAGGACGCCGGTGGCCGCGTAGGCGAGGACGGAGCCCAGGCAGAAGACGTCGCTGGCGGGGGTGACCTGCTCGCCGCGCAGCTGCTCGGGGGCCATGAAGCCGGGTGAGCCGACGACCGCGCCGGTGCGGGTGAGGCCGCTGTCGGTCACCGACTCCAGGGCCCGCGCGACACCGAAGTCGATCACGCGGGGGCCCTCGATGGTGACCATGACGTTGGACGGCTTGAGGTCGCGGTGGACGATCCCGGCGGCGTGGATGTTGGTGAGCGCGTGGGCCAGGCCGGCGGCGAGGATGCGCACCGAGCGCTCGGGCAGCGGGCCGTGGTCGTGGCCGACGACCTGCTGGAGGGTGGGGCCGGCGACATAGCCGGTGGCGACCCAGGGCACGGCGGCCTCGGTGTCGGCGTCGAGGACGGGCGCGGTCCAGAAGCCGCCGACCCGCTGCGCGTTGCGCACCTCCTGCCGGAACCGGGAGCGGAACTCCTCCCGCACGGCCAGCTCCGCCTTGACCAGCTTCACCGCGACGGTCCGCCCGCGGTCGGAACGGGCCAGGTAGACCTGGCCCATGCCGCCCGCGCCCAGCCGTGCGAGCAGCCGGTAGCCGCCGATGCGCTGCGGGTCCTGCGGGCCCAACTTCTCCATCGCAGCGCCACCTCTCGCCCACATGTCTGATCGAGCCGAGAATAAACCGGCCCCTCGGGGAGTCGTGTGGCGCGATGTCTACGGTTCCGTAACGAGGGACTCGGCCTCAGGGTGCTCCAGGCCGTCCAGCACCCCGGCCAGCCGCTCCAGCACCCGTACGGCCTCCGCCAGCTCCGCCTCCCCGTAGGCCGCGGCCAGCCGGTCGGCGAAGGCCGCGTGCCCGGGGCCGATGCGGGCGACCGCCGCGAGCCCCTCGGGGGTGGGCGCGAGCAGCTTCGCCCGGCGGTGGGCCGGGTTGGGGCGGTACTCGGCCAGCCCCTCGCCCACCAGCAGATCGGCGATGCGCTGCACGCTCTGCCGGGTGATGCCCATGACCCGGGCGATGCCGGACACCGGCAGCGGCTCCCTCTGCACCGCCCCCATCACCTGCCACCAGGCGGCGCTGATCCCGGCGGGCCGGGCGAGCTCCTCGGCGACCGCGAGGAACTGGCCGTTCAGCCGGAACACCCCGAGGGCACTGCGGCTGAGCAGCTCCTGGCGCGGTCGGCTCACCGGTCGGCCGTCGCCTTCTCCAGCACGGCGTAGGCCGCCGGGTCGGAGTCGTGGAACAGCCGGTACCAGGCGTCCAGCACCTCGCCCTCGTACACCCCGAGGAGGCCGAGGATCTCCCGGGCGAAGGCGACGGGCTCGGTCGGCCCGGCGGTGATCAGTCCCCCGTCGGTCACGGCGTCGGCGTCGGCGTACCGCTCGCCGCCGCCGTATCCCGTCGCGGCCAGATAGAAGGAGACGGCGCTCGTGTGGTCCCGGTCGTCGAGCAGGCCCTCGCGGGCGAGTCCGGCGGTGGCGCCGCAGATCGCGGCGACGGGCGTACCGGCGGCGAGGAACTCGCGGGCCTTGCGGGCGAAGGGCGCGAGGTCCTCGGAGCTGTCCCAGAGGTCGGCGCCCGGCAGGATCAGCAGACTGCTGTCCTCGGGCCGTACGGCGTCCAGGGCGAGGTCGGGCAGGACACGCAGTCCTCCGATGCTGACCACCGGGTCCTCGGAGGGGCCGACCGTCCGGATCCGGTACCCGGCGCGGGCGAGGTAGGCGGTCGCGTGTCCCGTCTCCCAGTCGGCGAGCGTGTCGTACACGGCGAGATGCACGGGCTGGAGAGTCATGACAACAGGCTGTCATTTGGACAGCAAGCTGTCAATAGTGGCCGATGCCTCCCCGATGCCTCCCCGCCGCCTCCGCGACGCCCGACAACCTGTCGTGGAATCCCCCCGCCGACGGAACAGAACGCCGGTACCGCCGCACCGCACCCCTCTCCTACGCTCACCGGCCATGACCCCTCAGACCGACCCCCGGGCGGGCGCCGCCGTGAAGGCCGTGGACCGTGCGCATGTCTTCCACTCCTGGTCAGCGCAGGAGCTCATCGACCCGCTCGCCGTGGCCGGCGCCGAGGGCTCGTACTTCTGGGACCACGACGGCAAGCGGTACCTCGACCTCACCAGCGGGCTCGTCTACGCCAACATCGGCTACCAGCACCCGAAGGTCGTCGCCGCGATCCAGGAGCAGGCCGCGCGGATGACCACGTTCGCGCCCGCCTTCGCCGTCGAGGCCCGTTCCGAGGCCGCCCGGCTGATCGCCGAGCGCACCCCCGGCGACCTGGACAAGATCTTCTTCACCAACGGCGGCGCGGACGCCGTCGAGCACGCCCTGCGCATGGCCCGGCTGCACACGGGCCGCCCGAAGGTCCTCTCCGCCTACCGCTCCTACCACGGCGGCACCCAGCAGGCGATCAACGTCACCGGCGACCCGCGCCGCTGGGCCTCCGACAGCGCCTCCGCCGGAGTGGTGCACTTCTGGGCGCCCTTCCTCTACCGCTCCCGCTTCTACGCCGAGACCGAGGAGCAGGAGTGCGCGCGGGCGCTGGAGCACCTGGAGACGACGATCGCCTTCGAGGGGCCCGCGACCATCGCCGCGATCATCCTGGAGACCGTCCCCGGCACCGCCGGGATCATGGTGCCGCCGCCGGGCTATCTCGCCGGGGTCCGGGAGATCTGCGACAAGTACGGCATCGTCCTCGTCCTGGACGAGGTCATGGCCGGGTTCGGGCGCACCGGTGAGTGGTTCGCCGCCGACCTGTTCGGGGTCGTCCCCGACCTGATGACCTTCGCCAAGGGCGTGAACAGCGGCTATGTGCCGCTCGGCGGGGTCGCGATCTCCGGCGCGATCGCGGAGACGTTCGCCCGGCGGGCGTACCCGGGCGGGCTGACGTACTCCGGGCACCCGCTGGCCTGTGCCGCCGCCGTCGCCACCATCGAGGTGATGGCGGAGGAGGGGATCGTGGAGAACGCCCGGGGCCTGGGCGCGTCCGTCGTCGAGCCGGGGCTGCGGGCGCTCGCCGAGCGGCACCCCAGTGTCGGCGAGGTGCGGGGCGTGGGCATGTTCTGGGCCCTGGAGCTGGTCAAGGACCGCGAGACACGGGAACCGCTCGTCCCCTACAACGCGGCCGGGGAGGCCAACGCGGCGATGGCGGCCTTCGGCGCGGCCGCGAAGCAGGCCGGGGTGTGGCCTTTCGTGAACATGAACCGGACGCATTTCGTGCCCCCGCTGAATGCCTCGGAATCCGAGCTGAAGGAGGGCCTCGCGGCCCTTGACCAGGCCCTTTCGGTCGCCGACGAGTACACCGGGTAGGCACAGGACGGGGACAGCGGACGCACGCTACGCGTGTAGGGGCTTGAAATCTTCGAACGCGTAAGGTGGCGTGCTCGTACATATCGACGAGCACGCCACTTTCCGTCCCTACGCCCCGAGGGAGACGCCCCGAAGATGCCCGGCAGCAGCGGCAACGGCGCCGTGACGCGCAGCACCCTGCGGCAGCAGATCGCCGACGCGCTCCGCGACGAGGTGCTGGCGGGGAGACTGCAGCCCGGGCAGGAGTTCACGGTCAAGGAGATCGCCGAGCAGTACGGCGTCTCGGCCACCCCGGTCCGCGAGGCGCTGGTGGATCTCTCCGCGCAGGGGCTGCTGGAGGCGGACCAGCACCGGGGGTTCCGGGTCCACGAGTACTCGGTGGAGGACTACCGGGGCATGATCGAGGCGCGCGCGCTGATCATCGAGGGCATGTTCCTGCAGCTGGAGGACGGCCGGGAGTCGGTCCGTGAGTCGGGCTCCCCGGAGCGGGTCGCCGCCGCCATCAACGGGGTGCGCCGGCGCGGCGAGGAGGCCCAGCGGGCCGCGGCCGCCGGTGACCTGACCGTCCTGATCGGCTACGACCTGCGCTTCTGGCGCGAGCTCAGCGACTTCTTCGGCAACCCCTATCTCGCCGACTTCCTGCACCGGCTGCGGGTGCAGACCTGGGTGTGCGCGGTCCAGCACCTGCGGCGGCTGACCGATCTGCGCGGGCATCTGTGGTCAGGCCATACAGATCTCGTCGACGCGCTGTACCGGCGCGACACCGCCACGGCCCGCAGGATGCTCGCCGAGTACAACGCCGACTCCGTCGCCCTGGTCGAGCGGCTGGCGGCCGAATGACGGCGTCGGCCACCGACCGCGAGACCGAGACCGACAGCGGGACCGTCGAGCTGTCCGTGGTCGTCCCGGCCCGGGACGAGGAGCGGCGGCTCGGGCCCACCCTCGACGCCCTGCTGGACCATCTCGAACGGACCGGGGCCCCCTGGGAGATCGTCGTCGTCGACGACGGTTCCACGGACGCCACCGGTGACCTGGTCGCCGCCCGCCGCAACCCGCGCATCCGTACCGTCACCGGTGAGGGCCGGGGCAAGGGGCACGCGCTACGGCTCGGCGTGGCCGCCAGCCGGGGCCGCCGGGTCCTCGTCACGGACGCCGATCTCGCCACCCCCGTGGCCGAGCTGGCACGGCTGGAACAGGCGCTCGCCGAGGGCCACGCGGCGGCCGTGGGCTCCCGCGCCGTGCCGGGCGCCACCCTGGGCGACCGCCAGCACCGGGCCCGCGAACTCCTCGGCAAGGCCGGCAACCGGCTCATACGGGCCACCGCCGTGCGCGGCATCCGGGACACCCAGTGCGGGTTCAAGCTGTTCGACGGCGACAAGGCGCGCGCCGCGTTCGCCGCCTCGCGGGTCGACGGCTGGGCGATCGACGTGGAGGTGCTGCGGCACTTCCAGCGGGCCGACTGGCCGGTCGCCGAGGTGCCGGTGCACTGGTCGCACCGGCCCGGCTCGAAGGTCCGCCCGCCGGACTACCTCCGCTTCCTGCGCGACCTGGCCCGGCTGCGCCGCGCCGACCTGCTGGCGGCCCTCCTCTTCCTGGTCTTCTCCGCCGCCCTCTACTCGGGCCGCGTCCTCGACCCGGCACACCGCTATCTCACGGACTCCCTCCAGGACCAGAACCAGTGGGAGTGGTTCTTCGCGGTGACGGCGGACAACGTCAGCCATCTGCGCAACCCGCTCTTCAGCGACCTCCAGGGCTTCCCCGACGGGGTGAACCTGATGGCCAACACGGCCATGCCGGGTCTCTCCGTGCCGCTGACCCCGCTGACGCTGCTGTGGGGCCCGGCGGTCACGCTCAGCCTGGTGATGACGCTGGGCCTGGCCGCGACCGCCGCCGCCTGGTACCGGCTGATCGCGAAACGCCTGACCCCGCACCGGCCCGCGGCCTTCGTCGGAGCCGCCCTGGCCGCGTTCGCGCCCCCCTTCGTCAGCCACGCCAACGCGCACCCCAACTTCGTCGTCCTCTTCATGATCCCGCTGATCGTCGACCGCGCCCTGCGGCTGTGCACGGGCACCCGGGTCGGCCGGGACGCCGTGATCCTCGGTCTGATGGCGGCGTACCAGTGCTTCCTGGGCGAGGAGCCGCTGCTGCTCGCGGCGATCGGCATGCTCCTGTTCGCGCTCGGCTACACGGCCGTGCGCCCGAGGGAGGCGGCGGCGGCCGTACGCCCCCTGCTGCGCGGCCTGGCGATCGCCGCGGCCGTCTGCCTCCCCCTCCTCGTCTACCCGCTGGCCTGGCAGTTCTCCGGCCCGCAGTCCTACGACGGTATCGACCACGGCACGGCCCCCGGCACCGCCAACTCCCTGCGCGCGCTGCTGACGTTCGCCGAGCGCTCCTGGCTGGCGGGCGACGCCGAGGCCACGAAGGCGCTGTCCCTGAACCCCACCGAGCAGAACGCCTTCTACGGCTGGCCGCTCGCCCTGCTGGCCCTGGCGATCACCGTGCTGCTGTGGCGGCGGCGCCCGCTCGTCCGGGCCCTGGCGGCGACGGTCCTGGGGGCGGCCGTCCTGTCGATGGGCCCCCGTATCGGCGGCGTCCCCGGCCCCTGGGCGCTCCTCGACGGGCTGCCCCTCTTCGAGTCGGTGATCGAGAGCCGGGTGGCGATGATCTGCGGCCCGGTGCTGGGGATGCTGGTCGCCCTGGCGGTGGCGGAGCTGCGGGGACCGCGGCGGGGGGTGCGGTACGCGGGACTGGCCGCCGTGGCCCTCGCCCTGCTCCCCCTCGTCCCCGCCCCGCTGCGGTCCGAGCCGCGCGCCGAGGTGCCCGCGTTCTTCACGGACGGGACCTGGAAGTCGTACGTCCGCGACGGCGAGACGCTCGTCCCCGTGCCGCTCGCCGAGCCCGGCGCCGCCGAGGCCCTGCACTGGCAGACCGCCACCGGGCTCGGTTTCCGGATGCCGGGCGGCTACTTCAACGGGCCGTACGGCGACGGCGACCGCACCGGTGTGTACGGCGTCCCGCTCCGCTTCACGGCGAGTCTGCTCCAGGAAACCCAGTTCACGGGCATCGTCCCGGTGGTCGACACGGCGGCCCGGGAGGCGACGGCGCAGGACCTGGCGTACTGGCGGGCGGGCGCACTCGTGCTGGCCCCGCAGCACCGTGCGGGCGTCCTGCGTGAGACCGTGGACAAGTTGTTGGGCCGACCCGGTAGGCGGGTGCACGGAGTGTGGGTATGGGACCTGCACGACTGACGACTGGAGGAGCCTTCTTTGGCCTGTGACCTGTGGCTGGTACCGCTCGTCGACGTGTTGTGCCACACCCCCGACAACCCGTTCGCCGACGAACTCGCGCAGTACAACAAGGTGCTGGCGGAGGCGGGGCTGCCGCCGGTGCCGGTGTTCCAGTACATGCCGGGGCTGACCGGGGAGGTCGCCCCGGTGGCCGGCTTCGACTACGACGCGCTGCACTTCCTGCGCCGCGCCTATCTGCTCCAGGTGTGCGGGCTGCCGGTGACCCCGGTCGACGAACTGGGCGGCGACTACGAACAGCTCCTGGAGATGTTCGAGTCCACCGCCCAGCAGTCCCACCTGGTCTGGCACTACGACCACGCGGGCGCGTACGTCCCGGTGGACTTCCCGCACCCGCTCTCGAACGACGACCTCCTCGCCGGGGGCGGCCCCCTGGGCTCCTCCCGCTCCCTGCTCCGGGAGCTGGAGTTCGTCGCCCCGTCGATCGGCATCGACCCGGCGAACCCGCCGGCGCCGCCCCAGGCGCCCTCGGCGCCGACGGAGTTGGAGGAACCGGCGGTGCCCGCGCCGTACGATCCCAGCCCCTTCGCCCGGGAGCGGCACGTCTGGCTGGGGCTGCACGCGGCGGCGACCCGGAGTCTGGCGCAGGGGTCGATGATCGTGTTCAGCTGACGCCCGAGGTCAACGCCCGAGCCGGGAGAGCCCCTTCTGGACGTCCTCCATGTTCATCACCGGCGTGTAGGTGAGGTCGGCGCCCAGCTCCAGGAAGAACGGCTCGCTGATCACCGGCATGTCGGACGGGTCCGCCATGTCGAAGAACACGTAGGCGGTCCGGCGTCCGCCGTCCGCCGTGAAGTAGGCCGCCTCGGGCTTGATCTGCGCCATGGACTCCTCGATCAGCTTCCCGAGAGTCCCGTTCCGGATCAGCTCGTTGGCCCTCTCCGTATCCATGGACGCCCTCATCATCATGCGCATCGCGGTCACCTTCTTCTGCTGCTTCGGTCGACGCGCGCGGGTGGCGATTTCAGGATATGCCCGGCGAAAGGGGGGCGCTCCCTGCCGGGGGGGCGCCCCTTGGGGTCACGCCTGTTCGACGATACGGATGGTCCGGATGCCGGTTCCGCGGTAGCGCGTCGGCGTCCTGGTCAGGACGGGACGGCCGTGCGGCCACTCGACGGTCGGCAGCGCGAGGTGCAGCACATGGGCACCGCTCCAGTCGTCCTCGGCCTTGCCGTCCGGCTCCTCACCCTCGGCGGCCGCCGTCCTCAGCCGTTTGCCCACGGAGGAGGCCGCCGCGAAGTCCAGTCCCTCGATGTTCACGGACGGCAGCGCGCCCACGTGTTCGGCGACTCCGGCACGCTCGCGCTCGGCTGCGGCGAGGCTCAGCGCGGGAATGTACACGCGCAACGCCGGGTCCTTCTCGGCCTCGACGACCAGCCGCGAAGCCATGCTGTTTCCCGCTCCCAGGGCGAGCGCAGCGGTGTCGTCGAAGATGACCGCACGCGGCAGCGGGTATCGCTTCTCGTCCATCACTGGACCTCCCCGATGCGCCCGGCCTCGAGGTCGGCCCACAGCTTCTCGCCGGCCTTCTCGTCCTCCTCGGTGTAGGGCCTGCCGAGGAAGTGCTCCTCCACGTACGCCCTGGTCTCCTCGTACTGCTTGCGCAGCTCTTCCTTGGTGGGAGTGGCCCCGGCCAGCTGAGCGACCAGGTCACGCATGCTCATCCCGCGCTCCCGGGCGAGCTCCTGGAGACGGTCACGGACGGCGGGGTCGACCTTGATCGTGGTGTCAGCCATGAGCACAGTATACCGGCGGTATACCACCTCAGGGCGTTCGAGTACGACGGTCATCGACGCTCCGTTTCTTTCGAAGGACCCGGCGGACGGTTGCCGGCCGGGAGTCTGCGTGTGGCTACGCGGGCGCGGGCTGCCCGCGCAGCAGCGCGCGAACCGTCGCGCCGCCCCGGCGGGCCGCGTCCCGGAACGCCTCCGCGCCGGGCCTGCGGAGGGCGATCTCGACGGTCGTCGCGGGGGTCGGCGTCGGCGGAGCCGGGCGCTTGCGGCGCAGCCGGTCCTCGACCAGGGCCCGCGCGGAGTGGATCCGGGAGGGCAGACCGTCGGTCAAAGCGGCCCGCACCTGCGCGCCGTTCGCCCCCGCGTCCCACCACGCCTCCACGAGCGGCGCGAGCCGCAGCGCCTCGGCGGCACCGAGGGTGAGCCCTGGGTGCGTCCGGCCGAGCGAGCCGAGGAACCGGGCGGCAGCCGCGGTGCGTTCGCTCGGCTCCGGCTCCTCCGGCTCCTCCCGCTCCGGCTCGGACGGCGGGGAGGGAGGTTCTTGTTCCACCGTGTTTTCCCCCGAAGGGGTAGCGCCCTCGGCCGCGCCTCCCGACTCACCGGAGGCCCGGTCCTGAACTTTTTCAGGTTCACCCGCCGGGGGCTCGTCCTCGTACGGAGTATCGAAAACCTCGTACATCGTGGAGAACTGACGTGTCACCGGATCCTGCCGCACCACCCGCCGCAGATACCGGGATTCCTCCAGCTCACGCAGGGCGGAAGCGATCCGCGCCCGCCCCTCCTTGCGCTGCTCGGCGAGGGTTCGGATCGTGGCGCGGGCGCCGTTCGGGAGGCTGAGGAGGTACGTCAGTACGCCTACCGCGCACCAGGAGAGGCTCCGGTCGCGAAGAAGGGCGTTCGAGAAGAGTCAACGACCCGGGACTAAAGTCCCGGGCTTGCACAGCGGGCGCCACTGGGTGTGGTGCTGCGCTTGCGTCCTGTCCCGCCCTCGGGTGTCGGGGGTGGGTCTGGGGCGGTTGACTGCGCCCCGCGTCGCCACAACTCTTCCGCCTGCCGGCGGATGTTGCGGGAGCTGTTGCGGTCCGCGTGATCAACGAATCCACAGGACCGGCACGCGAACCAGGCCTGGGAGACCCGGTTCGCTCTG
>NZ_JBEXXK010000049.1:0-95853 GCF_040630405.1 Streptomyces sp. NPDC005811
GTCAGCCGGACGACCGGAGCCAATTTTCTCCCCTTTGGGGTATCACCGTCCGGAGATCGGATTACTCAATGACGAAGTCAAGCCGCCTGCGTGACCGGTGGGGCGGAGGTGAAGATCCGTCCGTCACGCAGCAGTGCCCACAGCACACTCGCCCGGCGGCGGGACAGGGCGATGACAGCCTGGACGTGCATGCAGCCCTCGCCCCGCTTCTTGAGGTAGAAGTCCCGGTTCGGTCCCTCGCGGATGATGCTGGTCTGTGCGGACATGTAGAAGACCCTGCGCAGGCGGCGGCTGTAGCGGTTGGGCCGGTGCAGATTGCCGCTGCGGCGGCCGGAGTCACGCGGGACGGGCACAAGCCCGGCCGCCGAGGCCAGGTGGCCGGCGTCGGCGTAGGCCGACAGGTCGCCGGCCGCGACGACGAACTCGGCGCCGAGTATCGGGCCCATGCCGGGCAGGGACTCGATGATCCCTGCCTGCGGGTGGCTGCGGAACGTCTCGCGGATCTGCTTGTTGATCCGCTTCATCCGCTCGTCCAGGGCCAGAATCTGCCCGGCCAGGTCAGCCACGATCTGCGCGGCGACGTCCTCTCCGGGCAGCGCGGTCTGCTGGGCCTGAGCTGCCTCCAGTGCGGTCGCGGCGACCTCGTCCGCGCTGCGCACGCTGCGGTTCGCCAGCCAGGCCGTCAGCCTCGCCCTGCCGCGGCCGCGGATGGCGGCCGGAGTCTGGTAGCCCGTGAGCAGGACCAGCGCGCCTTTGTGGGAGCTGTAGTCGAAAGCCCGCTCCAGGGCGGGGAAGACACCGGTCAGCACGTCGCGCAGCCGGTTGATCATCCGAACCCGGTCGGCCACCAGGTCGGAGCGGTGAGCGGTCAGCAGCGCGAGGTCGGCGGCCAGCTGGGCGGGCACGTCGATAGCGGCGAAGTCGTTGCGGTGGCGGGCCGTCTCGGCGATGACGTAGGCGTCGCGGGCGTCGGTCTTCGCCTCACCCCGGTAGGCCCCCGACATGCGGTGGACTGTGCGGCCGGGCACGTAGACGGCCCGCTGGCCGTGGGCCGCGAGCAGGGCCAACAGCAGAGCCGAGGACGTACCGGAGATGTCCACCGCCCAGTGAACCTCGTCCGCCAGTTCGAGGATCTCGCCGAGCGCGGCCAGGATCACCGACTCATCGTTCTCGATCTTCTTCGACCACAACGTGGCGCCGGTCTCATCGACCACAGCCGCCCAGTGGTGGCCCTTGCCTGCGTCGACACCGGCCCAGACCTGGGCCCTTCGCTTGCTCACTCGCCCCTCCTCGCGCCGTTCGGCATGCCGTCGGCCCGAGGAACACCCCGCTGTCATCTCCGTAATCAGCGACCGCACGAGGCGCGCACATCTCAATCAGCAGTCAGGGCGCCCCGGAGAACCGGGCGGCCACTCCTTCGAAGCCACTGATGGCAGAGAACCGTCAGCCACACCCGGCCCTCCCGGGCCGCCTAACAACTTACGGAGGACCATGGGAGACGAGCAGACAAGGGAGGCCCACCATGAAGACCGGAGCCTCGGACGACGACCGCTATCTGTACTCCCGTACGCCCTCCCAGGCCGAGGGCGAGCGTGACGACGCGGCCGAGAGCGCGGCCGTCGAGCGGCACCCCGACGTCCCCAGGACCGAGCCGTCACAGGCGGAGGGCGAGCGGACGGACGACACCAGGAGCCCCTGACCGCCGGCGGGCGGCGACCGGCAGTGACGGAGCACCCCCGGCCGTCAACCACGAACCCCCAGATCAGAGGGTCCCGCACGAACGGGTTTCCCCCCAGGGGTAGCCGTCCGGCAAGATGGGGTGTTACTTACCGCGAGAGGGCACAAAAAGACCCCTCACCAGCGGTTTCGTCGCCGATGAGGGGCCGTGTCAGGCGGCGTGGGCCGTCTCTGGGCCGTCAGCCGTACCGGGGCCGTCGTGAGCGTGACCGGCAGCCCGGTACATCGCCGAGATGGCGTTCCGGGTCCGGGTCTCGCTGGACGGCATGAGGTGCGTGTACACGCGGAGGGTGAACCCCGGATCGCTGTGGCTGGGGTAGAGGCTCAGAGCCTTGATGTTCTCCCCGGCGTCCAGGAGCACCGAGGCGTAGAAGTGCCGTAGGGCGTGCATCCCGTGTTCGCGGGCGGCCGCGTACCGCTGCCCCTGCTCGGGGAACGGGATGATGTCGGCGGAGGCCAAAGCGGGCTTCCATGCCTGATCGTTGAAGGCCTGGCTCCAGATGGCAGCACCGATAGCGCTCGTGAAGACGAGGCGATGCGTGACCTTGGGCCCGGTCGGAGTCAGCCAGGGCAGGGTCACGTCGACGGGCGGGAAGCGTTCCATGTGGTCGCGGAGCGCGGCCGACACCTCGGGGTCGAGGGGGACGTCACGGAGCTTGCCGCGCTTAGGCGGGGCGAAGACGAGCGTGCCGCGTACCTTCTTCACCTGCTGCCGGACGTAGATCCAGCCGAGATCCCCGATGTTGTCGACGGCCAGGCCGAAGATCTCCCCCTGTCGCAGCCCGCAACCGGCGCCGATGTCGACCATGGCCTGATAGTGCTCAGGCAGCCCAGCCCGGACGCCGAAGACCTGGTCTGCGGACCACGGGCGCACGCGTGTCGGTGCAGGACGAGGAGCCTTGACCGATCGCACCCGGCAGGGGTTCGAGGCCAGCAGACGGTCATCCACGGCCGCGTTGAGGACGGAGGAGACCGCGTCGAAGATGAGGCGCCGGTATTGGGCCGAGGACACGGCTTCTTCGAGCTGGCGGTTCCAGTCCCGGATGTGCTCAGGCTGGAAGGAGCCGATAGGGCGGGTGCCGAGGTAGGGAAGGGCGTGGAGCCGCAACCGTCCCTCCACGGCGGCCCGACTGGTGAGGTCCGTCGTGAGTGCGGGGAGCCAGCGTTCCGTGTACTCCCGGAAAGTCGTCCGGGCCGCTCGCGGGTCGATGTACTGGCCGCGCGCCATGTCGGCCTCACTTCTTTACGGGAACACCCAGCCTCTCTCCCAGAGTGGGTGTACGCGAGCCAGCACGTGAAGGTGCCATGCCATCATCGGATAATGCTGACCGAGGAGGACGCGCGCCGGCTGGTGCTTGCCGAGATCGACGACGCGCGGTGCCACGTCACGTACGACCTTCAGATCCTGCGCGTGGAGACCTTGCCGTTCGGGTGGATCTTCTACTGGGGGGCAGTCTGCGACGGTCAGAGCAGACAGCGCCCTCGGTTGGGGGGCAACAGTCCTTTCCTGGTCGACCGTGAAAACGAGCGGTTGATCCACACTGCCACCAGCGTCCCCATAGCCCGCCAGATCGCGGACTACGAACGCCGACTGCGACGCGAAGCTCACGCCCGGAAAACAGCAGCGAAGCAAGCAAATCCTGCCCAGCACAGGTCAGCGGCTCCATAGACGAAAATCCTCAGGCGGTGGCTAGGGTGGCGCCATGCTGCAGCTACCGCCCGGCCGCCCCGAGGACGAAGTCACGAGCAGGGAAGAGCTGGTGGCCTTCATCGCCCAGCTCCGGGACGACTTCGTGGAGCGTGGCGAGCAGTGGGAGAACGCCACCCTGGACCGCTTCCTGGATGCGCTGACTGCCTGGATCGACGCTTCCCCCGGTTGGTACAGGAACTTCGACCAGGAAATGCCCCCCAACGGCGACTGGGCTCTCTTCGCTCGTGCCCTGAGTGCCGCAGTTGTCTACGAGTAGGCGGCTACGCCCCACGCTGCACCAGATCGATCCTCAGCCCCGCACCACAAGCGCACCAGATCAGGCGGGGAACAGCGGGGAACCACAGTGAAAGTCGCCGCGGCCGACGGGTCAGCGCCCAGGCCGTTCGCCCAGGTCAACGCACGAACCGCTCCCAAATGCCCGCAGCTTCCCAAGCCGAGGGTTCTGGCCACCGGAGCCAAGGGGTACGTTGCGGGGATGCCGACCGAGTCCGTACCAACCTGTCCCCAGTGCGGTGGCCCGTTGAAGGCCGGCGCGATGGCGCTCTGCCACCGCGAAGAGGGCGACCGCCGCACCTGCCGTGTGGTCTGGGGCTGCTCCAACCAACGCGTCTGGTGGAAGTGGGCCGACCGTCCGACCGCCCCACTAGAACTCTGTCCCTACCCGGATTTGATGAACGGCTGACATCATCGATGCCGGACGGGGGCACACACCAGCACCCCTGTCCGGTCGTCGCTCCAGTCGACGACCACAGCCAGAGCGGCCCGGGATCGAACTCCTAAAGCGGTGCTCAGCTTCCGTCGTGCAGCGCGCTACTGATCTCCAGAAGGCGCCCGTGAGGCAGAGCGAAAGCGTTGCTGGGGTTTCGGTAGGAGTGTCCACCGTCGTTGATCCAGACGCCGTCTGCCAGTTTCCAGCAAGCGGGAGCCCATTGGCCCTGGTTCTCAAGGAGCGTGCTCGCCACGTCGGCGGGCTGCTCGATCAAGGTGAGAGCGCTGAGCGCGGTGGTGAGGGCAACGGTTGCATCGTCGGGAAGTCGCGCGTCGCCGAGTGTGGGGAAGAGCAGCAAAAGACGGGCATCAGGATCGTCAACGCCCTTTGCTGACGACTGTCGAGCAGCGGACAGCAACTCCGACCAGGCCATGCCGGGGCCCATGAAATGACCGTCATCCACAGCGAGGGTTTCCGCTGCCGGCCAAGCCTGGTGATGTATCAGATAGTCCACCCCTCGGTCTCCGTCAAAGTTGCGATAGATGACGTAGATGGTGTGGCCGGAGCGGAGGGGCACACTGAACATCGGCCACTCCTCCTCGGCGGAGAGCACGCGGTAGAGCTCCATGGCCGCGTCCCAGTCAGCTCCGAAAGCGGCTCGTTGCGCGTCCTCGCCGCGCAAACAGGTGCCGAGGTGCACGGGCCAGAACAACGGATCGTCAAGGTAGGCGCCACCCTCGACCAGAGGGCCACCTTCATATCCGGGGATCTTCAACACGCGAGGATGATGGCACGAGGGACCGACACCACCAGGGCGTGAGGGTCGGCCCCCGCTCCGTCTCAGTTCCCGTCTCGTTCAGTGCCGTTCACGGCCGCTCAGACGAGACTCAGAGCCCTCCCCGCCCTGATGGCCGACGCTCATGAACGCAGGTGAACGCCCCTGGACGCAGCCCAAGACCCCACCACCACAGTTGGAAAGCGTGTGCGCCGACCGCTGATGAACTGGCGGGTAAGGTGCGTTCGGTCGACTGCACTGTAAGGGGGATCTGTGGAGCGGGCGGGTGTTGCGTTTGAGGAGTCGGAGCGGGAGCAGTGGTCTTTCGCGCCGTTCCTGAGCGTGGGACCACTCCGGTTCGGGATGAGCCGAGATGAAGTGGTTGCTGCGCTGGGCAATGAGCTTCCTGGTGTGGAAGTGCCGGGCGAGTGGGCGATGTTCCATCTGCCGTCGTCTCGGGGCCACGCGGTGACGACCTACTTCGCGGCATCGGGGACGCTCGCCAGTGTTGCTATCGACGCGCTTCGTGGGCCCCAGGTCGCCCTCGGCGATCTGCGTCTGGTGGGGCAAGTCCCCTCGAAGCTGGCCGATCAGTTCGCTGACTATGTGAGCGGGCAGGGACTGGATGGAGCGATCAGGTGCTCGCAGTACGGTGACCTCGGCGCCGACGCGCTTGGCGTTGTTCTCCGTGCGCAGCGTGCCGGCGACATCCTGCTCAGTCGTCCGGTCTTCGTGGCCCGGGAGTGGGCGGATCGTGTCTGTGATGCGTGGGAGGGCCACGTCCCGCAGGAGGAATGGCGCGTGTACTGCTAAGCAGCCGCAGTGAACCGCCCTGGCCGTCTTCGCTGCCGTACAGCAACGAAGTACAGCAACCCCAACAACCGTCAGCGACCGACACTGGTCCTCACGGCCCTCCCCGCAGCCCGTATGACCTCCAATGACCGATCTCTCCAGAGCTACGGATCAGAACGTGCCGCCCACTTTGCCTGAGTGGCGAGATCACGCCCTCTACAAGGAACGGAGTGCGGCTGTACCGTGCGCTTCGCACGCATAGGAGCACCTCAGGGCACTGGAGCCAGACCTGTGATAGCTATGCAACTTGCCACTGAGGCCATGAACACAGCATTCATCGCCGCCATTGCTGGCGTGGCTGGCGCCCTGGTGGGAGGGGTGGCCACCGTTGCCGCCGCCCGTTCCGCCAGCCGAGGATCCGTGGGTGCTGCCGCGAAATCAGGAGCCGATGCCTACGGCATGTCCGTTCGACAGACACGGATGGACTCATATCAGGAGTTCGCCAAGGCTGCTCGCCTGTCGGTAAGTCAGATACAAGACGCAGCCAACTCAGTCGGGGCGTACAGCCGCAGCATCGGGGAAGGCGAGCGTCACGGCGCCATCCCCTCGCTGCAGGACCTTTTGGCCCAACTTGATCCGATGGGTGATGCCGCGATCCGCGTACGACTCGCCGGCCCAAAGGTCGTCGCTGAAGAGGCGTATGCAGTGCTTGAGAAGTGCGGGAACGCGCTGGGTGATCTGGAGAGCTACGTCGGACTGGTCCAAAGCAGCCCCTTCATGTCAGTAGACAGCGACGATCTCGTGATCATGACGGAAGGCCCCTTGATCCGGTACCGCGAGGTCGCAGCGTCCGTCGGAGCTGCTTCGAATGCGATCGCGAGGTTCCTTGACGTAGCGCGTGACCACCTGGACGACTGGAATGGAAGACCCGCCTAGCGGCATACCAAGAGCCAGGCTTGGGCGAACACGAACCCGTGCCCGGTGAGTGTCTAACTGCGTGACAACGCCGACGAACACCGGCGGACGAGCGCGGACGTCAGCGGACCATCGGCGCAGGTGAGCAGCACACCCAGCCCAAGGCCGGACGCCCACCCAAGTTGCTTCGGGACGAAGAGGTCCGTCCCCCAATCGCGCCCGATCGTCGGGGTGCCACAGAGAAGTACGGTGGCTGGTGGGCACCGCGCAGCACCACGGACCTTGTCCATGTGACCTGGTCAGGGTCCGTCGCGATCAGGGCGGGCTTATTGAGACTTCACCGACTTTGCTGCGGCTACGCAAAGCGGCGATGTCATCCGTCGAAGCGAGACCACTCGACTGTGGCATCAGCCAGTAGGGCCAGAGCGCTGCGGTGAGTGGCCCCGGCCCACGCCTCGAACTTGCTATCGCCTGCTTCGCAGACGTGCATGACGAGGCCTGGCGCCACATAGAAGCGAGTGGGGCTCCAGGGCCAGAAGGGGCGCAGCGGAACCGGATCCAGCCGCTCGGTGAGCTGGTCAACCTGTTGTGCTGTGAGTTCAAGGTTGCGAGGCAGCGCCAGGTAGTCCGCGCGCATGGCGGCTTCGAAGAGTGAGAACTGAAGGAGGAAGCCACTGAGCGGCTCCTGTTCGGCGATCGGACTTTCACTGTCGTCGCAGAACCAAACGGTCGGATCAGTCTCCTCACCGCCGAGCGTCCACAAGAGTGACCAGACGAATCCTCCTTGGTTCTCGACACCGAAAACCAGCATTTCCCCACGGTCGTCGGCGCGCAGGTCCGACTCGGGATAGATCCTGTTCTGCACTCCAAGAGCCGCCGGCCGCTGCACGGCCAGCCGGTAGAGCTGTCTCAAACCATCGGGTATGGGTGCCGACGCCAGTCTGGTGGACGGCGTGTCCACAGCGTTGGTGACGGGGTACCAGCCCGTGACGAACTGCTCCAGCGCCGCCCCGCGGTCGCCATTCACGTGCCGAAGCCAGTCCAGTCCCGGGAGATTCACCGCAGGCAGCGGCGGACGAACCCGGTCAAGCAGGGACCGGCTCAGGGGCACTTCGAGCCGCACCACGCAGCGGGTGAGTTCGTATTCGGTGCAGCCTGGCTGCAGAGCCGTCCCGACCTGGACAGTACGACTGACACCCAGGTACAGCAGGCCCTCCTCGAGACGGACCATGAGGTGCACGGGCAACCCCTCGTCAACCGCGCCCCATGTCCATGTCCGTCCCATGAGTCGTTTCGTGACCGGTGCCGGCGCCGGACCAAACAGACGGACCTCATCCGCGTTCCACACCCCACTCCTGGCGGGGCCTCTGTCACCCGCCTCGGTGACGATCACCGTTCCCGCCAGACCGATCACGACCGTCGCGCCACCGAACGTGAACCGCTCGGCATCTTCGGCACCACCGACCAGCGCAAACGCCTGCGCCGGGTCGGTCAGCACCCCTACCGGCACCGCAGGAACCTGATCAACCATCCCGATATCTTCCCTTGCAGCCACAGCTGCCAACGGCCAGCCCCAGCAACCGCCACAAGACGACTGGCAGGCACGGCAGAACTTCGAGGCGATCGGCGCGTGCAACGAGCACTGCGCCCATTCGTACGCGCCTCTCTGCCTATGGCCGGACGTCCAGAGCTCCGCCGCACCACAAGCGCACCAGACAGGGGGAACGGCGGGGAACCACGGTGACAGCGACGGTGCCCGCCGAGGCCCCGAAGTAGCGATCCATGCAGCTCAGGGATTCAATCGGCACTGTTTCCACTCAGCTTCCCAAGCTGAGGGTCTTCACGGCACCATGGGTCGACTGACCATAGGGGGTGTCGTGGGGAACAAGGAGACGGAGCAGGCCGCGATCGCTCATGTGATGGCCTTGGAGCGAGCCGCCGGCCGCGACCCGAAGGACGTCCACACCTCGGGCCTCCCATACGACGTCGAGAGTTCCCCTCGCATGATCGAGGTGAAGGCATTCAGTCGCTCGGCGCGCAGTGAAGCGTTGCCGCTGGAACACCGGCAGGCGGAGGCTGTCAGGGCGAACCCGGTGCGCTACTACCTCTATGTGGTCGACAACCTTGCGGGGCTCGATGGGACAGAGATCGGTGTGCGCATCCTGCACGGAGAGGCGCTTCTGGCAATGATCGAGCGAACCCAGCCGCAGATCACGTATTGGCCCACGTTCAGAGCAGCCGAGTACGACCAGGCGGAACGGCTGCTGTGAGTGCTGCAGTACAGCAGTGAAGTACAGCAACCACCACGACCGCAACCGACCGCCAAGAGCCGTCAGCGGTTGATTGACCGGCTCGCTGGACCTCAATGACCACCCAGCCGAGTTCGGGACGAAGAGGTCATCGCCCAAGGTCTCATCGCCACGCTTCCGCCAGCGCGGCTTGCTCCAGTCGACGTCATGGCAGCGTGGCCGAGACCAGTGAGGGTGCAGCGAGGCACACGCGCGCCTGATCAGTCGGCGCACCCGTCATCGTGGCCAGCTGTCGTCGGCTGAGGTTCAGGCGGCCCGCATCGAGGGTGGCTGCCGTCGGCCGACCGGCCGGGCCGTAATGATCAGCCCTGGGCCGTCCCTGGGCCGTCCGACGCCCCCCGAGGTCACTCGATGATGACCGACAGTGACAGACGAGTACCAGCCGTCGACCCCGAAACCCCAGGTCAGACGTCCCTGACCAAACGGGTTAACACCCAGGGATGGACCTCGGGCAAGATGGGGTGTATCTGCCCACTGCCAGATTTCAAGCTGCCGGACGGTTTCTCTTGGCTGAGTACATCTACACCATGCGCAAGACGCGCAAGGCACACGGCGACAAGGTGATCCTTGACGACGTAACGCTGAGCTTCCTGCCCGGCGCGAAGATCGGTGTGGTCGGCCCGAACGGCGCCGGTAAGTCCACCGTTCTGAAGATCATGGCGGGGCTTGAGCAGCCCTCCAACGGTGACGCGTTCCTGTCGCCCGGCTACAGCGTCGGCATGCTGCTCCAGGAGCCGCCGCTCGACGAGTCCAAGACCGTTCTGGAGAACGTGCAGGACGGCGCCGCCGAGATCATGGGCAAGCTCAAGCGGTTCAACGAGGTCGCCGAGCTGATGGCGACCGACTACTCGGACGCGCTCCTCGACGAGATGGGCAAGCTCCAGGAGGACCTCGACCACGCCAACGCGTGGGACCTGGACACCCAGCTGGAGCAGGCCATGGACGCCCTGGGCTGCCCGCCCGGCGACTGGCCCGTCACCAACCTCTCCGGTGGTGAGCGCCGCCGCGTCGCGCTGTGCAAGCTGCTGCTGGAGGCCCCCGACCTGCTGCTCCTTGACGAGCCCACCAACCACCTGGACGCCGAGTCCGTGCAGTGGCTGGAGCAGCACCTCGCGAAGTACCCCGGCACCGTCGTCGCCGTCACCCACGACCGGTACTTCCTCGACAACGTCGCCGAGTGGATCCTGGAGCTCGACCGCGGTCGCGCCCACCCCTACGAGGGCAACTACTCCACCTACCTCGACACCAAGGCGACCCGCCTCAAGGTCGAGGGCCAGAAGGACGCCAAGCGCGCGAAGCGTCTGAAGGAAGAGCTCGAGTGGGTGCGGTCCAACGCCAAGGGGCGTCAGGCCAAGTCCAAGGCCCGTCTCGCCCGGTACGAGGAGATGGCGGCCGAGGCCGACAAGATGCGGAAGCTGGACTTCGAGGAGATCCAGATCCCGCCGGGCCCGCGGCTCGGTTCGATCGTCGTCGAGGTCAGCAACCTCTCCAAGGCCTTCGGTGAGAAGGTCCTCATCGACGACCTCAGCTTCACACTGCCGCGCAACGGCATCGTCGGCGTCATCGGCCCGAACGGCGCCGGCAAGACCACGCTCTTCAAGATGATCCAGGGCCTCGAGACCCCGGACTCCGGCAGCATCAAGGTCGGCGAGACCGTCAAGATCTCGTACGTCGACCAGAGCCGCGAGAACATCGACCCCAAGAAGTCGCTGTGGGCCGTCGTGAGTGACGAGCTCGACTACATCAACGTCGGTCAGGTCGAGATGCCGTCCCGCGCGTATGTCTCCGCGTTCGGCTTCAAGGGCCCCGACCAGCAGAAGCCCGCCGGCGTTCTCTCCGGCGGTGAGCGCAACCGGCTCAACCTCGCCCTCACCCTCAAGCAGGGCGGCAACCTGCTGCTCCTCGACGAGCCGACCAACGACCTGGACGTCGAGACCCTCAGCAGCCTGGAGAACGCGCTGCTGGAGTTCCCGGGTGCGGCCGTGGTCGTCTCCCACGACCGGTGGTTCCTCGACCGGGTCGCCACCCACATCCTCGCCTACGAGGGCGAGTCCAAGTGGTTCTGGTTCGAGGGCAACTTCGAGTCGTACGAGAAGAACAAGATCGAGCGGCTGGGTGCGGACGCCGCACGTC
The DNA here is from genome assembly GCF_040630405.1 of Streptomyces sp. NPDC005811. Classification (NCBI taxonomy): domain Bacteria; kingdom Bacillati; phylum Actinomycetota; class Actinomycetes; order Kitasatosporales; family Streptomycetaceae; genus Streptomyces; species Streptomyces sp. NPDC005811. Next base: position 11,082 of record NZ_JBEXXK010000049.1, read on the forward strand.
CGCACCGTGCCACCTACAAGAAGCTGACCCGGGGCTGATCGATCTTGCGGCACATCTACCGCTGCCCGCTGCGCTGGGCGGACATGGACGCGTACGGCCACGTCAACAACGTGGTGTTCCTCCGCTATCTGGAGGAGGCCCGCATCGACTTCCTGTTCCGCCCGGAGAAGGACTTCCAGCAGGGGTCCGTGGTGGCGCGCCACGAGATCGACTACAAGCGTCAGCTCGTCCACCGGCACACGCCCGTGGACGTCGAGCTGTGGGTCACGGAGATAAGGGCGGCGTCCTTCACCATCACCTACGAGGTGAAGGACGGCGACCAGGTCTACGTCACCGCGTCGACGGTCATCGTGCCGTTCGACTTCGCGGCCCAGCGACCGCGCCGGATCACGGCGGAGGAGCGCGAGTTCCTCAACGAGTACCGCGACGACGCCGAGGAGGCCGTCGCCGCATGACGGTGCTGCACCTCGCCGACGAGGGGGAGGCGGCGGACCTCGCGGCCTTCCTCTCCCGGCTGCTCCACTACGACCGTGGAGCCGCGGTGCGCCTCCAGGCGGCCGGGACGGCACTGGCCGTGTTCGGTCGGCCGCCCTCCTTCGAGGTGCTCGCGATCCGCGCCGTACGCCTCGCCAAGCCGTACGAGGACGGCCTCGACGTCACCCTGGACGCCACCGTGTCCGCGGGCGAGCTGCTGGAGACGGTGGACGAGACCGCGGCCACGGCCGCCGTGCCGTCCGCCGTCACCGGGCCGCCGTGGGCCGGTGTCCTGCCGCCGCGCGGCGGCTGGCGCGCCGAGCCCGGACTCCCGGCGCCCGACGCGCTGCGGGAGCTGGTCGGCGCGGCCGTCGCCGAGTTCCGCGGCCGTACCGGCGAACTCGCCCCCGAGGGCCGTACCCGCGCCGCGCTCGACCGGATCGGACGGGAGATCTGGTCCCGGACGGTCGGCGAGACCGGGCTTCCGGTACGGGCCGTGCACGCGGCCCAGTCCCTGGGGTTCCTGCGTCCCTCGGCCGGGGCGCGTGACCTGGCGCTGCTCTCGTTCGGGTCCTGGCTGCGGCTGCGCACGCCGTACGGCTCGATCGCGGTACGGCGTGCGGGTGCGCTCGGCACCCTGGACGTCAGCGTCCGCTGACGTCCGGCGCCCCGGCCCCGGTCACACCAGGCGTCATACCAGGGGCCACAGCGCGGCCGTCAGACCGAAGCCGATGACGCCCATCGTGGTCGTCAGGACCGTCCAGGTGCGCAGTCCGGTGGCCACGTCCAGGCCGGCCAGCCGGGTGAACATCCAGTAGCCGGCGTCGTTGATGTGCGAGACGGCCAGACCGCCCGCGCCCATCGCCAGCGCGACCAGGGAGAGCTGGCCGGTGGACAGGTCGGCGCGCTGGAGCAGCGGGGTGAGGATGCCCGCCGTCGTGATCAGCGCGACCGTCGTCGAACCCTGGGCGGCGCGCAGGGTGAGCGCGGTGAGGAAGGCCAGGAAGAGCGCCGGCAGCCCGGTCCGGTCCAGGACGTCGGCGATCGCGTCGCCGATGCCGCTGGCCACCAGCACCTTGCCGAAGACGCCGCCCGCACCCGCCACCAGGATCACCATGGCGACGGAGGGCAGCGCGGAGCCCATCACGTTCGCGATGTGCGTACGGTCCCACCCGCGGCGCGCGCCGAGCAGGTACGCGCACAGCGCCACGTCGATCAGCAGCGCCACCATCGGTGCGCCGAGGACGGTGAGGACCGCGCGGAGCGTGGAGCCCTCGGCGAGGAGGTTCTGGCCCAGGGTGCCGGCCAGGATCAGCAGGATCGGGGTGACGATCAGGGCCAGGACCATGGCGAAGGACGGGGCGGCCGGGGCCGCCTCGGCGGTCGTGGCGGGGGCGGGCCGGGTGAGGACGGCGGTGCCGTGGCCGTCGTCCGCCGCGGGGACCGCGGGAGCACCGGACGCCGGACCGCCGGTGGGCTCGTCGCCGTACACCTCCGCGTACACCGCCGGGTCCATCGGGTACTCACGGCGGGTCATCCGGCGCGAGACCAGGTGGCCGAGCAGGATCACGACCGCGGTGACCGGGATGCCCAGCAGCAGGACCAGCCCCTGGTCGGCGCCGATCGCCTGGGTGACGGCGACCGCGCCGGGGTGCGGCGGCAGGAAGGCGTGCACGGTGAGCATCGCCGCGCCCATCGGGAGGGCGTACACGAGGAGCGGCTTGCGGGAGGCGCGGGCGACGCCGTACGCGATCGGCATCAGGATGATCAGGCCGACCTCGAAGAAGACCGGGATGCCGAGGACGAAACCGGCGACCGTGAGCGCGAGGGGGGTGCGCTTGGAGCCGAACCGGTCGATGAGGGAGTGCGCGAACGAGGCCGCGCCGCCGGACAGTTCGATGATCCGGCCGATCATCGCGCCCAGGGCGATGATCGTGGCGATGTGACCGAGGGTGGAGCCCATGCCCTCCTCGATGGTCTTCACCAGGTCGGCGGCCGGGACGCCAGCGCTCAGCGCGACGCCGATGGAGACGACGACCAGGGCGACGAACGGCTGCACCTTGGCCCGCAGGATGAGCAGCAGCAGGGTGGCGACGCCGATCGCGGCGATGAGGAGGAGGGTGGTGTGGCTCATCTGATGCCTCCGGTGGTGGGCGCCTTCGGGGAGAGAACGGTGACGACCGAGGAGTCGTCGTGGGCGGCCAGGCCGGCGGCCTCGCCGAGGAGGTAGAGCTGCTGGGCGGCGGAGGCGAGCGGGACGGGCACATGGGCGTCCTTCGCGATGCCGGTGACGATGCCCATGTCCTTCACGAAGATGTCGAGACGGGACTTCACCTCGGGGGCGGTGCCGTTCGCGTACGTCTCGACCATGCGGGGGCCGCGGTCGGCGAACATGAACGAGCCCGCGGCGCCGTGCCGGAGGCTCTCCACGACGGTGGCCGGGTCGAGGCCGAGTCCCCGGGCCAGCGCGATCGCCTCGGCGGCGGCGGCGATGTGGACGCCGGCGAGGAGCTGGTTGATCGCCTTCAGGGACTGGCCGTCGCCGGGCTTGCCGCCCACGACCGTGAGGGTGGACGCCAGCAGGTCCAGGACCGGGCGGGCCAGGTCGAGGGCCTTGTCCTCGGCTCCCACGACGATCAGCAGATCGCCGGCGCCGGCCCGGACCGGGCCGCCGCTGACCGGGGCGTCGACGGTGAGGACGCCCTGCTCGGCGAGGCGGGCCGCGGTGGCGCGGGCGGGCTCGGGGCCGACGGTGCTGGTGAGGACGACCACGGCGCCGGCGCGGAGGGTGCCGGCGACGCCGTCCGTGCCGAAGAGGGCGGCGTCGACCTGGGCCTGGTCGCGTACGGCGAGCAGCACGACGTCCGCCGCGCGGGCGGCGTCGGCGGGGGTGGGGGCGGGGGTGCCGTTCGCTGCCGCGAGCTGGTCGAGACGGTCGGCGGAGATGTCGTAGGCCGTGACGGGGAGGTGCGCGGCCAGTCGGGTGGCCATGGGGAGGCCCATGGCACCGAGACCGATCACTGCGGTACGGGGACGGGGGGTCATCGGGGGTGGGGCCTTTCTGGGGAGCGGGGGGTACGGGTTGCTTTTAGGGGGGCGGGGAACTGCGCGAACGGCCCACGACGGCCCACGAAGGCCCGCAGACGAACGGCTCGGCTCGGCTCAGCTCAGCGCGTTGATCACTCGCGATGCTGCCTCAGCCACAGCCGATCGGCCCGCCGACCACACGCTCACCGCGTCCGAACCGGGGAGCGCGGCGGGCAGCGCCGCGGAGATCGCGTCGAGGTACGCCCGGCGGAGCTCCGCGTTGACGTTGATCTTGGCGACGCCCCGGGCGAGCGCCGCGCGCAGCTGGGCTTCCGGGACGCCGCTGGCACCGTGCAGGACCAACGGCACCGGGACCGTGGAGCGGATCGCGGACAGCCGGTCCAGGTCGAGGCGGACCGGTTCGGCGGTGAAGCCGTGGACGTTGCCGACCGCGACCGCCAGCGCGTCGACCCCCGTCGCGGCGACGAACTCGGCCGCCTGGGCCGGGTCGGTCAGCGCGGCCGCGCAGGCCGCCGCGTTCGTCGAGACGTCCTCGTCGCCCGGCAGGGCGCCCAGCTCGGCCTCCACCCAGGCGCCGTGGTCGCGGGCCCGGCGCACCGCCTCCCTGGTGAGGGCGATGTTCTCGGCGAAGGGGAGGTGGGAGCCGTCGACCATGACGGAGGTGTAGCCGGCCTCCAGGCAGACGGTGATCTCGTCGAGGTCGCGGCTGTGGTCGAGGTGGACGCCGATGCGGGCGGAGGAGGCGGCCGCCGCGTCGAGGGCGAGCCGTATGAGGGGGTCGCGGCCCGCGTGCCGGAAGGGGCTGGAGCCTGCCTGGATCAGGACCGGGTGGCCGGGGTGTGCCTCGGCCGCGGCGACGATCCCCTGGACGGTCTCCAGGTTGTAGGCGACGAAGCCGGGCAGCGCGCGGCCGTGGTCGTGGGCGGCGGTGAGGGCCTTGAGGCCGTCGGGGCCGGTCAGCAGCATGGGGCGGCGCTCCTCGGCAGGGCGGCACTCCTCGCCCGGGCGGCGCTCCTGAGCAGGGCGAGCGCGTCGGCGAGGGCGTCGTCGCCGCCGACGTTGCCCGCGAACACGATGTAGGGGATGCCGGCGGCGGGGCCGTCGACGGGCTGCCAGAGCGAGACGATGCCGGGCAGCAGGGTGCCCCGGGCCCAGGCGCGGCGGATCTCCAGGCCGTGGGTGGCGGTGTCGCTGGAGGTGATGCCGCCCTTGGCGACGACGAACGCGGGGCGGCGGGCCGCGGTGATCAGCCGGACCGTCTCCACCAGCGCGGCCGAGACGCTGCGCGAGAGGGCGAGGCTCTCCTCCGGGTCGGTGGCGGTGACGACCGTGCGGCTGGTGCGGACGACCGTGTCGGCGGTGGCCATCGCGGTCGCGGCGGCCTCGGCGGTCTCGCGGATGTGCCGGTCGCGGCGGGCGGGGTCGAGGAGCCGGGTGACGTCGAGTTCGAACTCGGCGAGGTCCGTCGTCGTCTCGCGCAGCCGGTCCAGCTGGCGGGTGGTGAGGCCCACGTGCGAACCGACCACGATCAGCCCGTGCGGCGCGTCGGCGCGCAGGGGCGCGAGGTCGGCGGCGGTGAGCGGGGGGTGGGCGGGCTGGCCGGCGCGGGCGCGGACGAAGGACGGGCCGACCCGGTGCAGCAGCCGCGTGCCCTGCTCCTCCGCCTCGGCCAGGGCGAGGGCGAGGACCCGCAGATCGTCGTCGCAGACGGCGTCGACGACCGCGGGGGCTCCGTCGCGGAGGCCGGCGAGCAGCGTGGCGACGTGGCCGGGGCCGCCGGTGCGCAGGTCGGTGAGGGTGATGCGGAGGACCGTGTCGGCGGGGACACGGCCCCCGGTCTTCTCCTCCACCCAGTCGGGCAGGGCGGAGGAGGTGTAGCCGAAGGTGGCGTCGCGGGCGAACTCGCTCTCGCCGACCGGCAGGAGGCCGTCCGGGGTGCGCATCCAGTGGACCGAGTCGACGGTGAGCCGGCCCGCCTCGATGTACGCGGGGACGAGGACGACGCCGTCCGGGGCGGCGCCGGTCGCGGCGAGTTCCTCGGCGAGGACGTCCGTCTCCAGGGGGAAGTGGCCGCGCAGGGTGGAGTCGCCGCGGGAGGCGATGACGTACGGGACGTCCTCGGCCAGCGAGGCCTCGTGCAGGGCGCGGGCGATCTCGCGGTTGCGGGCGGTGGCGTCCTGGGGGGAGAGGCTGCGGGTGTTGGTGAGGACGAAGAAGGCGGGGCTGTCCTGGCGCAGGGCCCAGCGCAGGTCGTCGGTCGTCCAGGTGGTGAGGACCGGGATGTCCTTGACGGTCTGGGTGCCGGTGGGGTCGTCGTCGAGGACGGCGAGGCGGGGGGCGGTCGTCAGCCGGGCGGCCACCTCGGCGGGGGCCACCGGCCTCGCCTGGGGGATATCTGCCAGTATTTCGGGCTCGGGGAGGGCATGGCGGGGTAGGGACATGGCGGTTCCTGTGCTGGGGGTCGGCTACGGCGTCGGCGCTCGCGCCGCTTCGGGGGCGGGTGTTACGGCTGCTTCTGCACGTGGGTGCGGTAGTCCGTCGCCGTCTGGTGCATATGGGCGTTCATCGCCTCGCGGGCCTTGTCCGGGTCGCCGGACTCCAGGGCGCTCAGGACCCGCTCGTGGTGGGCGATGGCGTTGACGCGGATCTGGGGCACGGCGGAGGTCTCGCGGCGGCCCTCGGCGAGGAGGGCGCCGAAGGGCTCGAAGAGGAGGGGGACGAACAGGTTGCCCGTGGCCCGCATGACGGTGGCGTGGAAGTCGATGTCGGCCTGCACGAACTTCTCGGTGTCGTGCTCGTCGGCGGCCTCCCGCATGGCGGCGAGATGCTCCCGCAGCTCCGCGAGGTCGCTCTCGTCGCGGCGGAGCGCGGCCAGCTCGGTGGCGCCGTTCTCGATCAGGCGGCGGGCCTCGATCAGACGCTCGGAGAGCGAGGTGTGGGAGGCGTGGGACGCGGCGCGCACCACCGGCTCCAGCGCGGTCCAGCGGTCCGGCGGGTTCACATAGGTGCCACGGCCCCGTACGACCCGTACGACGTTCTGCGCGCGCAGCTGCTTCACGGCCTCGCGGACGGTGAGCCGGCTGACGGAGGCCTGCTCGGCGAGCTCGCCCTCCGGGGGGAGCGCGGCGTCCGGCGGGTAGGTGCCGTCGATGATCTCGCTGAGCAGACGTTCGGCGAGGTCTTCGGAGAGCGACATCGTTGGGCCTCCGGCGGGGCGGGGTGCGGGTCTGGAGCCACCGTACAGTCGTGGCCCGGAGATCTGACGTCAGACATCTGATGTCTCGATGTGGGTAACCATGACAGCGGGCCGGGAGCCCGTCAATACCCTTACGGGATTTCTGTCCGGTTACGGCAGGGGAACCCTCAGTCGGCCGCGTTCACCATGGACGAGGCGGCGTACGTCAGGTACCTCCACAGCGTCTCCTCGTGCTCCTCGGAGAGCCCGAGCTCGTCGACCGCGTCCCGCATGTGCTTCAGCCAGGCGTCGTGCGCCGCCCGGTCGACCACGAACGGGGCGTGCCGCATCCGCAGCCGCGGGTGGCCGCGGTTCTCGCTGTACGTGGTGGGGCCGCCCCAGTACTGCATCAGGAACAGCGCGAGACGCTCCTCCGCCGGGCCCAGGTCCTCCTCGGGGTACATGGGCTTGAGCAGCGGGTCCTCGGCCACTCCCTGGTAGAAACGGTGCACCAGCCGGCGGAAGGTCTCCTCCCCACCGACCTGCTCGTAGAAGGTCTGCTCCTGAAGCGTGCCGCGCCGAATCTCTTTCACCTCCCCATGGTCTCAGACGGGGGGACCGAGGACGGAAGGCTTAGGACCGCCCGACAGGACCCCGGACCTCCCGGGCCCTCGCCTCCCCGGCCGCCCGCCTCCCCGGCCGCTCGCTTCCCCGGCCGCTCGCCTCCCCGGCCGCTCGCCTCCCCGTACGTTCCGCAGCACAGTGGAGGCATGGGCGGGCGCATGGGTGGGCGTAGGGGCGGGCCCGGGCTCCACCGCGGTCTCGACGGCCTCGCCGTCTCGGCGCGGGCCGCGATGGTGCGGGCCGTCGAGGCGAGCGGGGCCTTCGCCGCCGATCCGGGCTGGCGGGAGGCGTTCGCGGCGGTCCCGCGCCACCTCTTCGTGCCGTACTACTACGTCAGCGGCGCCGCCGGCGGGTTCGAGCGGTGCTGGGGCGAGAGTCCCGACCCGCGCACCCGTGAGCGCTGGGTGCGCGGCGCCTACGAGGACACCCCACTGGCCACCCGGGTGCGCGACGGCGAGCTGCTCACCTCCAGCAGCCAGCCCTCGCTGATGGCGCTGATGCTGGCCGAGCTGCGGGTCGGGCCCGGCGACCGGGTGCTGGAGATCGGGGCGGGTACGGGCTACAACGCGGCGCTGCTGTCGTACCGGCTCGGCGAGGACCACGTCACCACCGTCGACCTGGACCCGGAGATCACCGAGTCCGCGCGCCGCCATCTCGCCGCCGCAGGCCACCACCCGACCGTCGTCACCGGGGACGGCGCGCGCGGGGTGCCGGAGCGCGCGCCGTTCGACCGGATCATCGCGACCTGCCGGCTCGGGTCCGTGCCGCGGGCCTGGATCGCCCAGTGCCGGCCGGGTGCGCTGATCCTGACCCCGCTGGCCACCGGCCTGGTCGCGCTGACGGTACGGGACGCCGGGCATGCCGAGGGCCACTTCCTGCACACCCCGGCCTACTTCGTGCCCCTGCGCGGGGCGAGCCGCCCGGCAGCCGAGCCGGCCGTGCCGAGCGGGGTGCCGCGCCCGGCCGCGGAGAGCGACCTGTTCCGCTTCCTGCTGTCGCTCACCCGGGGCAGCCTCGAACCCCAGGAGGCGTACGCCCTCTGGGAGCGCGAGGGCCGCCCGGACCGGCGGCGCTACGGCGTCACGGTCGGCGTACGGCACGCCTGGGCGTGGCTGGACGAACCGGAGGGGCCGTACGCCTGGCCCCTGCCGGGCTCGTCGGGGGCGCGGCTCGTCGAACCGTAGCCCCCGACGCGCGGGCCGTGCTCAGCCCCGGCGGATCGTGATCGTCGTCCAGGCGCCCACGTGCACCCGGTCGCCGTCCTGGAGCGGTACCGGGACGAACGGCTGGATCGGCTCCTCGCCGTTGTTGACCGTCGTACCGTTCGTCGAGTTCTGGTCGACGACTGCCCAGGTGCCGTCCGGCTGCTGCACCAGGACCGCGTGCTGGTGCGAGACGCCCGGGTCCTCCGGCGGCACCGACAGGTCGATGTCGGGGGTCTCGCCGGTGGAGTGCCGACGGCGGCCGATGGTGACCTGGTTGCCGGTGAGCGTGCGCTGCTGCTCGGGCGAGTACGCGGGCAGGTTGAGCCCCGCGGCCTCCGGGCCGGAGCGGTGCATCATCGCCATGAAGTACGCGCGGTCCGGGCCGATGGTCGCCGTCCAGGTCGCCGGCTGCTGCGGGAACGCAGGGCCGGGCGGGGGCGGTGCCTGCGTGGAACCGGGCTGCGGGTAGCCGTAGCCACCGCCGGGCGGGGGCGGTGCCTGCGTGGAGCCGGACTGCGGGTAGCCGTAGCCACCGCCGCCCTGGCCGCCGGGGCGCCGGCCCTGACCGGGCGGGGAGATCACCCAGTCGTCGTCGGCGCCGCCGAAGCCCTGGCCGCCGGGCTGCGGCCGGCCGGTGTCCGGGGGGAATCCGGGCGGGGCCGTCCGGCCACCCGGTCCGGGAGGCTGGAAGGCCTGCGGTATCCCGGGGCCACCGGGGCCACCGGGACCGCCCTGACCGGGCGGCGGGCCGGGACGCGAGGGGTCGGCACCGAACGGGGAGGGGCCACCGGGACCACCGGGACCCGCGGGCTCACGCCGGAAGGGATCCCCGGGCGGACCCGACGGCTCACGCCCGAAGGGGTCGGCGGAGGGCCGGCCACCGGGACCGGAGGGCTCGCGTCCGAACGCGCCGGGGCCGCCGGCCGGACCACCGGGACCGGACGGACCGGACGGACCGGACGGTTCACGCCCGAACGCACCCGGCCCACCGGGCTCGTTCCCGTACGCCCCGGGCCCGGGGGAGGTGACACCGGGCTCCCGCCCGAACGCCCCGGGACCACCGGGTCCACCGGGACCGGACGGTTCACGTCCGAACGCGCCACCGGGACCACCCGGGGGATTCCCGAACGCACCCGGACCGCCCTGACCACCGGGCTCGCGCCCGAAGGCCCCGGGACCACCGGGTCCACCGGGACCACCGGGAGGATTTCCGAACGCGCCGGGACCACCGGACGTGACCCCGGGCTCGCGCCCGAAGGCATCCGGACCGCCCTGGCCACCGGGGCCCGACGGCTCACGCCCGAACGCGCCAGGGCCGCCGGTCGTCCCCCCGGGGCCCGAGGGCCGGGACGGGTCGCCGCCGAAGGGCGGGATCGGCTCGGCCGGCCGGTTCACCTGCGAGGGCCGTGAGCTCTGGTAGTCGAAGGAGTCGCTGCCGCCGAAGGACGGCGGCGGACCCTGGAACCGCCCGCCGGGGCCGCCCGGCCCGCCCGGCCCGGGGGCCGTCGGGCGCGGGGCGGCCGGGGTGTACGAGGTCGCCGTGTTGGTGAGGAAGTTCCACCGGCACTCCTCGCAGAACGGCGCACCGCCCTCACGGGGCGTACGGCACTGCGGGCAGAGCTCCGCCTCGCGGCCGGGCTGGGTGTTCTGCGGGGGCGGGAAGCCGTAGCCGCTCGTGGGCGGCGGGGGTGGCGGGGGCGGGGGTACGGCACCGGCCATGCGGTGACCGCAGACCTCGCACCAGTCGTCGGAACCCGACTGGTGTCCGTTCGGGCAGGTCGGCATGTCGGCGCGTCCCCCTCTCTCCTTCGGTGACCGCTTCGGTGACCTCGTGGTCGTCTGACGTCACTTCTTTACACGAACAGTCTTTGTGGACCGGGTCTCGAGAGTCATCTCGTCGGCTTCCGCGACCTTCGCCTTCAGTCGCACAGTACCTGTCGTGGCGTCGACCACGTCCACCACCTTCGCAAGCAGTTTCGCAGTATCGGCGTTCCCCGAGACGCTCGCGAGCTGGACCGCACGGCCCAGTTTGGCCGTCGCTCCATCCATATCACCTGATTTGCGCAGGTCCAGCCCCTGCTGGATGACCTGTGCCAGTTCGGCCTGACCCGTGTAGTGCGCGACCTGCGGATTGATCGACGTCGAGGCCGCCATGTCGTCGGTCCACACGGCCCGTACGAGCCCCTGCGCCCCGAGGTTCTGGAACGATCCGTCCGGCTGCGGCACGACCAGCGAGACCCGTGCGGCCAGCATCTCCTGGCCCAGGTGGGCGGCCGGGACCTCGACGCACACGTGGTAGTCGCGGGACTCGTCGCCCCAGGAACCGGTGGGGTAGTCGCCCGCGCGCGGGCCCGCCTCGGTGCGGCGGTCGGTGAGCTGCTCGACGGTCGGCGCGACCTGCTTGACGAACTTGATGGTGGTGCCGACCGGGGTCCACAGGCGCAGCGCGACGTCCGCGACCTCCTTGCCCATCGCCGTCTCCATCATCTGCGTGAAGTCGGCGGCGAGACCGGACGGATCGGCGACGATGTCGGCGGTGCCGAGCAGGGCGGAGGCGATCCCTGTGACTTCTTTCACTTCCCAGTCGGTGCCCACGCCGCGGGCGTCACAGGTGAACCGGCCCGCGCAGTCGTCGAGGGCGGCCTTGAGGTCCTGCGGCGACTCGTGCTCGTTGCGGCCGTCGGTGAGCAGGATGCCGTGCCGGATGCCGGTCTCGGCCGAGGACAGCAGCCGGTCGGCCAGTCGCAGCCAGGTGCCGATCGCGGTGCCGCCGCCCGCGCTGAGCCGGCGCAGCGCCTGCTTGGCCTGCGCACGGGTGGTGGCGTCGGCCACGGCGAGCCGCCCGCCGCCCGGGTAGACCTCCTTGGCGATGTGCGTCCCGCCGATCACCGCGAACTGCACGCCGTCGCGCAGGGTGTCGACGGCGGCGGCGGTGGCGTCCCGCGCGTTGCGCATCTTGGCCGGCGGGTAGTCCATCGAGCCGGAGCAGTCCACCATGATCGCCACCGCGGCCGACGGGCCCTGGCCGGGCGCGTACAGATGCGGTGCGGTGACCGCGGTGCCGACGGTGCCGCCGCCGGTCGCGGTCACCGTGACGATCGCGTTGACCTCACGGCCGCCCTCCGGCAGGTACTCGTTCTGGTAGACGTCCACCGAGAACTGCGGCACGTTCGATTTCGAGAAATTGGCCATGGCTGATCGAATCCCCCTCGCAAGGTGCGGACCGGTCCCCTCCGGCCCGTGGGCGTGTCACCCGTGGATGTCCCCGTTTGCGCCCTCAGGCGTTTCCTGCCCCCTGAGGCGGCGCGGGGAACGGTACGACGGCCACTGTTACGTTGTCGTGGCCCCCGCCGTCCAGGGCGTGGCCGACGAGGACCTGCGCGCAGTGCAGCGGTCGTACGGCGGCGTCGAGGGGGACGACCTCGGCCATCTCCTCGGCCGCCTCCGCGTAGTTCCACAGACCGTCGGTGCACACCACCACCACACCGGGACGGTCCGGCTTGAAGGACGCGGTGTGCGGCTCCAGTTCATAGGCGTCGGCGCCGAGCCAGCCGGTGATCGCGTGGGCGCGCTCGTCGGCGTACGCCTCGGCCTCGCTCATCAGGCCCGCGGCGACCATCTGCGCGGCCCAGGAGTCGTCCTCGGTGAGCCGGGCCGGGGGAGTGGCGCGGTCGGCCGGCACCCAGTAGGCGCGGCTGTCGCCGACCCAGCCGACGACCAGCAGTCCCGCGGTGACGACCGCGCCGACCAGGGTGCAGGCGGGGGAGTTCTGGTGCGGGGTGTGCTCGCGGGCGGTGGCGGGCTCGCCGGCCAGCGCGTTGACCGCGTTCGCGGCGGCGACGATCGCCTTGTGCATCGCCGCCTGCGGGTGGGTGCCCTGCGGCAGGGCCGCCAGCAGCGTGTCGCCCGCCGTCCGGGCCGCGGCCATCGAGGCGTCGTCGGGACGGGTCGCCGAGGAGACGCCGTCGCAGACGATCGCGACGAGCGCCGGGGAGCCGTCGGGCAGTGTGGCGCGGCCGAGGCTGAAGGAGTCCTCGTTGCGGTGGTGGCGCAGCCCGCGGTCGCTGACGGCGGCCACCGGGCCCGACTCCAGTTCCATGTGGTCGCGTTCACGCGGCTGGGCGTGTCCGCAGTTCTCGCAGTACCCGTCGTCGTCGACCCGCCCGGCCCGGCAGGCCACGCACACCTTGACCGCGCCGGCCTCGGCGGCGACCCGCGGGTCCGGCGCCTGCAACGGATACTCCTCCGGCTCGGCGGGCCGGTCGAACCGCACTCCGCCGGTGGGCGCCGCCGCGGGCGCGGCCCACGCCGCGAGGGCCTCCGGGGCGGCCGCGCCGTTCATCGCGAGGGTCGGGTGGTCGTCCGGGCGGTGCGGCACGACCGACAGGTCGAATCCGCACGCGCCGCAGTAACGGTCACCCGCGTCGAGCGGCTCCGCGCAGCTCGGACACGTCGGCAGGGCGGCCTGCCGGGGCATCTGGGACATCAACTACACCCACGTCCGGGGGCGGTAACGATTGGCACGTTCCACCAGGTCGATCCTCTCCTCACCGCGCGTCGCCAGCCGGGCCAGCGTGCGGTACGAGCGCTCCAGGCCGAAGCGCAGCCCCCGCTCGTCGAGTTGAGCGCCGAGCAGCGGCTGCCGGGCGTCCGGGCCGGAGCCCTGGCCCCCGGAGAGTATCCAGTCCAGCGCGCAGCCGAGGACTTCCGCGGACAACTGCTCCCGCCGCGTGGGGTCGAGGCCGTACGCGTCCAGCGCCTCGACCTGCCCCGCAGCCGCGGTGAGATCCTCCTGGAAGGGTACGTCGGCGGCGACCGCCGTCCGCTGCCTGAGCCGGGCCCGCACCGCCGCGACCCGGGCCGCCGTGTAGTGGATGGAGGACTCCGGCACGGACTCCAGGGTCCGTACGGCACCACGGCGGTCCCCGGCGGCGAGCTGCACGCGCGCGAGGCCGAACGCCGCGCTCACATAGCTGGGGTCGGTCGACCAGACGAGCCGGTAGTACTCGGCCGCGTTGTCCAACTGGCCCAGCACCTCGGCGCACAGACCGAGCGCCAGCTTGGGCGCGGGCTCGCCCGGGAAGGCGTCGTAGAGGGCGTCGAAGGCGAGCGCGGCACCCTCGTGGTCGCCGGTGGCCAGCGAGGCCACGCCCCGGTACCAGACCACCCGCCAGTCGTCGGGCCGTTCGCCCTCCAGGGTGGACAGGGACTGCAGGGCCGTCCGGTGGTCGCCGTTCTCCAGCCAGGCGCGGACCTGGCGCAGCCGGGTCTCCACGGACGGGGCCGGCGCGGCCGTGAGGGCGGTGATCAGCTCGCCCGCCGCGGACGCCGAAAGGCCCGCCAGGAAGCCCGCGTTGGGGTCGGCTGGGTCCACGTGCGGCACGGGCAGCGCGAGCCCGGCGGCGGGCGCGGCGACGGTCTTGACCAGGGCGCCGGAGCCCCCGGAGCCCCCGGAGCCCCCTGAGGCGGCGGAGGCGGCGGGAAGAGCCGGGGCGGCACCACCGGCACCACCGGCACTCCGCGCCGGAGCACCGGAGGCCGATCCGGCACCCGCCAGGGCCGGGGCGCCGGACGCCGAACCGCCGGACTGCCGCGGCGAACTGACGACCCGTGTGCCGAGCCGGGACACCTCCCCGTCCAGCTTGGGGAACAGCTCGCTGTCCGTGACCTTGATCTCGGGCCCGAACAGCGTCGACAGGGCCGGCCGGGCCTTGCCGCTCTGCACCGAGACGACCTCCCGCAGCACCCCCGTCAGCTGCTCGGCCATCTCCTGCGCGGAGGCGAACCGCCGGGCCGGGTCGGGATCGGTGGCGCGCACCAGCAGCCGGTAGAAGGACTCGTACCGGCGGAACACCTCGATGGTGTCCGGGTCGGGCAGCGAGTCGGCGAAGACCGTCGTGTAGCCCTGGAAGTCGAAGGTCAGGACGGCCAGCGTACGGCCCACGGTGTAGAGGTCGCTGGCCACCGACGGGCCGACGTCGGCCACCTCCGGCGCCTGGTAGCCGACCGTGCCGTAGATGGCCGACTCCTCGTCGTCCATCCTGCGCACCGCGCCCATGTCGATCAGCTTGAGCTGGTCCTCGGTCTGGATCGCGTTGTCGACCTTGAAGTCGCAGTACAGCAGATTGCGGCTGTGCAGATGCCCGAGCGCCTCCAGGGCCTCGATGCCGTACGCGCACGCCTGCTCCACCGGCAGCGGGTCCCGCTTCCCGTCGCCGCTGCGGCGGGTGTTGGCGATCTCCTTGAGGGACTTGCCGCCGACGTACTCCATGACGATGTAGCCGTCCAGCGACCCGGTCCGCTGGTCGAGGTGCTCGACGAAGTTGTAGATCCGCACGATGTTGGCGTGCTCGATCTCGGCGAGGAAGCGCCGCTCGGAGATCGCGGCGGCCATCGCGTCCTGGTCGCCCGTGTCCAGCAGGCCCTTCAGCACCACCCAGCGGTCCGCGACGGCCCGGTCCACCGCGAGGTAGATCCAGCCCAGACCGCCGTGCGCCAGACAGCCCGCGACCTCGTACTGGCCGTGCACGACGTCCCCGCCCCGCAGCTTGGGGACGAACGAGTACGGGTTGCCGCACTTGGTGCAGAAGCCCTCCGTGCGCCCCGCCAGGTCACCGCGCGAACGGCCCACCGGCGCACCGCAGTCGGAGCGCGAGCAGAACCGCTTGCGCTCGGGCACCTCCGGGTCGTCCAGCACCATCGCGCGCGGGTCGGGCCGCGGCACCTGCGGCACCGTCACCAGACCGGCCCCGAGCCGCGCCCGCCCGGAGGAGCCGGCCGACGAGCCGGAGCTGCGCACCGACACCGAGCGGCCCGTCGCCTTGCCCGACAGGGAGCGCGAGAGCCGTCCCGACACCGAGCGGCGCGACTTCGCCGATTCCGACGACGTCCGCGCACTGCGCGCACTGCGGGAACTGGCCGGGGTGTCGGCACTGCCGCTGCCGCGCGAGCCGCCCAGGCCCCCCGCCGAGACGACCGGGGCGAGCCCGCACGTGTCGCAGTACAGCTCGCCGCCGCCCACGTCCTCGTACGACCCCTCGCAGCCCGGCCGCTGACACGTCTGCCCCGCCTGACTCATGGCTACCGCTCCCCCCTGTGGTCCTGAGGCCCGCCCTGCTCCGGTACGCGCGGGGCGGACAGCAGTTCGGCGGCCGCCCGCTGGTAGCGCAGGACGGCCTGTTCGGCGACGCGCAGATCGCAGGGCGCGCTCCACAGCATGCGGCGCGCCGCGTCGTAGCGCTCGATGAGGAACGGGTCCTCGGCGAGGCCGTGCCGGGCCACCTTCGCCTTGTACGCGTCGAGCCGGCCGCGCAGCTCCGCGCGGACCGCCAGCGGCGCCGTGACCGCCGTGAGCGACTCGCGGGCGCGCAACAGCTCGTCCTCCGCCTTCCGCTCCAGCGACTCCAGCAGCGGGGACAGCCGGTGCCACTGCGCGTGCCGGCGGTACTCGGCGGCCGTCGCGAGCTGCTCCTGGAGCACGGTCGGCGGGCCGCTGACCACCGGCACCTCCGTCGCCGCGATCTTGGCGAGCACCTCCCCGCGCGCGGTGCGCGCCTCGGCGAGGGTGCGGTCGGCCCGGCTGAGCACGTCCCGCAGCCGGACCAGCCGCTGCTCGGCGTCCTGGCGGACCGTCAGGACGGCGTCGATCTCCCGCCGTACGTCCTCCAGGGCGCGCGCCTCACGGTCGTACACCGTGGTGTCCGGACGGCCGCCGCCGGGCGCCGAACTGCCCTGCGCCGGCACCCAGTACGCCAGCGGGTCCGACACCACCTCCTCGCGCAGCCGCGTCAGCGTGCCCGTGATGTGCTCCAGGTCGTCGCCCGCCGGGTGCTCGCCCGGGCGCACGCCCACGGAGTGTGCGAGCTGCCGGGTGCGCTGGAGCTCCGCGGCCAGTAAATCGATCCGCGCGGGCAGCGCCGACCACACCGCGTCGGCGGCGACCACCATGTCCAGCGACGAGGCGTACAGGTCGTTCATCGTGTCGACGAGGGCGGCCAGGGAGAAGCTCTGGCTGAGCTTGCCGGTGCCGACCAGCGTCGGCGCGTTCGCCGCGGCCGTGGCCGAGCCGGCGACCGTGACGGACTCGCCGCGCAGCAGCTCCGTCAGCTCCACCAGGTCCTCACGGCTGGACCAGCGGCGGCGCGAGCGGATCTCCCGCGCGGAGCGCAACGCGTCCGTGTACGCGTCGAAGTACGCCCACAGCAGGGTGATCTGCGCCTCCGCGGCCCCCCAGCGCCGCTCGGTGACCCCGGTCAGCCGGGCGCCCTCCAGGAGCCGTCGGCCCGCGTGGTCCTGCAGGGCGAGGAGCGAGGTCTCGATCGCCTCGTGCTCCGCGCCGAGCCGCGCCAGCGCACGGTCGACCTCGTCCCGGTCCATCACCGGCCCGGGGGCTCCCGTGACGCCCATCGACCACCTCTTTCGCCGCCGTGCGGATCGTTGCTCCGGTACGTGTCCTGCCTGTCGGACCGTCAGCTCTTGCGCAGATACACGGGAGCGGGCGGCTTCGCCAGCCCCGCGTTACTGCCCAGTGTCGCCGACAGCCACTTGTCGTACGACGTCTGCCAGCCGTTCGCCCGGTACTCCACGAGGATCTGGTTGACCCGGCTGACCAGGTCGTTCGCCTTCAGGTTCATCGCCACGCCGTAGTACTCGGTCGTGAACGGATCGCCCTTGAGCTGCACCGTCGGGTCCTGGGCGGCCTGGCTCGCCGCGAGCGCGCCGTCGGTGACGACCGCGTCGACCTCGCCGAGCTGGAGCCGCACCAGGCAGTCCAGCTGGCTGGGGACGACCGTGTCGAGATTCACGCTCTTGGGTATACGGCCCGCGGTCTTGTCCCCGGTGAGGCGGAGGTTGGCGATCGAACCGGACGCCGTGCAGATCTTCTTCCCGGCCAGGGTGGGGCCGTACCCCTTGATCGAGGAGGACTTGGGGGCGAGCACCTGCTGGCCGGTCTTGAAGTAGGGCGCGGAGAACGCGACGTCCCCGATGCGGTCGCAGTTGATCGTCATCGTGCGGACGACCATGTCGACCTGCTTGTCCTGGAGTGCGGGGATGCGCTGGTTGGTCGGGATGGCCTTGAACTGGACCGCCTCCGGGTCGCCGAGGATGTCCTGGGCGATCGCGTGCACCAGGTCGATGTCGAAACCCTCCAGCTTCGCGCCCGCGTTGTTCGGGTCGCGGTAGCCCCAGCGGTAGCTGTTCTGGTCGACGCCGACGATCAGCTTGCGCTTCTCGCCCGTGCGGGCCTTGATCGCGGCGATCGTCGGGCCGTCCGCGCTCGACGGCGGCAGCGTCTGCTTCTCGGGGTCCGTGCACTTGGCGTCCGCCGCCGGGCTCCCCGCGGCGATCCGCGGGCCCGCCAGGCCCGTCGAGCCGTCGCCCCGGTGGCCGGTGGTCAGCGGCAGCAGCAGCACACCGGTCAGCGCGAGGGCGCAGACGCCCGCCATCGCCCCCACACCGCCCCAGCCCTTCAGGCTGTCGCGCACACGTCGTGCCCGCATCGCCATGCCCCCTCTCACCGGTACTCCGACAGCCTGCGGCCGATGCCGAGGACCGCGCCCGCCGCACCCAGCACCGCGAGGACGGCCGCGCCGGCCGTCAGACCGGTCATCGCGCCCAGACCGTCCCCGGCCGCCGCCTGGAACTCCTTCTGCTCGTGCTTGAGCGCCGTCGCCAGGTTCTTGTCGACGCTGTCGAAGCACTCGGCGGTCGCGCCCTTGTCACCGATCACCAGGGCCAGCGCCTGCTCGTAGTTGCCGTTGTCGTCCTGCTCGCGGGCCGCGAGGTGGCGCTGATTCCACACCGCCATGTTGCCCTCCGCCGAGGTGACCGGCTTCTCGCCCGCCTGGTCGTCGGCGAGCTTCGCCGCCTGTGTGAGGCCGGTGGCGAGGTCTTTCATCTCGGTGGTGAAGTCGTTGTCGTACTTGTCGACCGTCTTGGGTTCGCCGCCGTCGACCGCGATCTTCTCGGTCTCGGCGCCGCGCGCCACCAGCGTGAGGTTCTCGTTGCCGCGCGCCTTCAGGGACGCGATCCGCGCGTCGTGCAGCACGTTCAGCGAGCGGACGCCGTGGTCGTAGGAGTCGTTCAGTGCCGCGCGGGCCACACTGTGGCCGACGACGAGCCACAGCAGGACGACGGTGGCGGCCGCGGTGGCCGAGACCAGGCCGTGGTTGAGGACCCGGTTCGTCCGGCGGTAGTTGCGGTGCTGCGCCCACGCCAGGGCGGCCAGCGCCAGGACGCCCAGCGCGATCGCCGCCCACGGGTAGGGGGTGGCGTCGGCGTAGTCGTCCTCGAGGCGCTGGTTCTCCTTGGTGTAGAGCTGCTGCGCCGCCGGGAGCATCTCGTCCTGCATCTTCTGGTTCGCGTAGCGCAGATAGGCGCCGCCGACCGGGAAGCCCTGACGGTTGTACGTCCGCGCGCGCTCGACCAGGCCCTTGTACTCCGGGAGCAGGGTGTTCAGCTTGGTGATGGCGTCGGCGGAGGGGGAGTCCGGGTCGGAGCTGTTGGCGGCCCGCACCAGCTCGGCGGCCGCCTTGTCGATGTCCTCCTCGTACTGCTTGCGGGAGGTTGGCGTCTCCTGGCCGCCCGCGAGGAAGCCGCTGGAGGCGGCGGTGTTGGCGTCGGCCAGCGAACGGTAGATCTCGGCCGCGGCCGCGCTCAGCGGCTGGCTCTTGTGCAGCACGTCGTCGGCCGCGGCGGCGCGGTCGGCGGTCTGCCAGGCGGTGACGGCGCCGAACGCGACCACGAGGAGGGCGAGGACGGCGCCGATGATCCGGAGCCGGCCCGGCTCCGTCGTCGCCGCGGCGCGGGCCTTGTCCACGCCCTCCGCGAACGCCGTACGGCGATTCGGTGGAGCGGCTGTTGCCGGTTCTGCCACGTTTCTGACCTCCCCCATGGTCATGCCTCGCCGCAAGTATCGCTGGCGGGGGTGTCATTGCACACCGGCCTTCACTCGATCTTGATCAGATCGCAGTCACCCCTGTTCATGAAAACGTCGTGGGCGGGTGTTCGGTTCCTTTCACGCCTCGAAGAACTCCCTGGTCCTTCCCTGTGCCCGCGCCCCCGACCCGACCCGGTCCAGGCCCAGCAGTGCCGCCCCGAGGACCGGGCGCGCGCGTACCACCTCCGCCACCGCCTTCGGGGCGCGTGCCGTCAGGCGGTCCCGTATGCCGTCGTCCAGCTGGTCGTGACCTGCCGTCAGGACCCCTCCGCCGAGGAGGACCGGGGTCTCCTCCCCCAGGAGGTCCAGGCGGGTCAGGGCGACCGTCGCCATGGTGACGACCTCCTCGGCGAGGCGGTCGACGATCCCGCGGGCCACGGTGTCGCCCCGGGCCGCCGTCTCGAAGAGGACCGGGGTCAGTTCGTGGCGGCGCAGGTCCGGGATGTGCTCCAGGTGCAGGGCCTCGATGAGGGCGTACATGTCGGGGCGGCCGAAGTGGGCGGGGAGGGTGTGGGCCAGGGCGGTGGCGGGGCCCCTGCCGTCCTCCGCGCGGGCCGCGTGCCAGACCGCCTCCTCGGCCAGGCCCCAGCCGCCGCCCCAGTCCCCGGAGAGGCGGCCCAGGGCCGGGAAGCGGGCGGTGCGGCCGTCGGGGCGCATGCCGACGCAGTTGATGCCGGCGCCGCAGACCACGGCCACGCCCCGGGGGTCGGGCACGCCGGCGCGCAGGATGGCGAAGGTGTCGTTGCGGACGTCCACGGTGGCGCCCCACGCGCGTGCGTGCAGGGCCGCCGCCAACTGCTTCTCCTCCACCGGCAGGTCGGCGTTGGCCAGGCAGGCGGAGACATGGGTCACCGAGGTGACGCCGGCGGCGGCGTACGCGCGCGTGACGGCCTCGGCGAGGGCGTCGACGGCCGCCTCGACCCCGACGGCGGGCGGGCGGAAGCCGGCGCCGCGGGCGGTGGCGAGCACCTCCCCGTCGGCGGCCACCACCGCCACGTCGGTCTTGCTGTTGCCCGCGTCGATGGCGAGGACGCTTGCGGTCAGGCCCACGCGAGGTGCTCCCGGTTGTGTGCGATCAGTCGGTCGGTCAGCTCGTCGGCGTAGGCGTGCTGGGCGATCAGGGGGTGGGCGAGGAGGGCCTTGAACACGCGGTCCCGGCCGCCCCGCAGGGCCGCGTCCAGGGCCAGGTCCTCGTACGCCGTCACGTTCGCCATCAGCCCCGCGTACAGCGGGTCCACCGGGGCCACGGGCAGCGGGGAGGGACCCTTCTGGCCCACGGCCGCCTGCACCTCGATCACCGCGTCGTCGGGGAGGAAGGGCAGCGTGCCGTCGTTGAGCGTGTTGACCACCTGGTACGGGCTTCCCGAGCCCGTGAGCAGGGCCGCCGCCAGGTCCACGGCCGCCTCGGAGTAGAAGGCGCCGCCGCGCTTGGTGAGCAGCTCCGGTTTCTCGTCGAGCGCCGGGTCGCCGTACATCTCCAGCAGCTGCCGTTCCATCGCGGCCACCTCGGCCGCCCTGGACGGCTTCGTGCGCAGCTCCCGTACGACCTCGTCGTGGGCGTAGTAGTAGCGCAGGTAGTAGGACGGGACCACGCCGAGGAGGCGCAGCAGGGGGAGGGGCAGGCGCAGGTCGCCGGCGATCGTGTCGCCGTGGGCGGCCAGCAGGCCCGGCAGGACGTCCTCGCCCTCCGGGCCGCCCAGACGGACGCCGGTCTCCCAGGTGAGGTGGTTGAGGCCGACGTGGTCCAGGTGGACGTCCGCCGGTGTCACGTCGAGCAGCGCGGCGAACCTGCGTTGCAGCCCGATCGCCACATTGCACAGGCCGACCGCCTTGTGGCCCTCCTTCAGCAGGGCGCGGGTGACGATGCCGACCGGGTTGGTGAAGTCGACGATCCAGGCGCCCGGGTTGGTCCGGCGGACCCGTTCGGCGATGTCCAGGACCACGGGGACCGTGCGCAGCGCCTTGGCGAGGCCGCCGGCGCCGGTGGTCTCCTGGCCGACGCAGCCGCACTCCAGGGGCCAGGTCTCGTCCTGTTGGCGGGCCGCCTGGCCGCCGACGCGCAGTTGGAGCAGCACGGCGTCGGCGCCGTCGACGGCCGCGTCCAGGTCGGAGGTGGTGACGATCCGCCCCGGGTGGCCCTGCCGGGCGAAGATCCGCCGCGCCAGTCCGCCCACGAGTTCCAGACGGTCGGCGGCCGGGTCGACCAGGACCAGCTCCTGGAGCGGCAGGGTGTCGCGCAGCCGGGCGAAGCCGTCGATCAGTTCGGGGGTGTAGGTCGAACCGCCCCCCACCACGGTGAGTTTCATGCCTTGTTAACCCTTCACTCCGGTGAGGGTGACACCTTCGACGAACGCCTTCTGGGCGAAGAAGAACACGAGGATCACGGGGGCCATGACCAGCACGGTGGCCGCCATGGTGAGGTTCCAGTCGGTGTGGTGCGCGCCCTTGAAGGACTCCAGGCCGTAGGAGAGGGTCCACGCGCCCGGGTTCTCCGAGGCGTAGATCTGCGGGCCGAAGTAGTCGTTCCAGGCGTTGAAGAACTGGAAGAGGGCGACGGCGGCGATCCCGGGCTTCGCCATCGGCAGGACGATCCGCAGCAGCGTGCGCAGATCGCCGCAGCCGTCGACCTTCGCCGAGTCCAGGTACTCGTTCGGGATCGTCATCAGGAACTGGCGCAGCAGGAAGATGGAGAACGCGTCGCCGAACGCCAGCGGGATGATCATCGGCCACAGGGTGCCGGAGAGGTCGAGCTGCTTGGCCCAGAACAGGTACATCGGGATGACGACGACCTGCGGCGGCAGCATCATCATCGAGATCACCAGCATGAGCGTCAGATTGCGGCCCCGGAAGCGGAACTTGGCGAGCGCGTACGCCACCGGGATCGAGGAGGCGACGGTAAGGACGGTTCCCAGTCCCGCGTAGATCAGGGTGTTCTTCCACCAGGTGAGGAAGCCGGGGGTGTCGAAGACCTTCCGGTAGTTGGCCCATTCCCAGGTGTGCGGGATCAGGTCCCGGCTGAGCGCCTGCGAGTCGCTCATCAGGGACGTCAGGAACACGAACACGAAGGGGAGGGTGAAGAACAGGGCCGCGGCCACGCCGAGGGAGTGGATCGCGATCCATTCCAGGAGCGCCTTGCGGCGCGCGGTGCGCTCGGCGGGCGAGGCGGGACTGTTCAGCTCCACCGGCCGTTCCAGTACCTGGGTCATGTCAGTCACCTGCCTGGATGAGACCGCCCCGGCGCCGCATCAACAGCGCGGTGAACGCCATCGACAGGGCGAACAGGACCAGGGCCACGACACACGCGGAGCCGTAGTCGAAGCGCTGGAAGCCGAGGTTGTAGACGAGTTGGGGGAGCGTGAGGGTCGAGTGCTCGGGGTAGCCGGGCTCGAACATGGTGCCCGCGCCCTGGATCACCCCCGAGGCGACCTTTCCGGCGACCAGGGGCTGGGTGTAGTACTGCATGGCCCCGATCACGCCGGTCACGACGGCGAACATGATGATCGGCGAGATGTTGGGCAGGGTGACGAACCGGAACCGCTGCCAGGCCGACGCGCCGTCCAGTTCGGCCGCCTCGTACTGCTCCTTCGGTACGTCGAGCAGGGCGGCCATGAAGATGACCATCAGGTCGCCGACGCCCCACAGGGCCAGCAGGGTGAGGGCCGGCTTGGACCAGCTCGGGTCGTTGAACCAGCCCGGGGCCGGGATGCCGATCTTCTCCAGGATCGAGTTGACCGGTCCCGTACCCGGGTTGAGGAGGAACGCGAAGGCCATGGTGGCCGCCACCGGCGGGGCCAGGTAGGGCAGGTAGAAGAGGGTGCGGAAGACCCCCGTCCCCGTCTTGATCTTCGTGATCAGCATCCCGATGCCGAGTCCGAACAGGACCCGCAGGGTCACCATGATCACGACCAGCCAGAGCGTGTTGCGCAGGGCGGGCCAGAAGAACGGGTAGGAATCGAAGACGTACGTCCAGTTCTTCGTCCCGCTCCAGGTCGGCGGCTTGAAGCCGTCGTAGTGCATGAACGAGAAGTAGACGGTCGAGATCATCGGGTACGCGAAGAAGACCGCGAAGCCGATCAGCCAGGGCGAGAGGAAGGCCAGGGTGCGCAGCGCCGACCGGCGGCGCTTCACCCGCAGGGTGAGGGCGCTCATCGCTACTTCGCCTGCGCGATGTCCGTGTCGATCTGCGCGGCGGCCTTCTGCAGGCCCGCCGACAGGTCGGTGAGCTTGCCGCTCTCGTAGTCGTAGCCGAGCTGCTGGACGGTGGTGAGGTAGACGCCGCCGTTGACCGAGGCCGGGGCGGTGGTCGAGTTCGGGTTCGCGGCGATGTCCAGGAACGTCTTGAAGCGGGGGTCGTACTTCAGCTTCGGCGACTTCAGCGCGTCCAGCGTCGAGGGCACGTTGTGGATGGCGTTGGAGAAGCCCACCACCGCGTCGGTGTCGGTGGTGATGTACTTGACGAACTCCCAGGCCGCGTTCTGCTTCTTGCTGGTGGCGGCGATACCGGCGATGGTGCCGGTGATGTAGCCCTTGCCGTACTGGTCCGCCTGGTCGTCGGGGACGGGCAGCGGGGCCACGCCGATCTCGAAGTCCGGCTTGGCGGCGAGGGCCATGCCGAGGCGCCACTCGCCGTCCAGCTGCATGGCGACCTGGCCGGTCTGGAAGGGGTGCTTGGGGCCCCACTCGTCACCGAGGCCGGAGCGGAACTTCTCCAGCTTCGTGAAGCCGCCGAGGTCGTCGACGAGCTTCTTCTGGAGCTGGAGGGCGTCGGCGACGGCCGGGTCGGTGGCGACCGTCGACTTGCCGGACTTGTCGAAGTAGGTCGGTGAGAACTGGCCCAGGTAGTGCTCGGTCGTGGTCTCCCAGCCGTGGTAGTTCGGCATGAAGCCGAGCTGCTTGTACGTGTCGCCCTGGGTGATCGTCAGTTTCTTGGCGTCGGTCTCGAACTCGGACCAGGTCTTCGGCGGGCTGGTGATGCCGGCCTTCTCGAACGCGGTCTTGTTGTAGTAGAGGCCGTAGGCGTCACCCAGCAGCGGCACCGCGCAGCGGTCGAGCTGGTACTGGGTGTACTCGTTCATCGCCTTCGGGAAGGTGGTGTTCGGGTCGATGCCCGCCTTCTTGAAGAACGGGTTGAGGTCGACCAGGGCGCCGGAGGAGCAGAACTTTCCGACGTTGGCGGTGGTGAACGACGAGATCACGTCGGGCGCCTTGGTGCCGCCCGCGCGCAGGGCCTGGTTGATCTTGTCGTCGGTCATGTTGCCGACGACGTTCACATGGATGTTGGGGTGCGCCTTCTCGAAGCCGGCGACCAGGTCCTTGACGCCCTTGACCTCGTTCGGCGCGCTCCAGGCGTGCCAGAAGGTGATGGTCTGTTCCTTGGACGCGTCGTCGCTCGCGCCGGAGGACGACGCCTGGCCGGTACAGGCGGTGGTGCCGAGCAGCAGGGCTGTCGAGGCGGTGAGGGCGAAAGCCGCCTTTCGGGCGACTGAGGGGATGCGTGCAGACATGACGGGACCTCCCGGGGGCAGGGCAGGGTGAGGTGATCTGCGAAGAGGGGTGAGGAAAGAGGGGTGAAAGAGGAGTGAGGGAACGGGGTGTGACGGGGCGTCTAGCGCGAGGTGTCGAAGACCTCGTCGCGGGTGGCCGCCAGCGCGCTCTCCAGCGCGCCGCGCAGCACGGGCCGTTCGGTGACGTCGCCCAGGACCAGCTGGGGCCGGGACGCGGCCAGTTCCTCCAGTTCCGCCTGGACGAGGGCGCGCAGCACCTCGCCGCCGGCGGTCAGGGAGGCGCCGCTGAGGACGACGAGTTCGGGGTCGAGGACGGAGACGAGCGAGGCGAGACCGGTCGCGAGCCGGGTCGCGTACGTCTGGAGCAGCAGCCGGTTCAGGACGGTGTCCTCGGCCGCGGCGCGGTGCAGGGTCGCGGCGGCGACCTCGGCGTACGGGCCGTCGGGGATGCCGGTCATGCCGAGTTCGCGGGCGAGCCGGGGGATGGCCTGGGAGCCGGCGAGTTCCTGGTAGCCGCCACTGTTGGCTTTGGTGACGTGCCGGACCAGGGGTGCTCCGGGAACGGGAAGGAAACCCACCTCTCCCGCGCCGCCGGTCCAGCCGCGGTGCAGCCGGCCGCCGAGGACGAGGGCGGCGCCGAGTCCGCCCTCGTTCCAGACGAGGACGAAGTCGTCGTGTCCGCGGGCCGCGCCGAGGCGTTGTTCGGCGACGGCGACGAGGTTGACGTCGTTCTCGTACTCGACCGGCATCGGCAGGGCTGCGGCGAGTTCGTCGAGCAGCGTCGGCGCGTGCCAGCCGGGGAGGTGGGAGGCGTAGCGCAGTCGGCCGGTGGTGGGGTCGAAGGCGCCGGGGGTGGCGACGACGAGCCGCCGTACGTCGTCCCGGGTCAGCGCCGCGGCCTTCACGGCGCCGTCGAGGGCTTCGGTGACCTGCCGTACGACGGTCCCGGCGGTCCTTCTGCCGGGGGTGGGCACCTCGTACGTGCCCACGGTGCGGCCGGTGATGTCGGCGACGGCGGCGAGGACGCGTTCGGGGGTGACGTCCAGGCCGGCCGCGTAGGCGGCGGCCGGGTTGACCTCGTAGAGCTGGGCGTTGGGGCCGGGTCGTCCCTCGGTGGTGCCGGTGGCGAGGACCAGGCCCGCGGCCTCCAGGCGGGCGAGCAGCTGGGAGGCGGTCGGCTTGGACAGGCCGGTGAGCTTGCCGATGCGGGTGCGCGACAGGGGGCCGTGCGCGAGGAGGAGATCGAGGGCGGCGCGGTCGTTCATGGCGCGCAGGACGCGCGGGGTGCCCGGCGTACCGGCGGTTCCTGCCATGGGGATCGACACCTGCCTTTCTGGACTGCCCAGCTTTTCAGTGACGCGGGAGGCAAGTCCACTTCCGGTCACTGTTAGGAAAGTTTCCTATCGGTGGAAGGGAAGGTAAGCCCGGCACGAAGGGGGCGTCAAGGCAGGAAAACGGAAACCGCCCCCGAGGCAACGCAGTCGTTACCTGGGGGCGGTCGGGTTACTGCTGTGCTTACTTCACGTCGACGTAGTCGCCGGCGGCCGACTTGGCCGCGGTGGTGGCCGTGCCGGCGAAGGCGAAGCGGTAGTAACCGTCCTTGCTCGCCTTGACGGTGGTGGACAGGGCGCCACCGGTGCCGGAGGTGATCGTCTTGACGGTGCTGTAGGAGCTCGCGCCCTTGGCCTTGAACTGGAGGGTCACCTTCTGGCCCTTGTAGCCGGTGTAGGTGCCGTCCTCCCAGTCCGCGCGGGTCAGCTTGCCCTTGACGGTCAGCGTCCGGCCCTTCTTGACGGGCTCGGGCGTCGCGTTGACGGTGAGCTTCGCGGCGCGCTGGATCTTGGCGGTCGCCGAGGTCGCCCACATGTCGTAGCCGAACTCGAAGCTGATGTGGCCGTCGGAGTCGTCGAGGTCCGTGGCGCCGTGGCCGTAGAAGCCCGCGGTCTTCCAGGTGCCGGCGTCGGCGGCCTCGTAGAGGTTGTCCCACGGGTCGACGACCAGGGTCTCGGTGCAGGACGCGGTCACCGTGGTGGCGGTGGTGGCGGTGGTGGTGCAGGTCGGCGCGCTGTCCGGCTCGACCGAGTTGTCCTGGTCGGCCAGCGTGCCGCGGTAGAGCAGGACGCCCGCGAAGTTGTTCTTGTAGTCGATCGTCAGGTCCGCCGGGCGGGTCAGCGTGTACGTGACCGGGACCTTCACCTTGGCGGTGGTGCCCACGACGATCTTCTTGCCGTTGTTGACCTTCACACCGGCGAACGTCAGCGCCGGCGAGTCCGCCTGCGCGGCCGGTGCGGCCAGAACCCCCAGAGCCAGGGCACCGGTCAGGGCGGTGCCTATGGCGAGCTTTCTCATGTATCCCCACATTCGAGCGGGCCCCTGGGCGTTGCGCTCCAGAACAAGGGCCCGGTATCGGAGTGACGATATGGGGTGATGTGACGTGGGGGATAGGTGGGGCGCCTGTGAAGATCCTTAGACGTCGCCGTCGAGGAAGGGGGCCGTCTCCAGGGTGGGGTATGGCGCCGGCAGGGGGAGCGGATCGCCGAGGTCGACCTTGGTGCCGGTGGCGTAGTAGGCCTCTGTGGGGTCGTCGCCGGGGAGGACCGGGTCGGTGTAGCAGTGGGCGGTCTTGGCGTGACGGTCGACGAGGACGTAGATCGGGATGCCGGCGGCGGCGTAGGTACGGAGCTTGGGGCCGGTGTCGGTCTCGTGGTTGGTGGAGGTGACTTCGCCCACGAGGGCGATCATGTCGATGGGGTACCAGCCCTTGTGTGCCTTGCGGTACGACTCGTCGAGTTCGGTCGGCCTGCGGCGGCGGAGGTAGAAGTCCGGAATCAGCAGGCCCATGGTCTTGCCGTCCTTGTGGGCGGCGCGGTAGCCATTGCCCATGCCCACGAGGGGGAAACCGGACGCGCGGAACTGAAAGGCCAGCTCCAGTGCCCCATGGTTGTGGTTGTCGTTCGGCGTCGGCGGCACGATGGCCATCCCCTCGACGTACTCGGGTCGAATCGGCAGGGGGGCTGCCTCTTCGATCGCGCTCAACAGGTCGATGGGGTCCACGTGCGTCATGACCGTCTCCATGATGGGTTCGGCGCTCATTCCCTGGTTCTCCTCGTCGCGCTGTTGCCAGGCTAAGCCCGCGCTGGGTGCCCCGGCAGAACGATGGGGCACCCGGCGACCAGTCGGCGCCGAGTGCCCCTGCCGTTCACTCGAACGAGCGTGCTGAAACCGTTCCCCTACTTGGGAGAAGGCGTCACCGTCCGCTGCGGAGTGATCGGGGACGCCGCCGCGACCTGCGGCGAGTCCGCGTTCGAGAAGACCGACGGGGCCGCGACGACCGAAGTCGGGTCGACCGGGTCCTCCTCGGCCGGAGCCGTCGCGCCGCCCACGATCCGGATGTCCGCCGCGTCGAACGCCCGCTTGATCCGCCAGCGCAGCTCGCGCTCCACCTTCAGCGCCTTGCCCGGCATGGTCTTCGCCGAGACCCGGACCACCATCGAGTCCAGCAGCACGCTGTCCAGGCCCAGCACCTCGATCGGGCTCCACAGCAGCTCGTTCCAGGGCTCTTCCTTGCTCATCCGCTCGGCGACGTCGTCCAGCGTGGCCTTCACCCGGTCCAGGTCCTCCGACGCCTTGACGGTGACGTCGACCCCGGCCGTCGCCCAGCCCTGGGAGAGGTTGCCGATCCGCTTGACCTCGCCGTTGCGGACGTACCAGATCTCGCCGTTGTCGCCGCGCAGCTTGGTCACCCGCAGACCGACCTCGATGACCTCGCCGCTGGCGACCCCCGCGTCGATCTGGTCGCCGACGCCGTACTGGTCCTCCAGGATCATGAAGACGCCGGAGAGGAAGTCCGTGACCAGGTTGCGCGCGCCGAAACCGATCGCCACACCCGCGACACCGGCCGAGGCCAGCAGCGGGGCGAGATTGATCTCGAAGGCGGAGAGCGCCATCAGCGCCGCCGTGCCGAGGATCAGGAAGCTCGCCATCGAGCGCAGCACCGACCCGATCGCCTGCGAGCGCTGGCGCCGCCGCTCGGCGTTGACCAGCAGACCGCCCAGCGTGGAACCCTCGGCGGCCGACTCGACCGTGCGGTTCATCCGGTCGATGAGCTTGGTGATCGCCCGCAGCACGAACTTTCTGAGCACCGCCGCGATCACCAGGATCAGCAGCACGCGCAGACCGATCGCCAGCCACGTCGACCAGTTCTGCTCGACCCAGCTGGCCGCGTTCGTCGCGCTCTCCTGGGCGTCCTGGAGCGACGGGACGCTCACGGTCGGCGACTCCGAGGGGGTCGGCGAGGGCGAGGAGCCGGCGGCCAGTAGGACGGCGGGCAAGGACACGGCAGGTACCTCCAGGTGCAGCGGTCCGCCTCCGGTGCGATGGTCAGGTCGTCAAGGTCGTGCAGATCACGAAAGGGTCACCGGACGGGCAGAACCACCACACTAACGGGGCATTGTGTGTGGGTCCGTCCGATGCGGCAAGGAGAGACGGGCCTCACCCGCGCTTGAACAGGCCATGATCCGGGGGATGTATCCGGGTGTGGTCGAAAACACTCCCAGCCCGTTACCGGGACATGGTGGCGCGTCCGCCAGGCCAGAGGAGAGACTGACTGCAGATCGTCCCGGCGCGAGCCACGCGCCGCCGACGCCCAAGGAGGCATCCGTGCCGCATGTCCTGGTCCTCAACGCGTCGTACGAGCCGCTCGGCGTCGTACCGCTCCGCCGCGCGCTCATCCTCGTCCTGGAGAACAAGGCAGTCTCTCTCGAGGAATCCGGCGCCTTCATGCACAGCGCGACCGTCACAGTCCCCGCACCCAGCGTGGTCCGGCTCAAGCGATTCGTCCGGGTTCCCTATCGGGGGCCCGTTCCTCTGACCCGTCGGGCGCTCTTCGCCCGGGACGGGGGCCGGTGCATGTACTGCGGTGGCGTCGCAACCAGCGTCGACCACGTCATCCCGCGCAGCCGCGGGGGCAAGCACGTGTGGGACAACGTCGTGGCGTCCTGCCGTCGCTGCAACCACGTCAAGGCCGACCGCCACCTCGTCGAGATCGGCTGGCGGCTGCGCCACAAACCCGCCCCGCCCACCGGCCTCGCCTGGCGCATCATCGGCACGGGCCATAGGGACCCGCGCTGGCTGCCCTACTTGCAGCCGTACGGCGCGGACGACGCCTTGGCCCGGATCGACGGCATCTCCGCCTGACGATCCGGGCTTCTTCATGCCCCGTGGCACCGGCGCCCGCCGGTTCAGCCACGGGGCCCTTCGGGACGCGCCCCTCGTACGGCGTACAGGACCGTGCCCAGCGCGAACACGCCCCCGGCCACCGCCCAGGACGCCGGTACGCCCCCAGGCTGCGCCGGCCAGCCCCACCCGGTGACCGCCCGCCCGCGCACCCCGTCCGCCGCCAGGCACACCGCGCCGACCCAGCTCGCCGCCGGCAGCCAGCTCAGCCGGGCGCCCACCAGCACGGCCGAGGCCGCGACCAGGCCCGTACAGCCCAGCAGATTGCGCAGCACGGCCGGCCCGTCCCCGGCCACCGCGAGGGGCAGCAGGACCGCCGCGAGCGCCGTCGGCCCGAGCAGCAGCCCCAGCCGCCGCGGCCACCAGGGCCGTACGGCCGTCCGGTCCAGTTCCTCCGCCGCGGAGCCCAGGCCCGCCCCGGTCACCGCCGCCGCCAGCAGCGGGGCCAGCGCCACGACCGGCAGCAGCCGGCCAGGATCCGCGCCGGAGCCCGTCCGGGCCGCCGCCCCCAGGGCGAGGACGGCGGTCCCGGCGAGCGCGCCGAGCGTGCCCGGGACGGCCCGGGAGCGGGCGTACAGCAGCAGACCGACGCCCGGCCGCGGCGCGCTCACAGGACCGGCACCCGGCTCGTGGCGTCGCAGTCGCCGACGGTGGCGAAGTACGCCGACAGCCAGTCCCGGCGGGCGTCCGCCCCCATCGAGGCCAGCCGCTCCCGGGCCGCCCTGCGCTCCGCCAGTTCGGCACGCCGCTCCGCGTCGCCCCGCGCGTCCAACGCGTCGAAGGTCGCCTCCGCCGGGCTCGCCGCGAGGTAGTGCTGCACGGCGTCGTCCGCCACGGTCACCCTCCGGTCCTGCTCCCCGCAGTCCCCGCGGGCCTGGAGCATCGTCACCGCCTCCCACGCGTACTGCGCCGGATCGGTCAGCCGCCCTCGCACCACCGACCGGCCGATCGGCGTCAGCATCGGCAGCTGCGCCTCCCCCGCGCGCGGCTCACCCACCCGGTCCTCGAACCGCACCGGCAGGTTCCGGACCCCCTCCAGCTTGCCGGTGACCCCCGACAGGGCGGCCGTGACCTGCGGCAACAGCTCGGCGTAACGATCGTTGACACAGATGTCAGGGGTGGTCGAGGTCGTGCACACCTGCGCGCGTTCGGCCGGGTTCGGCCGCCACAGACCGTCCCCCGTCCGCACCAGCAGCACACCCGCCGCGACCGCGGCCGCCAGCGGCACCAGAGCCGTCCACCGGCGCCGCGCCGCGTACGCCAGCACGGCGGCCGACGCGAGCCCCGCCACCCACACCGCCATCGCCCACGGCTGCCGCCCGGCCGGCACCAGGCCCTCCGACACCGCGAACGCCGGGTTCAGGAAGCGACCCGGGCCGGTGCCCGCCCGCCCCGACAGGCCCAGCGCCGCATAGCCGCCGAGCGCCAGCAGCGGGGCCGCGAACCGCCACGGGACCAGCCGCCCCACCACCTGGCCGGCCACGACGAGAGCGGCCAGCGCCACCGCGTCCGCCGGCAGCAGATCCGCGTACGGCCGGTCCCCCGTGGCGTACGGCCAGGTCGCGAGCAGCGCCCCGGCCGCCGCCAGCGCGTACCCGGCCGTCACCCAGAGCGCGAGCGGCAGCGCCGACGCCAGGAACCGCGCCAGCGGCCCGCGCACGGCCGTGCCCCACAGCTCCTCGGTACCCCTCCGGCGTTCCCGCCCGCCCTGCCGGCAGCCCGCGGCGGCCCCGAGCGGCAGGACGATCAGCAGCACACTGTGCAGCTCGGTCCGGGTCTCCGCCCAGCCGCCCTGCCAGCGGTCCGCCACGAAGCCCAGCACCACGGCCGGCAACAGGAAGGCCACGGCCCCGGCGAACGGCGCGAACCCCCGCGCCACCTCGGCCCGCAGCGGATGCCTCAGGACCGGCCGCAGCGCCGCCTTCTCCCGTACGAGGCTCATCGCGCCGCCCCCAGCCCGCTCCGGTGGGCCCGCAGGGCGGCGGTGTAGCCGCGCTCGATGACGCTGTCGCCCACCCCCGGTGCCTCGCCCAGCGCGCTGAGCGACTCCGGGGTCCCCCGGTGGGCGACCCGCCCCGCGTCCAGCAGGGTGACCTCGGTGCAGGCGGCCGCCACGTCCTCCACCAGGTGGGTGGAGACGATCACGGTCGAGGTGGAGCCCAGCTCCCGCAGCAGCGCACGGAACTCCACCCGCTGCTCCGGGTCGAGGCCCGCCGTCGGCTCGTCGAGCAGCAGCACGTCCGGGTCGTTGACGACGGCCTGCGCGATACCGACCCGGCGGACCATGCCGCCGGACAGCGTCCGCATCTTCGCGTCGATCCGGTCCCCGAGCCCCACCCGCTCCACGGCCCGTTCCACGGCGGCCGGGGTCCCGGCCACCGGCATCTCCTTCAGCCACGCCACGTACGCGACGAACTCGCGCACCGTGAAGCCCGGGTAGTGGCCGAACTCCTGCGGCAGATAGCCGAGCCGGGCGCGCACCGCACCGCGCCGGGCGGGCTCGCCGACGTCCGCGCCGAGGATCTCCACCCGCCCGGCGTCCGGCCGCGCGACGGTGGCCAGCACCCGGATCAGGGATGTCTTCCCGGCACCGTTGGGGCCGAGCAGACCGTGCACACCGACGCCGAGATCAAGGTCCACGGCGTCCAGGGCGACGGTCCTGCGGTGCCGGACACGCAGCCCGGACACCCGTATCGCGCTCACTTCACTCTCTCCACAGTTCTCGGTTCGGCTCATCGTCGGTCCAGCCCGTCGTAGGCGCCGCGGCGGGCGGCCAGCACGGCGGCGCACAGCACGGCCGCCGTCGCCCACGCGCCCTGTGCGGACGCGCCGTCCAGACAGCGCGAGAGCTGCTCGGCGAGCCGGGTGACCGGGGTTCCGCCGGGCGAGGTCAGCACCGGGGCGAGGACGGCGGCCAGCCAGCCGCCGCCGGTCACCGCCGTCGCCGTACGGCAGCCGACGTACCCGGACAGGGCGAGCGAGGCCAGGGTCAGCGCGAGGCCAGGCAGCAGCCAGGCCGCTGCCCCCGGGGCGCCGGAGGCGGGCAGCAGCAGACCCGTCACGGTGAGCAGCGGCACGCTGACCCCGAGGACGGCGGCCGTCCGGGTCAGCGCCAGCCGCAGTCCGCCGGAGGGCGTGGCCGCCGCGATCTCGTGCAGCGGATCGGCGTACCGGCCGTAGGACACGGCGACCCCGGCCACCGGCACCACCGGCGCGAGGGCGAGCAGCAGCGGCCGTACGCCCTCGACGTCCGCGCCGTACGCCAGGCCGAGCGCCCCCAGCGCGACCAGCAGCACCGCCGGCAGCCAGCCGCCGCGCACGGCGGGCCCGGCGGTCCACAGGGCCCGCGCGAGGAACGCGGACCACAGCCGGGCCCGGGGTGCGGGCGGCGTGGGAAGGGGCTCAGGTACGTCCCGTACGGGATCCTTCAGTACGGCCTCCCGGACCTCCGCCAGGACCAGCGCGGGCGCCGGCAGCCGCCGTACCGCCTCCGAGACGCGCGCCGCGCACGCCCCGCACCGCTCCACATGGCTCTCCAGGGACCAGGCGTCGGCCTCCGGGAGGGTGCCGTCGGCGTAGCGGGCGGCGAGATCGCCGGACACGTGCCAGGGGCGGGCGCCCGGGTCATCGGTGTTCATACCAGGCCTCCCGAGGCCGGTGCGGGGCTCAACTGGGCGAGGGCCGCGCGCAGTTCGGCGCGGGCACGCTTGGCACGGGTCTTGACCGTGCCTTCGGGGATGCCCAGCAGCCGGGCCGCCTCCCGGGTGGTGAGCCCGTCGACGACGGTCGCGCGCAGCACCTCCCGCAGCTCGGGGGAGATCCGGTCCAGGGCGGTGCCGACATCGCCGAACTCCAGCCCGGCCAGCACCCGTTCCTCGGCCGAGGGCATCCCGGCGGAGGGGGTGGAGGTGTCGAGGGGAGCCGTCTCGATCCGCCCGGCCCGCTCCTGCGCCCGCCGGGTGTCGACGAGCCGCCGGGCGGCGATGGTCCACAGCCAGCCGCCCGCCTCCCCGCCCCGGTGCCCGGCCGCCGACCGCCACACGGTCACGAAGGTGTCCTGAAGCACTTCCCTCGCCACCTCGGCATCCGCGCACCGGCGCACGAGCCGGGCGTACAGCCACCCGGCATGCCGGTCGTACAGCGTGGCCAACGCCCCCGCGTCCCCGTCCGCCACGGCCCGCAGCAGCGCCGCGTCCGTATCGCTCTCCCCGTGGCCCCTCATGGGGCGGAACAGTCTCACACCCCCTCTATCGACGACGGCGCCACGACCGGTTCACGGGTGGTCCCCGGGCGGGGCGGGAGCGACCGTGTCCCGGCACACGGATCACGAGTTGGACGGGACGTGAACGAGAACGCGGAGAGCGTGGAGAGCGCGGAGAACGCGGCGCAGCGGCGCTGTGCGGTGTGCGAGCTCATCGTCGGGATGGGGTGTCCGGGCTGCCGTACGGGCGCGGTACGCCGGTGCACGGAGTGCCAGTCCTGGCCGACGGGACGGGTGTGACACGGTCGGGACGTCTGGCCGCGCGTCCGCTGGGTAGGCCTGCGATGACCGACGCCCTGCCCCACGAGGAGCCCACCGTGATCGCGCCCGCCCCCTCCAAACGTACGGCGGAAGCCTCCGCCGACCCGCTCGACGAACCCCGCCCGGGCGCCTTCAGCGCCGAAGGCGCCTGTGCGGAGGCCCCGCTGACCAGCGAGCCCCCGTTGCCCGACGCCGAACCCCTCACCAGCGAGCCGCCGCTCGCCGCCGTGGACACCGACACCACGAGGCCCTAGATGACCGCACCCCTCGGCGAGGAACTCGCCCGGCTCGCCGCGCTGCACGGTGTCGCCACCTCCTACCGGCCCGCCCCCGACCGCACGGTCACCGCCTCGCCCGCCGCCGTCACCCGCGCGCTCGCCGCGCTCGGCGTCGACGCGGACACCCCGCAGGCCGTGCGGGACGCGCTCGGCGCACGGGAGCGCGAGCTGGCCGCGCGCCTGCTGCCGCCGACGGTCGTGAGCTGGAGCGGCGGCCCGTGCGACGCGCTCGCCGCCCTCCCCGAGGGCACCCGGCTGCACGTCGAGACCGAGCAGGGCGAGATCCGCGCCACCGCCGAGGGGCTGCCGCCCGGCGTGCACCGGCTGACGGCCACCGCGCCCGACGGCCGCACCGCCCGCGTCCACCTGGTCGTGGCCCCGCCCCGGCTGCCCACGCCGCCGGAACGCTCGTACGGACTCCTCGTCCAGCTGTACTCCCTCCTCTCCCGCCGCTCCTGGGGCATGGGCGACCTCGGTGACCTCGGGGAGCTGGCGGACTGGGCAGGACGGGTGCTCGGCGCCGGGTTCGTGCAGGTCAACCCGTTGCACGCGGCCGTACCGGGGGCGCCGACCGATCCGTCGCCGTACCGGCCGTCCTCGCGCCGCTTCCCCGACCCCGTGCATCTGCGCGTCGAGGAGGTCCCCGAGTACGCGTACGTCGAGGACCGTACGGCGGCGGAGCGCGGGGCCCGGCTGCGGGAGTCGGTGCTGGAGAAGGGGGAGCTGATCGACCGGGACGCCGTGTGGGAGGCCAAGCGGCAGGCGCTGGAGCTGGTCGCCGCGGTGCCGCTCGGGCCCGGCCGGCGGGCCGCGTACTGCGACTTCCTCGCCGAGCAGGGGCAGGCGCTGGAGGACCACGCCACCTGGTGCGCGCTCGCCGAGGTGCACGGATCGCGGTGGAGCGACTGGCCGGAGGAGCTGAGGGACCCCCGCTCGGCGGGGACGGCCCGCGCCCGG
The DNA here is from genome assembly GCF_040630405.1 of Streptomyces sp. NPDC005811. Classification (NCBI taxonomy): domain Bacteria; kingdom Bacillati; phylum Actinomycetota; class Actinomycetes; order Kitasatosporales; family Streptomycetaceae; genus Streptomyces; species Streptomyces sp. NPDC005811. Next base: position 47,043 of record NZ_JBEXXK010000049.1, read on the forward strand.
CGCGAGCTGATGGACCGGGTCGACTTCCACTCCCGGCTCGCCTGGCTCACCGACGCCCAGCTCACCGCCGCCCAGCGCACCGCGCGCGAGGCCGGGATGGGGATCGGGATCGTGCACGACCTCGCGGTCGGGGTGCATCCGTCCGGCGCGGACGCCTGGGCGCAGCGGGAGTACTTCGCCGCCGGGATGTCCGTCGGCGCCCCGCCGGACGCCTTCAACGCGCGCGGCCAGGACTGGGGCCTGCCGCCCTGGCGCCCCGACCGCCTGGCCGAGTCGGGCTACGCCCCGTACCGCCTCCTGCTCCGCGGCCTCTTCCGGTACGCCGGTGCCCTGCGCATCGACCATGTCATGGGCCTGTTCCGGCTCTGGTGGGTCCCGCAGGGGGAGGCGCCGACCGAGGGCACGTACGTCCGCTACGACGCCGAGGCCATGCTCGCCGTGCTGGTGCTGGAGGCCTCGCGGGCTGGCGCGGTGGTGATCGGCGAGGACCTGGGCACCGTCGAACCGGGCGTCCGGGAGGCGCTGCGCGCCCGCGGGGTGCTCGGCACGTCCGTCCTGTGGTTCGAGCGGGACTGGGACGGCGACGGGCGCCCGCTGCCCCCGGAGCGCTGGCGCGCCGACTGCCTCGCCACCGCCACCACCCACGACCTGCCGTCCACCGCCGCCCGGCTCACCGGCGAGCACGTCGAACTGCGCGACCGCCTCGGCCTGCTCACCCGGCCCCTCGAGGAGGAACGCGCGGAGGCCGCCGCCGACACGGGGGAGTGGCTGGCCCTGCTCACCCGCCTCGGGCTGCTGTCCGGAAGCGCGGGCGGCGGGGACCGCTCCTCCGAGGAGGCCGAGGTCCAGGCCCTGCACCGCTTCCTGCTGCGCACCCCCGCCCGCATGATCGGCGTCTGGCTCCCGGACGGCGTGGGCGACCGCCGCCCGCAGAACCTGCCGGGCACCTGGGACCAGTACCCGAACTGGCGCCTGCCGATCGCCGACGGCGGGGGCCGCCCGATGCCCCTGGAGGAACTGGCCGCCGCGCCCCGTCTGCACACGCTCTTCGACGTCCTCCGGGAGGCCGCGCGGGAGTGACGGACTCCCGTACGGGCACCCCGGGCGCGCGGCCCCGCGAGGCGTTCGCTACTTTTGCTCTGTGGACAAGAAGAACGCCCTGCGCGCCGGCGCCCTGGCTGCCGGTACGACGCTGATGATGCTGCTCATGTCGTCCCCCGCGCTCGCGCTGACCCGCGACGACGGCGACGACCCCGGCACCGGCCTGAGCGTCGGTGAGACGCTGGGCCTCTATGTCGTGCTCCCGATCGTGATCTTCGCTGTCATCACCGGCCTGGTCATGGTCCTGGACAAGTCCAACCCCGACCACCGCGTCTTCAAGCCGGGCAGGGCCAAGGCCAAGGCCTGACCTTCCGCCCCACGGCACCCCACTTCACCTGAGGCCGCCGCCCCCATCGCCTGCGCAATTCCTGCGCCCGGGCGACGGGGGCGGCGTCTTTTCGGCGCCGGGCAGTCGCCGAGGACGAGGACGACTGATCGGCGGTACGGGTGAAGGGGCCGTCAGGCGGGCTCGACGTCGAGGCCGCGCACGACCGGGCTGCGGGTGTGGGCCCACGCGGGCAGTGCGGTGAGCACGGCGACGGCGAGCAGGATGGCGAGCGCGGTGGCGAGCAGCCAGGCTCCCGGGGGCGTCACCTGGGTGCCGAAGAGCCAGTACAGGCCGAGACCGGCCGGGATGCCGATCGCGATCCCGGGTACGGCGGGCAGGAGCCCGGCCACACAGAGCGCGGTGACGACCTGGCCGGGGGTGGCGCCGAGGGTGCGGGCGACGGACAGGGCGCGTCGGGCCTGTACGGCGGTGGTCAGACCGAGGAGCACGGTGTTGAGCGTGGACATCGCCACGAGCACGAGCGTGACGGCGAGCAGCACCCGGCCGGTCTGGTCGGCCCGTACGTCGATGGGGCCGAAGTGGGTGAAGTCGGGCCGAGTGGCGAGTTCTGTGTGCCAGGTGAGCAGGGCGGTGACCATGAGCGTGGTGGCGGCCGTGCCCGCACCGGCCAGGACGGCACGGCCGGGCCGGCGTGCGAGCAGCCGGATGCCGAGCAGGAGTGAGGTGGGCAGATACGCCGTCACGGCATTGAGGCGGGGGCGTCGCGTGGGCAGATGCGCCGGGTCGCTCAGGGCGTCGACGGTACTGGTGCGGGCCGCGCGCAGGGCGGGGCGGAGCGCGCCCGTCACCCCGACGACGGCGGCTAGGAGGACCGCGGCGAAGAGAGACCCGAAGTCCGGGGGGCCGACGGTGTTGAGCAGTCCGGCGCTGGGGTCGACCAGGTGGGGCGCGGCAAGTGTCCCGGAGGTCAGGCCGATCGCGGTGGCCAGGAGGGTGAGCAGGAGGTACTGCGCGAGCAGGGCGGCGGTGACGGTGGCGGGTCCGGCACCGACGGCCTTGAGCAGTGCGGCACGCCGGTTGTCCCGGGCGGCGCGTGCCGTCGCGAGCGCGGCGAGGGTGACGATCGCGGCGGCGGCGAGCAGCCAGCCGCCGACGACGAGGGCGGGCTGGATGTCCCTGATCATGGCCTTGTCGGTCTGGAGGACGTCCTGCCAGCCGTGGGTGTTGACCCAGCCGTCGGTCTCGCTCCAGCGGGCGAACGTGGTGTTCATCCAGCGCTGCGTCGCGGTGGGATCGTCCAGCTTCAGATAGATCAAGTGGACTGCGGGGGCGTCGCCCGCCGCCTCGCGGGTGTCCGCGGTGGTCAGCCACATCCTGCCGCCGAAGTCGGACGTCCCGGGTCCCTGCGCGTCGTCGCTCCACGGATACACCGAGGTGGCCGCGCTGATCGCGGTTCCGACCACCGGATAGTCGCGTCCGCCGACGGTGACGTGGTCACCGACGCGCACGCCGAGTGCTTTCGCGAAGCCGCGTTCGAGCACCGTGCCGCCGGGCCGTACCCAGGTGCCGGAGGTCACCAGCGGCTGGTCCACCGCGGCATCTTGAGAGGTGTCGCGCCCTTCGACCGCGGTGTGCGCCCTCTTGCCGTGGACCTTGATGTACGTGTCGAACGCGAAGACGGGATCGGCCTGTTCGGCCACGCCGGGAGTGTCCGCGAGGCGTGCGGCCACGCCGGACGGATCGGCGGCCGTCGTGGTGGCGATGATGTCGGGCCCCGCGGTCGCCGCGCGCGTCCTCTCGTACCCGTTGTCCACGGCGTTACCGGTCGCAAGTCCGAGGATCAGGCTCGTGCTGGCGACGGCGACGGCGAGCAGGAAGACGAGGGCCTCGCCCGGGCGGCGGCGCAGGTCGCGCAGCACCAGACGCCCCGTCAACAGCAGGTACCCCACGGTCAGTTCTCCCAATTCAGCAGAGCGCCGAGCCGTGCGGTGCCGGTGTCGCTCCCCAGAGGCGTGTCGTCGGCCAGTGCGCCGTCGCGCAGGGAGACGACGCGGTCGGCGGTGGCGGCGACGCGTTCGTCGTGGGTCACCAGGATCAGGGTCTGGCCCGCGGCGCGCAGGTCGGCGAAGAGCCGGAGGACATCCTGGGTCGCGGCGCTGTCGAGGTTTCCGGTGGGCTCGTCGGCGAGGACGACCAGCGGCTTGTTGACCAAGGCGCGCGCGATGGCGATCCGCTGCCGCTGCCCGCCGGACAGCTGTGAGGGCAGATGCCGGGCCCGGTCGGCGAGTCCGACCTGGTCGAGGAGTTCGGCGGCGCGCTGGCGGGCGGCGCGGGGCGAGGCGCCGGAGAGCAGCGCGGGCAGTTCGACGTTCTCCGCCGCGGTCAGCTCGTCGACCAGATGGTAGGCCTGGAAGACGAACCCGAGGGAGCGGCGCCGTAACCGGGCGAGCGCCCGCTCGCCGAGGTCGTCCATGCGCTGCGCACCGAGCCACACCTCGCCCTCGGTCGGCCGGTCGAGGCCGCCGAGCAGCTGGAGCAACGTGGACTTGCCGCAGCCGCTGGGCCCCATCACGGCGAGCGTCTGCCCGGCGGGGACCTCGAGGTCGACGCCGTCGACGGCCCATATCGCGCTCTCGTCCTCGCCGTACACACGCGCCAGGCCGACCGCGCGCAGCACCGGCCCGGCTGCCGCACCGGGCCGGACCGCTTCCGCGCCGTCGTCCGTACCGCGCCGTCGCAGCCGGCTTCGCCGACCGTCTCTCGTCATCCGTCTCCTCTGCCTTTCCCCCGCGGCATACGGCCGGACCAGGCCCGCTCGTATGCCTCCAACCAGCGCAGATCGGCCTGCAACCGGAGTGCGACGCCCTGGAGGAGCAGCCCGGCCTCCGAACCCGTGTCGTGGGCCAGGGCGGCACGCTGGGCCTCGGCGAGGCCGCTCATCAGCTCCCGCCGACGCGCGTTCACGAGCGCGAGCGGATCGGCCGTGCCGGATTCGCGGGCGGCCACCAGCTTCAGATGGAACTCCGTCACATCCGCCCGTGGCCCGATGCTCTCGGCCATCCACACGGCCACCCGCTCGTGCCCGGCCGCGGTCGGCGCGAACACCTTGCGTCGCGGGCCGCGCACCGCCGCTTCCTCGCGCACCTGGACGACCAGGCCGGCCTTCTCGAGCCGGGTGAGCGTGACATAGACCTGCCCCGCGTTCAGCGTCTCCCCGAGCGGCCCGAGTGCCGCCGTCAGGCGCCTGCGCAGGTCGTAACCGTGCGACGGCTCCTTGACCAGCAGCGCCAGCACCACGTCCTGCATCCATCCCCCTCCCCAACGGCCCTCAATAGATAGCGGTTAACTAAAGGGGGCGTCAAACCACGCACCGGCCGCGGCCTCAGGGGCCGGCGGTGGATGGCCGGGGTGGTACTGACGCGCAGGGCGTAGCTCTGGCCGCGTCGGAGGTGTGCACCGTGTCGCCCGGTCGCGCGTGGGCGAGCGGTTCACTGAGCTTCGGTTGGTTGGGTTCATCAGCCTCAACCACTCACCTCCGTCACCGTGGGGTCATCCGGGCGTGAACTCGTACTCCAGCTCGTACAGATGGCCGGCCTTGACCATGACGGTCGCCTCGATCAGCAGCCTGTGTGCCTGGTACTGCTCCTGGGTGGGCACCCGGGCGGAGACCCGGTCCGTGCTCCGGAGCGGCGGGAAGCCCAGTCCGGCGAGGAGCGTCGGCGTACCGCCCCCGACCTTCCGCCTGTCCATGAGGGCGGTTCCCCGGGCGATGGCCGACGGGTAGGAGGACTTCACCAGTTCGACCGGTTCACCGTCGACGGAGAGGATCTGGTGTCTGGGCGCTGTTCAGGTCGGCCTCCGGCGGGTCGGCGGAAGCGGAGGGTGGCGTGGTCGCCGCCTCCGGGTCCGCGGTGGAAACCTCGCCGTCGGCCGGGTCGCTGGTGCGTGCCGCGGCCTCCTGGCTTCTCGCCCAGGAGACCCTGCCACGGCATCAGACCGCGAAGCTCCTGGGCGACGACTTCCGCGTTCACCTGGAGCAGTTGATCCCGAAGGTCGAGCGGCTGACCGAAGGGCGCTCCGAGGGGGACCGGTCGGCGATGATCGCGCTGGCCGCCGTGGACGAAGCGCGGTGGCGGCTCGGCGAGGCGGAGCGGCCGGGGCTGAGGGGCGAGGTCGATCGCGTGAAGCTGCTGGTGCGATCCGTCATGACCCTGCGCGGGCATCATGACGTGCTCGTCCGTGATGCCCGCTGATCCGGCTTCGGTCGGGGCTATGGGTGGGGTGCCGTCAGGTAGCGCTGGATCGTGGGGGACAGCCAGGCCACGAGTTCCTCGCGGGGGAGCGTCACGGTGGGAGGGAGGCGCAGGACGTAGCGGGTCAGGGCCAGGCCGAGGAGCTGGGTCGCCACCAGGGCGGCGCGGGTGGGGGCCTGTTCCGGGTCGGGGCAGGCCGTGCGGGCGAGCGGCAGGAGCTGGTCGCGGAAGATGCCCTGCATGCGTTCGGCGCCCGCCTCGTTGGTCACGCCGACCCGGAGCAGGGCCGTGAGCACCTCGTTCCGCTCCCACATGGCGAGGAAGTGCGTGACGAGGGCGCGGCCGGTGTCCTCGCGGGGGAGCGCGGAGAGGTCGGGCAGCTTCAGGTCGACCGAGACCGTCGCCGCGAACAGGCCCTCCTTGTTGCCGTAGTAGCGCATGACCATGGAGGGGTCGATGGCGGCGTCCTTGGCGATGGCGCGGATGGTCGCCTTCTCGTAGCCGTCGGCGGCGAAGCGTTCGCGGGCGGCGTCGAGGATCGCGGTGCGGGTGGTGTCGGAGCGCCGGCGGGGGGTGCCGGAACCGGAAGCGGAATCTGTGCTGCTGCTGTTGCTGCCCTTCATGTCAACGAGCGTAGGCCAACGAGTGTGGGTCAACAAGCGTTGGTCAACAGGTGTTGGCCAACGCGTGTTGACATGCCGTCCGGCGGCTCCTACGCTTGCCAACAAGCGTTGACCAACACATGTTGACCAACGAGCGTTGGCATCCCAGGAGGTCGAGATGACCGGCACCACCGACACCATCGGCACCACTGGTACTACCGGCCCCACCGACCCCACCGGCCACGTGATCGTCGTCGGCTCCGGACCCACCGGTCTCCTGCTCGCCGGTGACCTCGCCGCCGCCGGCGTCCCCGTCACCCTGCTCGAAAAGCGCCCCCAAAAGATCAGCAACCTCTCCCGCGCGTTCGTCCTGCACGCCCGCACCCTCGAACAGCTCGACGCCCGCGGGCTCGCCGACGAGGTCGAGCAGGCCGGCCGCCCCCTCGACCGCCTCCGGCTCTTCGGCCGGCTCACCATCGCCCTCGACACCCTCCCCTCCCGCTTCAACCACCTCCTCGTCATCCCGCAGTACGAGGTGGAGAAGGCCCTGCTGCGGCGGGCGACGGAGGCCGGGGTCGTGTTCCGGTACGAGACCGAGGTGACCGGCCTCGCGCAGGACGCGGACGGGGTCACCGTCACCGTCCGCACGCCCGCCGGGGACACCGGGGAGCTGCGCGCCGCGTACGCGGTGGGCACCGACGGCATGCGCAGCGCCGTACGGAACGCCCTGGGACTGGACTTCCCCGGCCGCTCCGTCATCCGCTCCGTCGTCCTCGCGGACGTCCGGCTCGCGCAGGAGCCCGAGTCGCTGCTCACCGTCGACACCGTCGGCGACGCCTTCGCCTTCCTCGCCCCCTTCGGTGACGGCTACTACCGGGTGATCGGCTGGAACCGCGCCCGTGACGTCCCCGACAGCGAGCCCCTCGACCTGGAGGAGGTCAAGGAGATCACCCGCCGTGCCCTCGGCCGGGACTTCGGGATGTACGACGCCCGCTGGATGTCCCGCTTCCACAGCGACGAGCGGCAGGCGCCCGCCTACCGCGTCGGCCGGGTCTTCCTGGCCGGCGACGCCGCCCATGTGCACACCCCGGCCGGCGGCCAGGGCATGAACACCGGACTCCAGGACGCGGCCAACCTGGGCTGGAAGCTCGCCCAGGTGCTGCACGGCCGCAGCGGCCCGGACCTGCTCGACACCTACCAGGCCGAACGTCACCCCGTCGGCAAGTCCGTGCTCCGCAGCAGCGGGGGGATCGTCCGGCTGGCGATGGCCAAGCGCCCTTGGACCCTCGCCCTGCGCGGCGGCCTCACGACCGTCCTGAACACCGTCGCCCCCGCCCGCCGCCGCGCGGTCGGCCGGATCACCGGCATCGGCTACCGCTACCCCGCCCCGCGCGGCTCCCACCGCCTCACCGGAACCCGCGTCCCCGACGTGGCGCTGGCCGGCGGCGGCCGCCTCCACGAGGCCCTGCGCGGCGGCCGGTTCGTCCTGATCACCCCGGCCGGCACCGCCGAGCGCACTTCCGCCCGCGAGGACCGGCTCTCGGTCGGGCACTGGGTGAGCGACCGCCGTACGACCCTCCTCGTGCGCCCCGACGGATACGTGGCCTGGGCGTCCGACGCCGCCGACGCGCCCGCGGTCGAGGCCGCGCTGGCCACCCACGTCGGCTGAGAGCGGCAGAGCAGCAGAGCGGCAGCAGAGCAGCAGCGTGCCGTCCCCCGTACGGCACGCTGCTGCTCGTGGGGCCGGGGAGGGCCGGCCGTTTCTCCAGTGCGGTGGTGCGGTGGTGCCGGAGACACCATGGCGGGGGGAGGTGGCAGAGAAGCTTGCGGGAACCTTGCTTCGCAGGTGGCCCGGTGGTTGGGTGACGCCCGGTGGGGAACGCGCGATGGGGGTCGCGCCATGGGGAATCGCGCGGTGGGCGCAGGGCGGGGCAGGGGGGAGACGGCGTGACGGGATTTCGGCTGCTGGGGCCCGTGGAGTTATGGGTGTCGGACCGGCCGGTGGACCTGGGCCCCGCCAAACGGCGCACGCTCCTCGCGGCGCTGCTCGTGGACGCGGGCCGCTGGGTGTCCGCCGAGACACTGATCGACCGGGTCTGGGGCGAGGATCCGCCCGCCCAGGTACGGGCCACGCTCTACGCCCATGTCGCCCGGATCCGCCGGGTCCTCGCGGAGACGCTTCCGCACCTCGGCGACGGTGCGGACGGGAAGGCGCCCGCGCAGCCGCCCCTGGTGCGCGGCTCGGGGGGCTACCGGCTCGACGTCCCGCGGGACCTGGTCGACGCGCACCGGTTCCGCGGTCTGGTCGCGACGGCCCGGCAGAGCGGTGGTTCCCCCGCGGCGCGGGTGACGGTGCTGCGGGAGGCGATGGGACTGTGGCGGGGCGAGCCGCTCGCCGGACTGCCCGGTGACTGGGCGGCGCGGACCCGGGAGAGCTGGTCGCAGCAGCGGATCTACGCCGTCCTGGACTGGGCGGACGCCGAACTGAGCGTCGGCGGGCACCTCGTGGTGGTCGACGCGCTGTCCGCCCTGGTCGCCGAACACCCGCTGGTCGAGCCGCTCGCCGTGGCGCTGATGCGGGCGCTGCACGCCGCCGGGCGCGCCCCGGAGGCGCTCGCCTGCTACATCGCCCTGAGCAAGCGGCTGGCCGAGGAACTCGGCACCGCCCCCGGGGCCGAGGCACGGCAGGCACACCGGACGATCCTCGGCGGGAAGGCCGCCGGACCGGGAACCCACCACACACCGCCCGCCCCAGGCACCACCACCGCCACCCCCGCCTCCACCACCGCCACCCCCGCTTCCGGCACCGCCACCCCCGCCTCCGGACAGCGGCCCAGGAGCATCCCCGCGCAACTCCCCATGGAGGCAGCGGGGTTCACCGGCCGGGACGAGGAACTGGCCCGGCTCGACAAGATCCTGGTCGCGGCGACGGACCGGCCGTCCGCCGTGGTGGTCTCGGCGGTGTCCGGGACGGCGGGCGTGGGCAAGACGGCGCTGGCGGTGCACTGGGCGCACCGGATCCGGGACCGCTTCCCGGACGGCCAGCTCTATGTGAACCTGCGCGGCTACGACCCCGAGCGGCCCGTGACCGCCGCCGACGCACTGGTCCGGTTCCTCGCCGCGCTCGGGGTCCCGGCCCAGGACGTCCCGCTGGAGCCGGACGACCGGGCGGCGCGCTACCGCAGCGAGGTCGCCGACCGGCGGATGCTGATCGTCCTGGACAACGCCGCCACCGTCGAGCAGGTCCGCCCCCTGCTGCCCGGCACCGGCACCTGCGCCGTCGTGGTGACCAGCCGGGACAGCCTGGCCGGACTGGTCGCCCGGGAGGGCGCCCACCGCCTCGACCTCGATCTGCTGCCCGCCGACGCCGCCCGCGCCCTGCTGCGCCGGCTCGTCGGCCCCCGCGCCGAGGCCGAACCCGAGGCCGTCGACGCGCTCGCCGCACAGTGCGCCCGGCTGCCGCTGGCGCTGCGGGTCGCCGCGGAACTCGCCGCGGCCCGCCCGGCCACAGCGCTCGCCGACCTGGTCTGCGAACTCACCGACCAGCAGCGGCGACTGGACCTGCTCGACGCGGACGGCGACCCCCGGGCAGCCGTCACCGCGGTGTTCTCCTGGTCGCTGCGGCAGCTGGCGCCGGACGCGGCACGCGCCTTCCGGCTGCTCGGCCTGCACCCCGGCCCCGACCTCGACGTCCATGCCGCCGCCGCGCTGACCGGCAGCGACCCGGCGGACGCCCGCCGGATCCTCGACGTCCTGGCCCGCGCCCATCTGGTCCAGCGCGTGGACGGCACCCGCTACGGCATGCACGACCTGCTGCGCGCCTACGCCACCCGGCTCGCCACGGCCGAGGACGCCCCGGAGGCCCGCGAGGCGGCCCTCGACCGGCTGTTCGACCACTACCTCGCCACCGCGGCCGCGGCCATGACCTGCCTGCACCCGGCCGAGGCCCATCTGCGGCCCCCGGCCCCCGAGGCCGCCACCCCCGACCTGTCCGATCCCGACGCCGCGCGCGCCTGGCTGACCGCCGAGCGGGCGTGTCTGACGGCGATGTCCGCCCACACCGCCACCCACGGCCGGCCCACCCACGCCATCCGGCTCTCCCTCACCCTGTACCGGCACCTCATCACCGGCCGGCACACCGACGGCCTCACCATCCACGGGCACGCCCGGGACGCCGCCCGGCTGACCGGCGATCCGGCGAGCGAGGCCCGCGCGCTGCTCGGCATCGGCACCGCGCACTGGCAACTGGCCCGGCACGAACCGGCGCGGCGCTACCTCCAGGAGGCGCTGACGCTGTTCCGGCAGGCCGACGACCCGCCCGGCGAGGCCCGCGCCCTCGTCAACCTCGGTCTCGTCGACGAGCGCCTGGGCCGCTTCCGGTCGGCCGTCGGCCTCCTCGAACAGGCCCTGGTGTTGTACCGGAACGCCGGGGACCGCTCGGGCGAGGCGGTCGTGCTGAAGGACCTCGCCACCGTCGAGGGCCAGCTGGGCCGCTACGGAGAGGCCGCCGACCGGCTCCAGCAGGCGCTGGCCCTGCTCCGCGCGGTCGGCAACCGGTATCTCGAGGCCCACGCGCTCAACGACCTCGGCACGGTCGAGGCGCGGCTCGACCGGCTCGACTCGGCGGCCCGCCACCAGGAACAGGCCCTGATCCTGCTCCGGGAGACCGGCGACCGGTACGGCGAGGCCGGAGCGCTGCACAGCCTCGGTGTCGTCCACACCCGGCTCGACCGGCCGGCACAGGCCGCCGAGTGCCACCGGCAGGCGCTCGCCCTCTACCGGCAGAACGGCGACCGGGACGGCGAGGCCAGGGCGCTGAACGGCCTGGGCGAGGCCGCCCGGGCCGCAGGCCGCCCCCTGGACGCCCTCACCCACCACACCGACGCCCTCGCCATCGCGGAGGACATCGGCAACCCCGGCCAGCAGGCCCGCGCCCACAGCGGTCTGGGGGACGCCCACCACGCCCTCGGCGACACCCCCGTGGCCGTCATCTGCTACGAACGGGCCCTGACCCTCTACACCGACCTGGGCATGCCCGAGTCGGCGGACCTCCGCACGACCCTGGCCGCCCTCACCGGCACGCAGGCATAGAGAAGGGGCGCCCGGTACGGCACCGGGCGCCCCCATCGACGTACGAACGACTGCCGTGCGAACGACTGCCGTGCGAACGACTACCGCGCGTCCGCCGCCTGGGCCTTCAGCGCGCGCTCCACGCCCGCGCGGGCCTCGGAGACGAGACGGCGCAGGGCCGCGTTGGGCTCGGCGGCGGACAGCCAGGCGTCCGTCCGGGCCAGGGTCTCCTGGGAGACCTGGATCGCCGGGTAGAGGCCGATCGCGATCTGCTGGGCGATCTCGTGCGAACGGGACTCCCAGATGCCCTTGACCACCTCGAAGTACTTCTCGGTGTACGGCGCGAGCAGCTCGCGCTGGTCGGTCTGGACGAACCCGCCGATGACGGCCTCCTGGACCGCGTTGGGCAGCTTGTCGGACTCCACGACCTGCGCCCAGGCCTCCGCCTTGGCCTCCGGCGTCGGACGGGCGGCCCGGGCGGTCGCCGCGTGCCGCTCACCGGCGGCGGTCTTGTCGCGCTCGTACTCGCCGGCGATCTCCGCCTCGTCGAACCGGCCCACGGCCGCGAGGCGCTCCACGAACGCCCAGCGCAGCTCGGTGTCGACGGCCAGGCCCTCGATCGTCTGCGAACCGTCCAGCAGGGCCTCCAGCAGGTCCAGCTGCTCCGGCGTACGGGCGGTGGCGGCGAAGGCACGGGCCCAGGCCAGCTGGTGGTCGCTGCCCGCGGCGGACGTCCGCAGATGGGCCAGGGTGGCGTCGGTCCAGCGGGTGAGCAGGGCCTCGCGGGTGGCCGGGGCGCCGTACAGGTCGATGGCGAGCTTGACCTGACGGTGCAGCGACTGCACCACGCCGATGTCGGACTCCTTGCCGATGCCGGACAGCACCAGGGACAGGTAGTCGTGGGTGGGCAGTTCGGCGTCCCGGGTCATGTCCCAGGCCGAGGCCCAGCACAGGGCGCGGGGCAGGGAGGACTCGAAGTCGCCGAGGTGCTCGGTGACGAAGGCGAGGGACTGCTCGTCGAGACGGACCTTGGCGTACGACAGGTCGTCGTCGTTGAGCAGGACGACCGCCGGACGGCGCGTGCCGACGAGCCGCGGTACGGCGGTCAGCTCGCCGTCGACATCCAGCTCGACGCGCTCGCCGCGCACCAGCTTGCCGCTCGCCTCGTCGAGGTCGTACAGACCGACGGCGATGCGGTGCGGCCGCAGGGTGGGCTCGCCCTTGGCGCCCGCCGGGAGCGCCGGGGCCTCCTGGCGGATCGCGAACGAGGTGATGACACCGTCCGCGTCCGTCTCGATCTCGGGGCGCAGGACGTTGATGCCGGCCGTCTCCAGCCACGCCTTCGACCAGGCCTTCAGATCGCGGCCGGAGGTCTCCTCCAGCGCGCCGAGCAGGTCGGACAGGCGCGTGTTGCCGAAGGCGTGCGCCTTGAAGTACGCCTGGACGCCCTGGAAGAACTCGTCCATGCCGACGTAGGCGACGAGCTGCTTCAGCACGGACGCGCCCTTGGCGTACGTGATGCCGTCGAAGTTGACCAGGACGTCGTCGAGGTCACGGATCTCGGCCATGATCGGGTGGGTGGACGGCAGCTGGTCCTGCCGGTACGCCCAGGTCTTCATGGAGTTGGCGAAGGTGGTCCAGGAGTGCGGCCACCGGGACTGCGGGGAGTACGCCTGGCAGGCGATGGAGGTGTAGGTGGCGAACGACTCGTTCAGCCACAGGTCGTTCCACCACTCCATGGTGACCAGGTCGCCGAACCACATGTGGGCCAGCTCGTGCAGGATGGTCTCGGCGCGCAGCTCGTACGCCGCGTCGGTCACCTTGGACCGGAAGACGTACTGGTCGCGGATGGTGACCGCGCCCGCGTTCTCCATCGCGCCCGCGTTGAACTCCGGCACGAACAACTGGTCGTACTTCTTGAACGGGTACGCGTAGTCGAACTTCTCCTGGAACCAGTCGAAGCCCTGCCGCGTCACCTCGAAGATCGCGTCCGAGTCGAGGTACTCGGCGAGGGAGGGCCGGCAGTAGATGCCGAGCGGGACGGACTGCCCGTCCTTCTCGTACACGCTGTGCACGGAGTGGTACGGCCCCACGATCAGCGCGGTGATGTAGCTGGAGATCCGGGGCGTCGGCTCGAAGGCCCAGACGTCGTCCTTGGGCTCGGGCGTCGGGGAGTTGGAGATGACGGTCCAGCCCGTCGGCGCCTTCACGGTGAACCGGAAGGTGGCCTTCAGGTCCGGCTGCTCGAAGGAGGCGAACACCCGGCGGGCGTCCGGCACCTCGAACTGCGTGTACAGGTAGGCCTGCTCGTCGACCGGGTCGACGAACCGGTGCAGGCCCTCGCCGGTGTTCGTGTAGGCGCAGTCGGCGACGACCCGCAGGACGTTGCGGCCCTCCAGCAGACCCGGCAGCGCGATCCGGGAGTCCTGGAAGACCTCCGTCGCGTCCAGCGGATCGCCGTTGAGCGTGACCTCGTGGACGGCCGGGGCGACCAGGTCGATGAAGGACTCCGCACCGCCTTCGGCGACGTCGAAGCGCACCGTGGTCACGGACCGGTAGGTGCCGCCCTCCTGCGCGCCGGAGAGATCCAGATCGATCTCGTACGAGTCAACGGTGAGCAGCTTCGCCCGCTGCTGCGCCTCTTCGCGAGTCAGGTTTGTGCCAGGCACGCGGTCATCTCCTCGTTATGGGTGGGTTGCGCCATCCTTCCACGGGTCGGGTGCCCGGGGCGACGACGTTACGGGTGGTCCGGCGGGCGCGTTGGAGGGGCGACCGGCGCCTTCCCGGGGTGACGGTCCGTCCGCTCCCCGGGACGGGGATGGGAAGCGGACGCGAGGCGCTGAATGGTGGAAGCATGTCCTCCACTCCCCCCACCCCCGTCTCCTCGGACAACACCTCCGACACCTCCGACACCTCCGACACCTCCGAAACCACCTCCGTCACATCCTCCGCCCCCGCCCGCCCCTGGGCCGCCGTCCTCTCCCTGGCCGGGGCGACCTTCTGCGTCGTCACCACCGAGATGCTGCCCGTCGGTCTGCTCACCGCGCTCGGGGACGGGCTGCGCGTCTCCGCCGGGACCGCCGGGCTCGCGCTGACCCTGCCCGGGCTGGTCGCCGCCGTCACCGCGCCACTGCTGCCGGTCGCCGTGCGGCGGGCCGACCGGCGGCGGGTGCTGTGCGCGCTGCTGCTCCTGCTCGCGGCGGCCGATCTGCTGTCCGCGCTCGCCCCCGGCATCGTCGTGCTGCTGGCCGCCCGTGCCCTGGTCGGGGTCTGTATCGGCGGGGTGTGGGCGGTCGCCGCCGGGCTCGCCGTACGGCTCGTTCCGGCGGCCTCGGTCGCGCGGGCCACCTCGGTCGTCTTCAGCGGGATCGCGGTCGCGTCCGTGCTGGGGGTGCCGGCCGGGACCTTCCTGGGCGAGGCCGCGGGCTGGCGCTGGGCGTTCGTCGCACCGGCGGGCCTGGCGGTCGCCGTGGCGGCCGCCCTGGCCGCGGCCCTCCCCCCGCTCCCTGCCGAACGGCCGGTGAGTCTGCGCGAGTTGGGTGCGCTTGCGGCCTCCCCGCGCCTGCGCCGCGGCCTGCTCGCGATCGGCCTGCTGGTCACCGGTCACTTCGCCGCGTACACCTATGTCCGCCCCGTCCTCGAACGCGTCCCCGGGCTGGGCCCGGGCCAGATCGGCCCGCTCCTCCTCGGATACGGCCTCGTCGGCGTCGTCGGGACCTTCGTCGCCGGTGCCCTCGCGGCCCGCGACCCGCGCCGCACGTTCTGTTCCCTGACGGTGGCCCTGGCCTCGGTGATGGCCCTCCTGGTCCCGGCGCAGGGCTCGCCGCCCGCGTCGGCCGGACTCCTCCTCGTCTGGGGCTTCCTGTACGGCGGGGTGTCCGTGTCCGCCCAGACGTGGCTGTCGGCCGCGGTGCCCCGCTCTGCCCGTGAGGCGGCGTCCGCACTGGTCGCGGGCCTGTTCAACACGGCGATCGCACTGGGCGCCTTCACGGGAGGCCGCCTGTCCGACACCCTGGGCCCCACGGCCCCCCTCCTCCTGGCCGCCACCCTCTCCCTGACAGCCCTGCCCACCCACCCACCCGACTCGGCCGGATGAAGGGGAACCCAAGGGGTCGAAGGGGGGCACGGCTACGGAGAACGAACGACACGGCCCCGGAAGCCCGACCGACAGACCGGCCCTGCCGCCCCCCGGGTCTCCCCGAGCAACGTGCACCGCCGTCACGGGATGCCGAGCCGAGGTCCGACGTGCACCGCCGTCACGGGGCGCCGAGATCTGACCTGCGCTACCCCTGAGGGCGCAGGCGGCCGACGGGGCACAGGGCCCGAGACACAGCGGCAGCGGTTCCCACCGCCGGTCGGCTGCACGCGCATGCGTCAGCGCATCCCGGCACCGGGCAGCCGCTGCCCCTCGAGCTTCGAGCGCTGCCCCTCAGGCTTCAAGCGCTGCCCCTCGGACGCGTGCCGCCGCCAGGCCGTGTCCGCGGAGTCCCGCCTGCCCCGCGGACGAGACCTAGGCGCTGCGGCGCGTGGTCCCGCGGTCGCCGCCGCGGCCCCCGGTCCCCGCCGAGCTGCCCGTGGCTCCCGTGCCGCGGTTGCCCGTCCGGCGGCCGGAGCCGCGGGCCCCGGTTCCCGTCGTGGGGCCGCCGGATCCGCGTCCGGCGGATGCGGACGTGGCCCCGCCGGAGCCGCGGCCGGACTTGGCGGCGGTGGTGGCGGATGTGCCGGAGCCGGTTCGGCGGCCAGCGCCGCGGCCGCCCGTTCCGGTGGTGGTGCCCGAGGCCCCGCCGGAGCCGCGCGCGGCGTTGCCGCCCGCCTCGTCCGTGCCCCTGCGGGCGGTGCCGCGTCCGCTCGCCTCGGCGGTGGCCCGGCGGGCGGTGCCGCGGCCGCCCGCTTCGGCCGTGCCCCGGCGGGCGGTGACCCGGCCGCTCGTCTCGGTCGTGGCGCTCGTCTGAGCGGTCCGTGCCGGGCGGCGGGTGGAACCGCGTGCCGCGGTCGGGGCGGCGCCTTCGGCTCCGCCCGCGGCGCCCCGGCGGCGCCTCGTGCCGGTGCCGGTCCCGGTTCCCGCGCGGCGGCGGGTCGCGGGCGGTTCGGCCGGCTGGGGGAGTTCGATCGTGACCGCGACGCCGGACGGTTCGCGGGCGCCCGTGAGGGTGGCCAGCTCCGTGTCGCCCGACGTGATGCGGGCCGTCCGGGGGCGGATGCCCGCGTCGGACATGAGCCGGGTCACGTCCCGCTTCTGGTCCGGCAGGACCAGGGTGACCACGCTGCCGGAGCCGCCGGCCCGGGCCGTACGGCCGCCCCGGTGCAGATAGTCCTTGTGGTCGGTCGGCGGATCGACGTTGACGACGAGGTCGAGGTCGTCGATGTGTATGCCCCGGGCCGCGACGTTCGTCGCCACCAGCGCGGTGACCTGACCGTTCTTGAACTGCTCCAGCGTGCGGTTGCGCTGCGGCTGGGAGCGGCCCCCGTGCAGGGCCGCCGCGCGGACGCCGACGGACAGCAGCCGCTTGGCGAGCCGGTCGGCGGACCGCTTGGTGTCGAGGAAGAGGATCACCCGGCCGTCACGGGCCGCGATACGCGTGGTGACGGCTTTCTTGTCGGTCTCGTCCTGGAGGTGCAGGACGTGATGCTCCATCGTCGTCACCGCGCCCGCGGACGGGTCCACCGAGTGCACCACGGGATCGGTCAGGAACTGCTGCACCAGCCGGTCGATGTTGGCGTCCAGGGTCGCCGAGAACAGCAGCCGCTGGCCGTCGGGCCGCACCTGCCGGATCAGCTTGGTGATCTGCGGCAGGAAGCCCATGTCGGTCATCTGGTCAGCCTCGTCCAGCACCGTGATCCGCACCTGGTCGAGGACGCAGTCCCCGCGCTCCACGAGATCGTTGAGCCGGCCGGGGCTCGCCACGACCACCTCGGTGCCGCGCCGCAGCGCGTCGGCCTGCTTGGTGATCGACAGCCCGCCGACCACGGTGGCCAGCCGCAGGTTCACCGCCGTGGCGTACGGCGTCAGCGCGTCCGTCACCTGGAGGGCGAGTTCCCGCGTGGGCACCAGCACCAGGGCGAGCGGCGCCTTCGGCTCCGCCCGCAGTCCGGCCGTACGGGCCAGCAGCGCCAGCCCGAACGCGAGGGTCTTGCCCGAGCCGGTGCGTCCCCGTCCCAGCAGGTCACGGCCGGCGAGCGAGTTGGGCAGGGTGGCGGCCTGGATCGGGAAGGGCGCGGTCACGCCCTGCGCGGTGAGCGTTTTCAGCAGCCCCGAGGGCATGTCCAGGGCCGCGAAGTCCTCGACGGCCGGAAGGGCCGGCGTCGTGCTCTCCGGCAGCCGGAATTCCCTCGGCGACGAGGTGGACGGGGGAGGTGACGAAGGACGCCGGTTCGTTGTCCGGGGTCTGCGGGACATGCGGGGGTCTGCCTTCCTGGAAACAGCACAAACCGGGGTCCGCACCATGACGGTGCGGACCCCGGTGAGCGGAATACGCGTCCGGCGATCAGGCGGGGACGATGTTCTCCGCCTGCGGGCCCTTCTGGCCCTGCGTGACGTCGAAGGAGACCCGCTGGCCCTCCTGCAGCTCACGGAAGCCCTGGGTCGCGATGTTCGAGTAGTGGGCGAAGACGTCGGGGCCGCCGCCGTCCTGGGCGATGAAGCCGAAGCCCTTTTCGGAGTTGAACCACTTCACGGTGCCCTGTGCCATTGTTTTCTCCTTCAGTAGGCATTCTGTAAGCAGAGGCCCCATCCGGAGATGCCGGTAAAACAACTAATGCGCCTGAAGGAAAACATTCCCAGCAGGCGCACATAGGTTCATGGGTACCACAACTGCAACACCACGACCGTAGCACAGCTCGTGGGTCACATGCCGGAAATCGCGAGCCCCGACGTGGCGCGCTCGTCCACGTCAGGGCCGTCGCAGGGACTAGCCCTGCAGCTCCGCCGCCACCAGTTCCGCGATCTGGACCGCGTTCAGCGCGGCGCCCTTGCGGAGGTTGTCGTTGGAGACGAAGAAGGCGAGGCCGTGGTCCGCCGTCTCGTCGGCGCGGATGCGGCCCACGTACGACGCGTCCTTGCCGGCCGCCTGGAGGGGCGTCGGGATGTCGGTGAGGACGACGCCCTCGGCGGAGGCCAGCAGCTCGGTGGCGCGCTCCACGGACAGCGGACGCGCGAAGCGGGCGTTGACCTGGAGGGAGTGGCCGGAGAAGACCGGGACGCGGACGCAGGTGCCGGCGACCTTGAGCTCCGGGATCTCCAGGATCTTGCGGGACTCGTTGCGGAGCTTCTGCTCCTCGTCGGTCTCGTTCAGACCGTCGTCGACGATCGAGCCGGCGAGCGGGACGACGTTGAAGGCGATCGGGCGCCGGTAGACCTGCGGCTCGGGGTAGTCGACCGCCTCGCCGTCGTGCGTGAGCTTGTCCGCCTCGGCGACGACCTTCTGCGCCTGGCCGTGCAGCTCCGCCACGCCCGCGACGCCCGAGCCGGACACCGCCTGGTAGGTGGCGACGACCAGCGCCTCCAGACCGGCCTCCTGGTGCAGCGGCTTCAGGACCGGCATCGCGGCCATCGTCGTGCAGTTCGGGTTGGCGATGATGCCCTTGGGTCGGTCGGCGATCGCGTGCGGGTTCACCTCGGACACGACCAGCGGGACCTCGGGGTCCTTGCGCCACGCCGACGAGTTGTCGATCACGACCGCGCCCTGCGCGGCGACCTTCTCCGCCAGCGCCTTCGAGGTCGCGCCGCCCGCCGAGAACAGGACGATGTCCAGGCCGCTGTAGTCGGCCGTCGCCGCGTCCTCCACCGTGACGCCGTCCAGCTCGGTGCCCGCCGAGCGGGCCGAGGCGAACAGGCGCAGCTCCGTGACCGGGAAGTTCCGCTCCTTGAGGATCCTGCGCATGACCGTGCCGACCTGACCGGTGGCTCCGACGATTCCGACCCTCACGGCGACTCCTGACTCTCACACTTGACCGGGGCTTTTCCATCATGCGGCCGACCCCGGTCCACCTGTCCAATTCTTTGCGCTGCATGCCCGAGGACTGGGACGCCCCGACCTGATCAACGGTTGCGGAACTTCCGTCGCACCCCTGTTGATCTGGAGATATTCGCCCTACGGTCACGTCGTGCCGCAAGCCGTACGGCCCCGTGCAGGGATGTGACGTACGCCTCCGAACGTTCGCGCCCGCTGCGGCGTCGTAGGAGAAACGCGGCGAGGGGAGGGGTGTCTGTGCTGCGCAGAATCGCCCGTCGCGTCCAGGGGGCCGACCAAGGTGATCCTCTGGACGTGGCGCAGGAGCGCCGGGTGCGGGCGGTGCTCGCGCTGGGCGGGGTGCCGCAGGCGGACCTGCCGGACGGGGTACAGCAGGTACGTCTGCGGCTGCTGGAGCGGGCCGCCAAGGGGCAGGAGGCGCCGCGGGACGTCTCCGCGTGGGCGGCGGTCGTCGCCTCCAACCTCGCCATGGACTGGCACCGCGCCCGGCGCCGCCAGGAACGCCTCGGCGAGCGGCTGGCCTCACTGCGCCAGCACGAGCACCCCTCGGGCGAGGACACCAGCGTGCTCTCCCTCGCCGTCGCCCAGGGCCTGGACGATCTGCCCGACGCCCAGCGCCAGGTCGTCGTCCTGCGTTTCTTCGCCGATCTGCCGGTCGCCTCGATCGCCCGGGAGCTCGGCGTCCCGGAGGGCACGGTCAAGAGCCGCCTGCACACGGCGGTCCGGGCCCTGCGCGCCCGCCTGCACGAGGACGAGGTGGTGTGACATGCCCGGACAGCCGCACGACATCCCGGACGGGTACGACGGCATGGACGCCCTGATGGCCGCGATCACCGGCGACCCCCTCCCCGACGAGGCCCGCTCCGACCCCGCCCGGCTGGCCGCGCACCGCTCCGCGACGGCCGATGTGGCGGTGCTGAGGGAGCAGCTCGGTCTTATCGCGGCGGCCCTCACGGAGCCCGTCGAGGAGCCCGCGCCACGGGCGGTCGTACGGCCCCTGCCGCGGCCCCCGTCCCGGCTGCGCCCCTTCGCCCTGCGGGCCGTGGGGGCCGCCGCTGCCGCTGCCCTGGTGTTCGGGGCCGGGTGGGTGGTGGTGGAGCAGATCGGCTCGGGGGCGGCGGGGGTCCGGTCGAGCTCGGACAGCGGGGCGAAGGCCGCCGCCTCGGGTCCCGGGGAGGAGGCCGGCGGCATGCTGGGCGACCCCGGCTACCTCGCCTGTGTCCGGCTGGTCGTCGAGGGCGAGGTGACGGCCGTACAGCCGGTGGCCGGCTCGGACGACGAGCGGATCACCCTGCGGGTGACCCACTCGTACAAGCCGCAGGAGGGGCCGAGGGAGGTCCGGTTCGTGCTGGGACGGGACATGGATCCGTTGGTGGCGCGGGGCGACCGGGTACTGGTCGCGCTGCCGAAGGGCTCGTCCTCGCCGGACGTGTGGGTGGTCGGCGAGCGGGACATCGCGCCCGAGCGCCGGTCCCTCACCGGCGCCCTGCCGCAGTCTTCGGGAACGGCCTGCGAATGACGAAGGGGCGGGTGTCCCCCCGGACACCCGCCCCTCGGTCCTCATGCGGGCGTTACGGGACGACCTTCTCGATCGCCACGTTGCCCAGACCCGTGACGGTGCCCCGGGCGTTCACCAGCTGCACCTGGCCGAAGATCGTCCGGCCCTCCGGCGCCGCGGCCGCGGCGGTGACGGCGGCGGAGACCTGCGCCGAGGCGCCCGTGGCCAGCTTCACCGGCGCGGACTCGTCGAGGGCGAGGGTGCCGAGCGTGGACGAGTAGAAGACGTCGAGGTAGTCGTAGGCCGTCGTGCCGGCCGGCACCGCGTAGCCCGACACCACGACGGTGTAGGTGCCGGCGGCGGGCGACGGGAGGGAGACCGCCTCCTCCGAGTCGCCGTCGGCGGAGATGCCGACCTGCTTGCCGCTGGCGTCCAGGACCACGAGGTCGAGGTCGGCGGAGGCGTCGGAGACGTTGCCGATCTTCACGTCGAGGGACTTGGCGCCCGCGGGGACGTCGACCGTGGTGGTCTGGTCCTCGCCCTGCGCGATGCTCGGACGGGTCGTCTTCGAGGAGCCGAGCGGGCCGCCCACCAGGTGGCCGTCGACGGCGGCGTAGTTGTTCGTCACCTTCCAGGAGGCGGCGGCGGGCTCGCCGACCTTCGCCTCGGGCACGGTCACGGTCGCCGGGTCGAACGCGGCGGCGTAGACGGTGACGTCCAGCTTGTACGGGTTGTCGAGCAGCGGCGAGGTGCGGCGCGACTCGACCTCGATCTCCCAGACACCCGGCTGGGGGTCGGCGTAGGAGCGGGCGTCCGGCTTGCAGCCGTTGCCGTCGAGGTAGTTGTTGTAGCAGTAGGGCGTGCCGTTGTCCTCGACCGAGACACCGTAGGGGTGGATGGAGAGGAACCGGGTCTGGCTCTTGTCCTTCAGCCCGCCGATCGCGACCTCCAGCGACTTCGTGCCCTCGGGCACGGTCAGGAAGTAGTGCTGCGAGCTGTTGCGCTGCACGGTGTTCGCGGCGTGGAAGGCGTACTTCAGCGGGGTGGAGACGACGACCGTGTTGAGGATCTGCTTGTCGACGCCCTCCGTCCTCGGGTCGTCGACCTCGAGGATCGCGCTCTTGATCCCGGCGGACCTCGGGGCGGCCTGGATCTTCACGGTGACCGGCTTGTTCAGCTCCAGCTTCACCGAGTCGGAGCCGAGGATCCGGAAGGTGCCGCCCGCGTTGTTCGCCAGGCTCAGCTCGTGCCGGACCGCCTTGTCGGCACCCGTCGTGCGGGTGACGGTGACCTCGTAGGTCTTCTTCTGACCGGCCTTCAGGCCGCCCTCGCGGTCGTAGACGCCGGTGCCGAAGCCGGGCGTCTTCAGCGCCTGGTCGAGCGCGGTGTCGACCGGGGCCTTGACCGTGTAGTCGTGGGCGGTGGCGCCCTTCCTGATGGCCTTCCAGGCGTCCACGATGTCGATGCGGCCCGCGCCTTCCTCGTAGGCCTGCACACCCTTGATGTGGCCGGCCGTCGAGGTGAGCGCCGTGCGCAGGTCCGCCGGGCTGAGGGCGATGCCCTTCTGCTTGGCGGCGGAGATCAGCAGCGCCGAGGCGCCCGCGGCCTGGGGGGAGGCCATCGAGGTGCCCTGGAGCATGGAGTAGCCGGCGGGCAGGGTGTAGCCCGACTCGGCGACCGGGCCGCCGGGCAGCCAGGTCTGGGTGGTGTTGATGGCGGCGCCGGGCGCGACGAGGGTCGGCGTGAAGCCGCCGTCCTCACGCGGGCCGCGCGAGGAGAACGGCAGCAGCGCGTACTTCTTGGTCACCTGCGAGCCGTAGTTGGCGGCCCAGGTCTCCTTGGAGATGGCCGCGCCGACCGAGATCACCTTGTCGGCCAGACCGGGGTCGCCGATGGTGTTGGCGCCCGGGCCCTCGTTGCCCGCGGAGATCACGAGCTGGACGCCGTAGGTGTCGATGAGGCGCGTGTACAGCTCGGCGCGCGCGTTGTTGCCGTCGTTGAGGCCCGGCAGACCGCCGATCGACATGTTGACGATGTCGACGCCGCGGTTGACGACCAGGTCGATCATGCCCTCGGTGAGCGCGGTGTTGGTGCAGCCGCCGGTCCAGGTGCAGGCCCGGGAGGAGACGATCTTCGCGCCGGGCGCGGCGCCGTTCATCCGGCCGCCGAACAGGCTGTTCGCGGCGGTGATGCCGGCGACGTGGGTGCCGTGCTCGGACTCGATGATGCCGATGTTGACGTAGTCGGCCTTGTCCCCGGCGGCGTTGTAGACGACGTCCTTGCGGGTCTCGACGACGAACGGGATGCGCTCGGCGACCTCGGTCGCCGGGTTGTCCGTGCCGAAGTAGCCGACCTGGTAGCCGTCCTTGTACGGCTTCATCGGCGCGTCGTCGGTGAAGTCGAGGTTGTCGTTCGCGTCCACGCGGACGGTCCCGGTGGCCGCGTCGTACAGCACACCGAAGGCGTCGGTGGTGTCGCCGTCCCGGTTGACGTCGCCCTTCTCGTCGCCGCCGGCGGTGATGGACTCGTAGAAGTAGCTGAACTTGTACGAGCCGGCCGGGGCCTTGAAGGTCTCGGGCACGCCCGTGCTCGCCGGGGTCGCGGAGAACTGCGGGCCGCTGACCGAGGTGACCATCCGGCGCCAGGTGGCGTCGCTGTCGGAGACCGGGTCGGTGGCCGTCACCCAGTCGGTGATCTTGCGTTCGCCGGTGGTGGTCTTCTGCAGCGCGGGGTGCGCGAGGTCCACACCGGAGTCGAGGATGCCGATGGTGACACCGCGGCCGTCCGCCTTCGGGTTCTTCTTCACGAAGTCGACGGCGCCCGTCTCGAAGGACGGGTTGTACGGGTTCTCGGCGGGGGTCTTCTTGTCCGGCGCGGCGTAAGTCCGCGACTTGGAAGAGGACTTGGCGCCCTCGGCGGTGTCCGCGCTCGGCGTCGGGTCGTCCAGCGCGATGTCCTGGCGCAGGTCGATGGCGTGCACGGAGGACAGCTTCGCGGCGGCGGCGATCGCGGCGTCCGCCTTCGCGGTGGGGACGGTGGCGCGGACGTAGCCGACCTTGTCGAAGGTCCGGCCGACGATCCCGCCGTTCACCGCGTCCAGCTGCTCGGCGACCTGCTCGGTCTTCCCCGGCGCGGTCGCGACCATCATCGTGACGGTCTTGTCGCCCTCGGCCTTGGCCTCGGCGAGCAGTCCGGCGTCGTCGGAGCCGAGCTTGTCGTGGGCGGACTTCACGCCCGGGTCGGCGGCTGCCGGGGCGTGGCCCGCGTCGGCGGCGAACGCCAGGGGTATCGGTCCGGCCGCGGACAGCGCGGCCACCAGGCCGACGGCGGCGGCGATGCGGGCCGCGCGTCTGGTGCCGGATATCGGTTCGCGCTGGGGGGTGAAAGTCATCGGCATCCCTTGTTGGTAAAGGAACGGTCGACCGGGCTGGTCATACCTGATCGAGAACGTCCGGGACATGGTCCCGGACGAGCGGAAAGCTTTACGCAACAGACGGTTGTTTGGGGAGTGTTGACCGAAACGATATGGATCTATGGGGAAAACCCTCTACGAGAACCCTGTGCGGCGAATATTCGCTCCCTGTGCGGGAGCTTCGCGGCTAACGTGCCCGTATGCGCAAGAAGTTGAGGGTGGCGGCCTACGCCGTGGTCGTCCGTGACGATCAGGTCCTGCTCGCCCGCTCACCGGCCGACGGCGGGGGCCACGAGTGGGTGCTGCCGGGCGGCGGCATGGACCACGGCGAGGACCCGCTGGACACCGTCGTGCGCGAACTCGACGAGGAGACCGGCTACCGGGTCGAGGTGACCGGCCTGCTCGGCCTGGACTCCTCCCGGCATGTCTTCGGCAGCTGGGCGGGCCTCCAGGGTCCTGTCGACCACCACGGGCTGCGGATCGTCTACGAGGCCCGGATCACCGGCGGCGAACTGCGCGACGAGGTCGACGGCTCCACCGACATGGCCGCCTGGCACGCCCTGGACGCGGTGCCCGGCCTGCGCCGGGTCAGGCTGGTCGACATCGCCCTGAAGCTGTGGCGCGAACGGCCCGTGGACGGACGGGTGTTCGTCCCGGCCGACCCCCCGGTTACCCCGTGAGATGAACACGGAGTGACCGCTTCCCGGCTGTTTCCCGGCGGTGCGAGGAGCAGCCGAGGGCGCCACCGGGCGCCCATGATCCACGTACGGCGATCGGCGCTTCACGTTGCGGAAGCGTTCACGCGCAGGCCATACCCGGTGTCGAGCATCCGATACGAGCGGGACGTTCGCGGCTGCGACCGCCCCGCGTCCACTGTCGACGCGTTCGCACTCGGGGAGATCGCGCCATGTCGCGCTCACGCTCTGTCACGTCCTCCGCGCTGGGGGTCGACCGTCGTACCGTCCTCGCCGCCTCCGCGGCCGTCTCCGTCTCCGCGGGCGTCGGTTACGCCCTGCGGCCCACCGACAGCCAGGCCGCCTCCGTGCCCCCGCAGGCACCGGCCCCGGCCGCCGAGGCCGCGGCGGCCTCCGCGAGCCCCTCCGCCGCTCCCGTCGCCGCCCCCCTCGCCCCCTACACCAAGGGCACCACCCTCGCCTCCGTCGCCGCCCCGCGGTCCGGCTCCGGCTACCACCGCCTCGGCAGTGCCGCTGGCTGGAAGCGCGTCGTGCGCACCGACCTCGCCGCCGCCCGGTCCGGCCGCGCGGGCCGCCGTACGAGCCTCGCCGCCTTCGTCCAGCTCACCGACCTGCACCTGATCGACAGCCAGCACCCGCTGCGCCTGGAGTACCTGCGCGCCGCGAGCGAGATCGCCTGGCGGCCGCACGAGGCGCTCACCGTGCAGGGCGCGGTCTCGCTGATCGAACGGGTCAACTCGCTGCGGGCCGCCCCCGTCACCGGCGCCCCGCTGGACTTCGTCGTCACCACCGGCGACAACACCGACAACAACGCCCACACCGAGCTGGACTGGTACCTCACCGTGATGAGCGGCGGCCGGATCAGCCCCAACTCCGGTGACCCGCGCCGCTACGAGGGCGTCCAGAACAGCGGCATCCCCCTGTACTGGCAGCCCGACGCCGGCTCCCGCGACGCCTACAAGCAGCGCGGCTTCCCCCACCTCGACGGCTTCCTCGCCGCCGCGATCCGCGAGGTCAACAGCCCCGGTCTGACCCTGCCCTGGTACTCCACCGTCGGCAACCACGACGCGATGCCGCTCGGCTGCTACGCGCACGGCGACTCCTGGCTCGCCGAGTACGCGGTCGGCGGCCGCAAGCTGATGGAGCTGACCGCCGCCGAGGCGACCCGGCTCCAGCAGAGCATCAGCCAGGACAAGGACCCCCGGGGCACGGTCATCCGCGACCTGCTGAAGTCCAAGACCCGCGCCATGCGCACCGTCACCCCCGACGAGCGCCGCGCCCCCTACACCCCCGCCGAACACGTCAAGGCCCACCTGGACCCGGCGTACGAGGGAGCGGGCCCCGTCGGCCACGGCTACACCGCCGGCAACCTGGCCGCCGGCACCCAGTACTACACCTTCCCCGTCGCCGAGAACGTCCTCGGCATCAGCCTCGACACCACCGACCCCGGCGGCCACTACAACGGCTCGATCGGCACCGCCCAGCTGAAGTGGCTGGACGCGACCCTGCGCGCCCACCGGGACACGTACGCGATCGTCTTCAGTCACCACACCAGCCAGAGCATGTCCAACACCCGCCCCGACCCGGCCCACCCCCGCGAGCGCCGGCACACCGGTGCCGAACTGACCGCGCTCCTCGGCCGCCATCGCAATGTCGTCGCCTGGGTGAACGGTCACATCCACCGCAACGACATCACCCCCCACCAGGGCACCGCGGGCACCTTCTGGGAGATCTCCACGGCCTCCCACGTGGAGTTCCCGCAGCTCGCCCGGGTCGTCGAGCTGGTCGACAACAAGGACGGCACCCTCTCGATCCACACCACGCTGATCGAGTCCGCCGCCCCCCACCGCACCGACTTCACCGACCTCTCCCAGACGGGCCTCGCCGCCCTCTACCGTGAGCTGTCGGCGAACGCCCGCTTCGACGGGGCACGGCTCAGCGGCGAGGCGAAGGACCGGAACACGGAACTGGTGCTCAAAAAGGCCTGAAAAGGATCGGAAACCGGCGGTGGCGCTTCCGTCATCCAGGCTGCGCGCACATGTGACGTCCAGTTCACCCGCACGAAACGTCCGTACCGCCTCATATCGGCTAACCCGCAGTGGGCGGGGGTGGCTGGATATCGGTGTGAGGCGGGTGAGGGTGTGCGTACGGGACGCGGACTGCGGGTGCTGTCGGTCTACGAGGGGTTCTTCTCCGGGGGAGCCCGGATCGTGCACAGCGATGTGGTGCTGGGACTGCGGGAGGGCGGCCAGCACCACCGGGTGCTGAGCATCCACGGCGAGGTGCACCGCGAGGCCACCCGCCAGCGGATGGAGGACGACGCCTGCTACCGGGCGCTCACCGGCGCCGACGTGGGCGTCACCTCGCTCGGCCGTACGTTCGGGATCGGGGGCACGGATCCGGCCGCCTTCAGCGGGCCGGAACTCGCCGACACCGCCCGGGCGACGGCCGACGCCGACGTGATCCTCTCCCTCAAGGAGCAGCCGCTCGCCCTGCTGCGCCAGGCGGGCCTGCCGCGCCGCCCGGTCGTGGTCTGTCTGCACCGCTCCGACCCGGAGAACCAGGGCCGCGCCCTGCACGACCTCAAGGCCGGGATCGCCGACGGCACGGTGGCGGCGGCCGTGTGCTGCGCCGAGTCGACCCGGGCGGCGTACGAGGCGGCGGGGGTGCCGGCCGCGCTGCTCCAGGTCATCCCCAACGGGGTCGACCTGATCCGCTTCCGCCCGGACCCGGCCCGCCGGCTGGCCCTGCGCACCTCCCTGGACGTCCCCGCCGAGGCCCCGGTGGTCGTCTTCGCCGCCCGCTACGACGGCATGAAGAACGTCCCCCTGTTCCTCGCGGCGGCGAGCGCCTGGCTGGACGCGGTCCCCGAGGGCCACGTCCTGATGTGCGGGGCGGGCATGTCGGCCGCGAACCCGGGCCTCGTGGCCGACATCGCGGAGGCCTTCGACGGACGGGAGCGGAGCCGGGGCCGGCTGCGCCTGCTCGGCGTACGGCACGACATGGAGACCGTGTACGCCGGCGCCGACGTGGTGGCCCTCACCTCCTCCTGGGGCGAGGCGGCCCCGCTGTGCCTGATCGAGGGCATGATGTGCGGCGCGGTCCCGGTCTCGACGGACGTCGGCGACAGCGCGGCGATCGTCGCGGGCCACGGCCTGGTGACCCCGCCGGACCCGGCGGCCATCGCGGCGGCCTGGTCGGAGGCGGTGGCGGACCGGGACGTCTACGCCCCCGCCCTCGCCGCGAGCCGCGAACGCTTCAGCCGCACCCGCATGATCGCCTCGTACGCGGCCCTCATCGACCGCGTGTACGACACGAGGAGGGACCACCGGTCGCCGGTGGCCCCTCCGCTCCCCTCCTGATGTGCCGCCCCGGTCCCTCCCTACCGGGGCAGCACCACGACGTACGCCGCCGGTTCGCGGTCCCCCGCCGCCATCAGCGCCGTACGGACCACCGCCGCCTGCTGCTCCATGGCGTCCCGCAGCTTCTTGGGCGTGATGTACACGACCGTGATGCCGAGCCGCTCCAGGTGCTCCCGCTTGCGGGCGTACTCGGACCACAGGGCGTCCTCGTCCTGACGGGGCGCCCGGGTGTCCAGCTCCACCGCCACCGCCTGCTCCGGCCAGTAGGCGTCGAGTCCGCCGAGGTGCGGGCCGCCCGGGAGGCGCAGGTCCACGTTCCAGACCGGGTCGGGGAGGCCGTACTCGACGACCATCCGGTAGAGGCGGTCCTCGGCGATCGCCCGGCCCTCGGCCAGCAGGGAGTCCACGGCGTCCACCACATGCGGCCGGCCCAGCAGCTTGGCGTTGTTCAACTCCCGTACGACGGCGGCCGGTTCGCAGTGGCCGCCGCGCACCGCCTCCGTCAGCAGCCGCCGTACCGTGCCCGCGTCCGTCAGGTCCGCCACCGCGTCGGCCAGCGCCCGGGGGACCGGCGCCACCGGCACGCCGGTCGCCTGCTCGGGGGCCGGCAGGCTCCCGGTGCGCACGACGTGGGCGCAGCCCGTCGAGCGCAGTCGGCGCAGGCGGGGGACCAGGACGTCGATCCGCTCCAGGGAGGACAGCGCGGGGGCCGAGGTGAAGCCGTACAGGGTGAGCGCCGCGAGGCCGGTGATCATCGCCTCCCGGTACGTCGGCCGGTGCGGGCCGTCGGCGTCGGGCTGGGCCGGCACCCCGGCCGGCTCCGGCAGCTCGCGGGCCGCGTACAGCAGGACCGCGTGCAGCCGCTCCTCGCTGGTCGGCGGCCCCTGGTGCAGCATGAACACGCCGGGGAGGAGCTGCTGCCAGGGGCCGCCGGGTCGGCACTGCTCGGTGGCCTCGGTGCCGGAGACGCCGTGCGAGCGGAGCTGGGCGGCCGTCAGCACCCGGCGTCGGCCGTCGTCGGAGAGGTGGCGCAGCGGGCGGGGGGTGGCCGGGGGGAGCGGCGTGTTGTGGTTCATGCAACGGGGATTCCGCGCCCGGTCCCTCCTTTAACCGCTGTTACACGCCCGTCGACAAACCCGGACAAGCTCGTCCTAAAGGACGGGTGTTCGGGTGCCGAGTAGGCAGCGAAAACCCCTGGTCCCGTCGGGCGGGTCCAGGGGTTACGGGTCCGATGGAACGAATTCCGTAACGGTCACCGCCGACGGAATCCATGGCCAGAGCTAGTGGTGTTCTTCGGCCCTGGCATCACAGGCCTGCCCGCGCAGGCCCCGGGCCAGGTCGTCCCAGGCCTCCAGGACCAGCCGACGCAGCGCCGGGGGCGCCGTGTCGTGGGCGGCCAGCCAGACGTCCGTCTCCACCAGGGTCTGCGGCGAGTCCTGGAGGTAGGGGTACAGGCCCTTGACGACGGTCATCGCGATCTGGATGGACCGCTCGGACCACACCCGCCCGATCGCCGCGAAGTACTTCTGCGCGTACGGCGCGAGCAGCTCCCGCTGGGAGGGCTGGGCGAAGCCCGCGATGGTCGCCTCCACCAGGGCGTTGGAGAGCTCCTCGGACTCCACCACCTGCGCCCACGCCTGCGCCTTGACCGCCGCCGAGGGACGCGCGGCCAGACAGCGGACCTGGTGGCGCCGGCCGGACGCGGTGTCGTCCCGGGCCAGCTCCGCCTCCAGCGCCTTCTCGTCGGCGTACCCGTGCGCCACCAGCGGCTCCAGGAACGTCCAGCGCAGCTCCTGGTCGACGTCCAGCCCCTCGATCACCGAGGTGCCGTCCAGCAGCCCCTGGAGCAGCTCGAAACCGCCCTGGTCCTCGGCGGTCTGCGCGACGAACCGCGCCCACGCGAGCTGGTGCTCGCTGCCCGGCCCGGCCGCGTACAGCTCGCGCTCGGCGCCCTCGGCGAGCAGCCGCGCCCCGGTCGCCCGCAGTGGCGGCGCCACATAGTGCACCAGCGCCGAGTCCGCCCAGGCGTGCAGCATCTGGAGCACCCCGATGTCCGACTCGCGCCCCGCGAACCGCAGCACCAGGGCGATGAAGTCCCGCGCGGGCAGCAGCGCGTCCCGGGTGAGGTTCCACAGCGCCGACCAGCACAGGGCGCGGGCCAGCGGGTCGGCGATGTCGCCGAGGTGCGTGTGCAGCGTCTCCAGCGAGGTCTCGTCGAAGCGGATCTTGCAGTACGTCAGGTCGTCGTCGTTGACCAGCACCAGCTCCGGGGCGGCCTCGCCGGCCAGCTCCGTGACGACCGTGCGCGGACCGTCGACGTCCGCCTCGACCCGCGCGTACCGCACCAGCGCGCCCTCCTCCCGGCGGTACAGGCCGATCGCCACCCGGTGCGGCCGCAGCTCGGGGTGCGACTCCGGGGCCTCCTGCACCACCGCGAGCTCCGCGATCCGCCCGTCGGCGTCCAGCAGCACCTGCGGGGTCAGCGAGTTCACCCCGGCCGTCTGGAGCCAGGACCGCGCCCACGCCCCCATGTCCCGGCCGCTGGTCTCCGCGAGCACCGACAGCAGATCGCCGAGGCGGGTGTTGCCGTACGCGTGCCGCTTGAAGTAGCGGCGGGCGCCCTCCAGGAACGCGTCCCGTCCGACGTACGCCACCAGCTGCTTCAGGACGGACGCGCCCTTGGCGTAGGTGATGCCGTCGAAGTTGAGCTTGGCGTCCTGGAGGTCGCGGATGTCGGCGGTGACCGGGTGGGTGGAGGGCAGCTGGTCGGCGCGGTACGCCCAGGCCTTGCGGCGGTTGGCGAAGGTGATCCAGCCCTCGGTGAAGCGGGTGGCCTCGACCATCGAGAAGGAGCCCATGAAGTCCGCGAAGGACTCCTTCAGCCACAGGTCGTCCCACCACTCCATGGTGACCAGGTCGCCGAACCACATGTGCGCCATCTCGTGCAGGATGACGTTCGCCCGGTTCTCGTACGACAGCCGGGTCACCCTGCCCCGGAAGATGTACTCCTCCCGGAAGGTCACCAGACCCGGGTTCTCCATCGCCCCCAGGTTGTACTCCGGCACGAAGGCCTGGTCGTACTTGCCGAAGGGGTACGGGTAGTCGAAGTGCTCGTGGAAGAAGTCCAGGCCCTGCTTGGTGATCAGGAAGACGTCCTCGGCCTCGAAGTAGGGCGCGAGCCCCTTGCGGCACATCGCGCCGAGCGGGATCTCCAGGGTCGTGCCGTCCCCGAGGTCACGGCTGTAGGAGTCCGTGACGTAGTGGTACGGACCCGCCACCACACAGGTGATGTACGTCGAGATCGGCTTCGTCTCCGCGAACCGCCACACCCCGTCGGCGCGCTCGCCCGCGCCGTTGCTCCACACCGTCCACTCCTCGGGCGCCCGCACCTCGAAGCGGAACGGGGCCTTGAGATCGGGCTGCTCGAAGTTCGCGAACACCCGGCGGGAGTCGGCCGGCTCGTACTGCGTGTAGAGGTAGACCTCGCCGTCCTCGGGGTCGACGAACCGGTGCAGGCCCTCGCCGGTGCGGGAGTAGGCGCACTGCGCGTCGACCACCAGCTCGTTGTCGGCGGCCAGGTCCTCCAGCAGGATCCGGGAGCCGTCGAACACCTCGCCCGGGTCCAGATCGCGGCCGTTGAGGGAGACGGACGTCACACTCGGCGCGATCAGATCGGCGAAGCTCGCGGCGCCCGGCTCGTTGCAGCGGAAGCGGATCGTGGTGACCGAGCGGAAGGTGCGCGGTTCACCGGCGGCCCCTCCGACGGCCGAACGCACGTCGAGGGACACGTCGTACCCGTCGACGGACAGCAGGGCGGCCCGCTCCCGGGCCTCGTCGCGGGACAGGTTCTCACCGGGCACGGGCGGTACTCCCTCGTTGGTGGCCGGACGGTGTACGGACAGGAGTGATCCTGCCACGCGCCCCTGACCGCAGCAGCGGGGAATGTGTGCCGCACGTGACGGTGTTGACGCGGGGAAGGACCTTTCTCTCGAAGTTCCCTGTTCCCTGGAAGATCTCCCGAGGAGACACATGTCCGAGAAGACCCCCGTCGACTTCTGGTTCGACCCGCTGTGCCCCTGGGCGTGGATGACCTCCCGCTGGGTCCTGGAAGTCGAGAAGGTCCGTGACATCGAGGTGCGCTGGCACATCATGAGCCTCGCCGTCCTCAACGAGAACAAGCTGGACGAGCTGCCCGAGGAGTACCGCGAGATGCTCGCGGTCAAGGCCTGGCAGCCGGTGCGCGTGGTCACCGCCGCCTGGCAGCTGCACGGCGCCGACGTCCTCGGCCCGCTCTACACCGCGCTCGGCACCCGCATCCACAACAACGGCGAGGGTCCGACGGTGGAGGCCATAGCCGGCGCGCTGGCGGACGTGGGCCTGCCCGCCTCCCTCATCGAGTACGCCGAGCAGAGCGACTTCGAGTTCGACGCCCAGCTGCGCGCCTCCCACAAGGAGGGCATCGAGAAGGTCGGCCAGGACGTCGGCACCCCGGTGATCGCCGTCCCCGGCCCCGACGGCGAGCAGATCGCCTTCTTCGGCCCGGTCGTCACCCCCGCCCCGAAGGGCGAGGAGGCCGCCCGCCTCTGGGACGGCACCGTCGCGGTCGCCTCGGTCCCCGGTTTCTACGAGATCAAGCGCACCCGAACCAAGGGCCCCGACTTCAGCAATCTGTGACAACTCCTGCGCAGGAATCGCCCCCGCGAGCAGCCCTCGCGGGGGCACCATGGGCTCCATGACGGAGATCGACACCTCGGTACCCCACTCGGCCCGCATCTGGAACTACTGGCTGGGCGGCAAGGACAACTACCCGGTGGACGAGGCGGCGGGCGACTCCTACACCGCCGTCTTCCCCGGCATCGTCACCATCGCGCGCAGCAGCCGCGCCTTCCTCGGCCGCTCCATCACCCACCTGGTCGAGGAGGCGGGCATCCGCCAGTTCCTCGACGTCGGCACCGGACTGCCCACGGTCGACAACACCCACGAGGTGGCCCAGCGCCTGGCCCCCGAGTCGAGGATCGTCTACGTCGACAACGACCCCCTGGTCCTCGCCCACGCCCGAGCCCTGCTCACCTCCAGCCCCGAGGGCGCGACCTCCTACGAGGACCTCAGCCTCTACGAGCCCGACCGCATCCTGGAGGCGGCCGCCCGGACCCTCGACCTGTCCCGGCCGACGGCCCTGATCCTCAGCGGCATCCTCGGCCACGTCGACGGCTACGACCGCGCCCGCGACCTCGTCCGCGCCTTCCTGGACGGACTGCCCTCCGGCAGCTACCTCTCCCTCAACGAGGGCTCCCGCGGCACCGACCCCGTCTACGAACAGGCCCAGGACGCCTACAACGAGACCGGCGCGGTGCCCTACTTCCTGCGCCCGATCGACCAGATCGAGGGCTACTTCGACGGCCTGGACCTGGTCGCCCCGGGAGTCGTCTCCGTCCCCCTGTGGAACCCCGCTCCCGGCGCCGGCACCGCCCCGATCGGCCAGCACGGAGGCCTGGGCCGCAAGCCCTGACCCAGCCCCCCTCGCGAGGACGCGCGTCAGCGCCCGGCGCGCGTCCGCTGCACCGCGTACCCGGCCGCCGCCAGACGATGCGCGAGGAGCCGTGCACATTGGCGTTCATCGCGCTCAGCAGCGCGGCCGGCACCACCATGTTCATCATCTGGCCGGCGCCAGGGATGCCGAGCCGGTCCAGGGCGGCGACGTACGGGCCGTGCTCGACGACCGCGGCGGAGTCCCAGGGGACGAGGGTGACGATGACGGCCATCGAGCCGACGTGGAACGGCGCGATGCGCCACATCGCCGTACGGACCGCGCCCGCCACGCCCCGTACCGGGTCCGGCGACTCGGCCGCGGCGATGGTGACGGTCTCCAGGCCGACGGCCGTGCAGAGCGGGATCCAGAAGGCCCAGCCGCATCTCGCCCAGCATCCGCATCACCAGCATCACGAGGAGACCGGACACGGCGTGGGCGAGGACGATCGACGGTCCGGCGGCGGCGATCATCGACAGATGGCGCTGCTCGGGCGTGGTGCGTCCCACGTGTGAGACGGGCAAAAACGCCCACAGTCCGGGCGGCCCCTCCGCCGCCGCGGAGGGGCCGCCCACGATCCGGACACGTCCGGTACGGACCGTGCCTAGGCCGCTACGGCCGTGTAGTGCGCGGCGCTGCCCTCGATCGAGTGGCTCTCCTTGCCCTCGACGCCCACCGGCACGTCTCCCGCGGCCGTCACCCGGTGCAGCCGGCGCGGCGCGCCGTCGTAGTTGTCGATGGCGTAGTGCTGGGTGATCCGGTTGTCGAAGACGACGAGCTGGTTCTCGGACCAGCGGTGGCGCAGGACGTTCTCGGGCCGGGTCACGTACGACTGGAGCAGATCGAGGATCTTGCGGGACTCGCCGACCGACAGACCGACGATCCGCTGGGCGAACCCGCCGATGAACAGACCGCGTTCCCCGGTCAGCGGGTGGACGCGGACCACCGGGTGGACCGTGCGGTACGTGATGGAGGTGAACTGGGCGCGGGCGGCGGCCTGCGCCTCGTCGAGGGTCTCGTCGGGCACCGCGTAGTCGTAGTCGTTGGTGTGCTCGGCCCACAGGGTGTCGGCCAGCCGCCGCAGCGGCTCGGGCAGATCCCGGTAGGCGGCGGCGGAGTTGGCGATCAGCGTCTCGCCGCCGTACGGCGGGACGGTCAGGCTGCGCAGGGTGGTGGCCTGGGGCGGGTTGAGGACGAACGTCACGTCGGTGTGCCAGTGGTTGGCGGCCCGGCCGCGCTCGCTGTCGACGGGCAGCACGTTCGGGGCGCCGTCGACGGAGGCCACGGTCGGATGGGCGGTGGTGACCTCGCCGAAGTGCCGGACGAAGGCCTGGTGGGACTCGTCGTCGAGGTTCACCTCGTCGAACACCAGCGCCTTGTGGACGTTGAGTGCCTCGCGGAGCGCGGCGTAGGTCTCCTCGTCGAGCGGCTTGGAGATGTCGACGCCGAAGACGTGGGCGCCGATGTTCGCGGTGACCTTGCGGATGTCGAGCGTCATGGGGTGTCCTCTCAGACCAGGGCGGGTGTCTTGACGTACTGGTTGGCGGGGCGCGGCAGGCCGTAGCGCTCGCGCAGGGTCCGGCGGGGGCCGTACTCCGTGCGGAGCAGGCCGCGGGCGCGCAGGATCGGGACGACGTGGTCGACGAAGGCGGTCAGCCCCGAGGGCAGCACCGCGGGCATGATGTTGAAGCCGTCGGCGGCGCCCTGCGTGAACCAGGTCTCGATCGTGTCGGCGACCTGCTCGGGCGTGCCCGCGAAGGTGAGGTGCCCGCGCCCGCCGCCGAGCCGGCCGATCAGCTGCCGTACGGTCAGCCGCTCCCGGCGGGCCAGTTCCACGATCAGCGTGTAGCGGCTCTTGGCGCCCTCGACGGCGTCCTCGGAGGGCAGGTCGGCCGGCAGCCCGGCGTCCAGCTCCAGGGAGCCGGGGGGCAGTTGGAGCAGCCGCTCCAGGTTGGCGACCCCGTGCCGGTGGACGATGTGGTCCTCCAGCAGCTGCTCGTTCGCCCGGGCCTCCGCCTCCGTGGAGCCGAGCACCGGCACGATGCCCGGCAGCACCTTGACATGTCCGGGGTCGCGGCCGGCCGCCGCCGTGCGCGCCTTGAGGTCGGCGTAGAAGGCCTGGGCGTCGGCGAGCGTCTGCTGCGCGGTGAACACCGCCTCCGCGTATCGGGCCGCGAACGCCTTGCCGTCCTCGCTCGATCCCGCCTGCACCAGCAGCGGGTAACCCTGTGGGCTGCGCGGGACGTTGAGGGCGCCCTCGACGCTGAAGTACGTCCCCCGGTGCCGGGGCGGATGGATCTTCGCGTCGTCGCCCCACACCCCGGACGCCTTGTCGGCGAGGATCGTGTCGTCCTCCCAGCTGTCCCAGAGCTTCAGCGCCACGTCCAGGAACTCGGCGGCCCGCGCGTACCGTTCGGCGTGCGCGGGCTCCGCGTCCAGGCCGAAGTTGCGGGCGGCCTCCTCACCCGCCGTGGTGACGATGTTCCAGCCCGCCCGGCCACCGCTGATGATGTCCAGCGAGGCGAACTTGCGGGCCAGGTTGTAGGGGGAGTTGTAGGACGTGGAGGCGGTCGCGATCAGCCCGATGTGCCGGGTCGCGGTCGCCAGCGCGGTGAGCAGCGTCAGCGGCTCCAGCGCCCCGGCCGGGCGCTGCGCGACACTGCTCCACAGCTGCGGCCCGTCGGCCAGGAAGAGGGAGTCGAACGTGCCGCGCTCGGCGGTCCGCGCCAGCTCCACGTAGTGGTCCAGCTCCACATGGGCGAGCGGATCGCTCTCCGGGAGCCGCCAGGACGCCTCGTGGTGCCCGGTGTTCATCAGGAACGCGTTGAGGTGCAGCTTTCTCGAACTCACTGGT
Organism: Streptomyces sp. NPDC005811; assembly: GCF_040630405.1. NCBI lineage: Bacteria > Bacillati > Actinomycetota > Actinomycetes > Kitasatosporales > Streptomycetaceae > Streptomyces > Streptomyces sp. NPDC005811. Next base: position 83,676 of record NZ_JBEXXK010000049.1, read on the forward strand.
GGTCCTCCGTGACGCCCAGCGCGGCCAGCAGCCGCTCGCGGTACTCACCCAGCAGCGGATCGCGGTACGAGCGCGGATGGGGGCGGTCGATGGTCAGGTCGAGGCCGATCCGGCCGTGGTCGAGGACGAGGACCCGGTCGGCGAGCACGATCGCCTCGTCCACGTCGTGGGTGACGAGCAGCACGGACGGCCGGTGCCGCCTCCACAGCTCCCGCAGCAGGGCGTGCATCCTGATCCGGGTGAGCGCGTCGAGCGCCCCGAACGGCTCGTCGGCGAGCAGCAGTTCGGGCTCCCTGACCAGCGAGCGGGCGAGTGCGGCGCGCTGCGCCTCGCCGCCGGACAGCTCGTTCGGCCAGGCCCGCTCGCGGCCGGCGAGCCCGACCTCGGCGAGCGCCGCCCGCCCCCTCTCCTCGCCGGCCGTTCCCAGCAGGACGTTGTCCAGCACCCGGCGCCAGGGCAGCAGCCGGGAGTCCTGGAAGACGACCGACACCCGCTCGGGCGCCGTCAGTTCACCGCTCCCGGCGACCTCGTGGTCCAGGCCCGCGACCGCCCGGAGCAGGGTGGACTTGCCGGAGCCGCTGTGCCCGAGCAGGGCGACGAACTGTCCGGCGGGGATGTCCAGGTCGATGCCGTCGAGGACGGTCCGTTCGTCGAAGGACCGGGTCAGGCCCCGCAACCGTACGGCGGGACGGGTCAGTTGCTCAGTGTGCGGCGCCACGACAGCACCCTCCGTTCGATGAGACGGACCGCGCTGTCGGAGACCAGGCCGAAGACGCCGTAGATCAGCAGGCCGACGAGGATGACGTCCGACTGGCCGTAGTTCTGGGCCTGGAACATCATGTAGCCGAGGCCGCTGGTGGCGTTGATCTGCTCCAGGACGACCAGGCCGAGCCAGGATCCGGTGACGCCGAGCCGGAGTCCCACGAAGAATCCGGGCAGGGCGCCGGGGATCACGATCTGCCGGACGAACTGGAGCCTCGACAGGCCCTGCACCTCGGCGAGTTCGACGAACCGGTGGTCGATGCCGGACAGCGCGGCATGCGTGTTCAGATAGATCGGGATGTAGACGACGATCGCGATGATCGCGATCTTGAAGGTCTCGCCGATGCCCAGCCACAGGATGAACAGCGGGATCAGCCCGAGCACCGGGATCGCCCGGTTGAGCTGCACGGTCCCGTCGATCAGCGCCTCGCCGGTCCGGCTGAGCCCGGACACGAGCGCCAGCACCACCCCGGCGGTCAGCCCGATCGCGAAGCCGTACGCGGCCCGTTCGAGGGAGGTGAGGACATCGGTGGGCAGGGTCCCGTCGGTCCACAGCCGGGCGCCGGTCCCGAGGACGGTCCAGGGCGCCGGGATCGCGCCGGGGTCGAGCCGGCCCGCGGCGGAGGCGGCGGCCCACACGGCGATCAGCAGGAGGGGCCCGGCGAGCCGGGCGGCCGGCAGGCGCCTGCCGGGGGAGAGGCTGCGGCGGCGCCGGCGGGGCGGCCGCTCGGCCACGGCGACGGGGGCGGCCGTGCCCAGCGTGGTGGTGGTCATGGCGGTCAGCTCCGGTACTCGGCGGGTACGGACTTCGCGGCGATGCCCTCGAAGCGGTGGTCGAAGAGGGAGGAGACGTCGAACTTCTTCACGAAGCCGCCCTCGGCGAGCAGATCGGCGGTCTCCTGCTCCCAGGCGATCGCCTCGTCCCAGCTGGGTGGGAACAGCGGCTTGTTGGCGAGGTCGGAGATCGCCTTGGCCTGGGCGGAGGTCAGGTTCTGCGTCTTGACGTAGAACTCCTCGTTCCAGAGGTCGGGGTTCTCGTACTGCCACACCTGGCCCTGGGCCCACTGCGGGATGTACGCGGCGATCGCGGCCGCCTTCGCCTTGTCGTTCAGCACCGACACCGGCGCCCACAGCAGGTTCAGCAGGTCGACGACGTCGGTGGTGATCGAGCGGGCGCCCTTGGAGCCGTACTGCTGGAGGTAGGCGGGAGCCTGGCTGTTGGCGAGCGGGGCGATGTCGACCTGGCCGGACTGGAGGGCGGTCAGGAACTGGTTGCTGGTCAGCGGGACCAGCGTGACCTCGTCGTACTTCAGACCGGCCTTCTTCAGCGCCCGCAGCAGGACGACACCCTGTGCCTGGCCCTGCGAGAACGCCAGCTTCTTCCCCTTGAAGTCCTCGACGGTGCGGATGTCGCTGCCGGGCTTGGTGGCGAACAGGTAATTCGGCTTCCGGGTGATGTTGATCGCGACGATCTTCGCGTCATAACCCTGGTAATGCGCCTGGATCGGCGGGATGCCCGCGTTGTTCGCGAGATCCAGGGATTTCGCCCGGAAGGCGTTGATGACATCGGGCCCGGCCCCGATGTTCACCCAGCTCGACACCGTGAACGGCAGGTCGGGCAGTTTCGCCAGCTTGAACTGGAGCTGCTGCGCGTTCAGATACGAGGCGATCTTCAGGCTGGTGCCGGCGGGCACCTTCGTGGCGAGCGGGGCCGTGGCGGCGCCCTTGCCGGTGGCGGCGGCACTGCTCTCGGCGCAGCCGCTGAGCCCGGCGACACCGGCGGCGGCGCCGAGCAGCGAGGTGAGGAACAGACGGCGGTCGAAGGTCGAAGGCATGGGAGTACCCCTCAGGGGAAAGCGGTGAAAAGGGCATGCGGAATTCCAGGCACGGCCATGCTCGGAAAGCGGAACTCACGCGGGAAAAGACTGCGGTGAACGCAGGAAGAAGGGCGCGCTCCCGGCGCGCCGGGGCGTCAGCAACAGAGAGTGCGACAGCTCATGGAATCATCGTCCGTTCCGTGTGCGATGCCTGTCAACATTCGGAGTTTCTGAATTAATTCGGTACGGGTGACGCGGCGAGCGGATCCCGGTAGAGCACGTCGAGGGCGACCGCGCCGCCCGCCACGGCCAGCACGGAGTTCCCGAAGCTCGTCGGCACGACACTCCCGGCCCGCTCCGCCCCCACCTCCGCCCGCAGCGCGGCGAGGCAGTCCTCCCGGTACAGCACACCCACCTCGGTGACGACGACCCGCTCCGGGTTGAGGACGTCCAGCAGCAGCCCCGCCGCCCGTCCCGTCATCCGGGCCCGCTCCCGCAGCAGCCGCACCGCCTCCGGGTTCCCCGCCCGCGCCGCGGCGAGCACGGCCATCGGGTTCACCCCGTCCGTGATCCCCGCCTCCCGGGCCCGCCGGCACAGCGTCCGCTCGCTCAGCTCGACCTGGAGGCAGCCGGTCCGGCCGCAGGAGCACGGCTCGGTGCCCCCGGCCAGCGGCAGATGCGCCACGGCCCCCGCCTGGGAACGGGGGCCGTGGTGCACCTCGTCATGGGTGGCGAACGCCGCGTCGACCACGTTCCCCACGAACAGATGCAGCACACTGCGGCTGCCGCGCACCCGCCCGAACAGCCGCTCCGCGTTCACCAACGCCCGCGCGTGCCCGTCCACATGGACCGGCAGCCCGGTGTGCGCGCCGAGCAGCTCCCGCACCGCCACCTCGCGCCAGCCGAGCAGCGGATGCTCGACGACGGTCCCCGAGTCCCGGTCCACCCAGCCGCCGACGGCGACCCCGACCCCCAGCGGCCGGCTGTCCGCCGCCTCCGCCAGCAGCGCCGCCAGCCCCTCGGCGGCCCGCGCCAGCACCTCGTACGGCCCGGTGCCGCGGTGCTTCACCTCACGGCACGCCAGCACCCGTCCGCGCAGGTCGAGCAGCGCGACCGTGGTGTACGGCACGGCCACATGCACCCCGCCGACCACGAACCGCGAGTCGTCCAGGTCGACGGGGACGTGCGGGCGGCCGGCGCCGTTGCTGCGCCGGGGCGCGGCCGACTCCCGGATCAGGCCGAGGGCCGTGAGCCGGGTGCAGTGGTCGGTGACGGCGGCCGGGGACAGCCCGGTCAGCCGGGCGATGGTGGAGCGGGCGACCGGGCCGTGCTCCAGCACGGACCGCAGGATCACACTGGCGCTGGTGCGCCGCCGGTCGCTGTCGGCGACCCGGGGGACGGGGGACGTACGGGGAGCAGGGGGTGCCGCGGTTCGGGGCATGGGTGACCGTCCTCGGGGAAGGGGGGCCGACATGTCTCGGAGGCCGAGGCGGGCCGGTCCCGCCTCAGGCCGGGCGGCGACAGGTGGCCGTGCCCTGGCGTCGCAGGTCGACATAGCGACGCGACGTGAGGTTCAGGGCCTGGGCAACCATGGCTGGAAGCGTAGGGCAGGAAAGGGGAATCCGACCAGAGCACTAGGATTCCTTTGGTGACTGTTCACAATCCCCTGACATGGCGGCCGGTGAGCGAAACCTCTTCACCTCAGTGATCGTTGTCACGCCCGGGCCGGTGTAGCGGACATCCTTTGTGAAGATCCCATCAAGCTTCCGCCGCCCTCTTTGTCGACCGCTGACGGTGGGTGCCCGAGAACCCCTGGGATAGCGTCACGGTGTCCCCGACCTCCCCTCCTCCCCGCGGAGTCCCCATGAGCACCGCCGCCGCCAGCGCCAGCCCCGGACGGGTCCTCGCCGACCTGCTGCCCGCGTCCCGCGTCCGTGACATCGCGCTCGTCCTCGGCGGCGCCGCGCTCACCGGCCTCGCGGCCCAGATCGCGGTGCCCGTCCCCGGCTCCCCGGTGCCGGTGACCGGCCAGACCTTCGCCGCGCTCCTCGTCGGCACCTCCCTCGGCGCCCGCCGCGGCGTGTCCGCGCTCGTGCTGTACGCGCTGGCCGGCCTCGCCGGTGTCCCGTGGTTCGCGGACGGCTCCTCCGGGCTCTCCGTCTCCTTCGGCTACATCCTCGGCATGATCCTCGCGTCCGCCGCCGTCGGCGCCCTGGCCCGCCGGGGCGCGGACCGCGGCGTGTGGCGCACCGCGGGCGCGATGCTGATCGGCGAGGCGATCATCTACGCCGTCGGCGTCCCCTACCTCGCCTACGCCGCCGGCATCCCCTTCGCCACCGCGGTCTCCGTCGGCCTCACCCCGTTCCTGATCGGCGACGCGGTCAAGGCCCTGCTGGCGATGGGCCTGCTGCCGACGGCCTGGAAGTTCGCGGACCGCTGACGCTCGGTCGGTACCGGGGTTCGGCCGGTGCTGACGTTCGGCCGGACCTGACGTTCGGCCGTTCGGCCGGACCTGACGTGCAGTCGGTGTTGGCTTCGGCCGGTGCTGATTTCCGGTCTGTGAAGAAGAGGTTCGCCGGGTCGTGACGCGACTCGGCGGACCTCTTCCGCGTTTCCGGCCGACGCGGTCAGGTCCGTGGGCGGCGCCGGGTCCACCACAGGCCGGCCGTGCCCGCCGTGAGCAGGGCGATTCCGGTCGCGCCGAGGGGGAGCAGGTCCTCGGCGACGCCCGTCTTCGGCAGTTCGTCGCCGCCGGGTGCCGCGGGGGTGTTGTCCGTGCCGAGCAGCAGCGGGGTGGCGGGGGCGTTCGGCGACGGGTTCGTCGTACCGAACGGCACCGGGCCCTGCTGCCAGAACGTCTTCTTCCCGTCGGCGCTCTGCACGGGCAGACAGATCTTTCCGGTCTTTCCGAGATCGAAGGTGGCGTCGACGGAGTACGACGTCGAGTCACCCGCCGCAAGCCCGTCGACGGAGCAGGAGAAACCACTGTTCGAACCGTCCGGGAGATCCTTCTCGGCGATCGCCGTGCAGCCCTGGACGTTTTTCACGGTGAGGCCGTCGAATCCGACGATCCACACCCGGATCTTCCCGCTGTCCTTGGTCCCCCCGTTCTTCACGGTGGCGGTGAGCGAAGTCTTGCCGGAACTGTTGTCGACCGAGATCCGCTCGGGCAGCAGCGTGGTCAGCTCCACGCCCGCCGGAGCCGCGTCGACGGCCTTGCCCCCCTTGTCGCTGCCGGGCCCCTGGTCGTCCGCGCCGGCCGGGGCGGCGAGGATCAGCACCGTCGCGAAAGAGGCGGCGGTCAGTGAGCCGACGATGGTCGCCGAACGGCGAGAACTCATGTTCGTCCCCCTTTGACTGCGTCACCATGCGCAGTACTTGAAGAGGTACCACAAGATTTCTCCGCACTATGCAGGTACGCCGCGAAGTGTGACCATTGTGGGGGCCGTACGGGAAAGGGAGGGGGCGCAGGGAATTGCCGGGAATTGGGGGGAGTCCGAGAGACCCGAGGAATGCGGTGAATTCCGGGGGGCCGGTTAATCCGGTGAATCCGGTGAATCCGGGGAATTCGGTGAGTGGGGGTGTTCCGGGTCTGCTGGTGACGGGGCGCTACCGGCTGGTCGAGAGTATCGGCCAGGGGGGAATGGGACGGGTGTGGCGGGCCACCGACGACGTGCTCGACCGGCGGGTCGCCGTGAAGGAGATGAGGATCGACGGCCTCGACCACGAGGACAGCCGCACCCGCCGCGAGCGCACCCTGCGCGAGGCCCGGGCCACCGCCCGTATCGACCACCCCAACGTGGTCCGGGTCTACGACGTCGTCGACGAGGGCGAACGCCTGTGGATCGTCATGGAACTGGTGGCCGGCCGCTCGCTGGAGCGGGTCGTGGCCGAGGAGGGGCCGCTGGGGCCGCGCGAGGCGGCCAGGATCGGCCTGGGGCTCGTGCAGGCGCTGCGGCAGGTGCACGCGGGAGGCGTCCTGCACCGGGACATCAAACCGGGGAACGTGCTGGTGGAGGAGGGCGGGCGGATCGTCCTCACCGACTTCGGCATCGCGGCGATCCAGGACGCCAAGGCGCTGACCATGGTCGGCATGCTGGTCGGCTCCCCGGACTACATGGCCCCGGAGCGCATCTCGGGCCGCCCGCAGGGACCGCCGTCCGACGTCTGGTCCCTCGGCGCGACCCTCTGCGCGGCGCTCGCCGGTCACTCCCCCTTCTCCCGCGACACCACGCTGGCGACGCTGCACGCGGTCCTCTACGAGGAGCCCCGGCTCCCGGCCGGTGCGGGCCCGCTGACCGACGTCCTGCGCGCCCTCCTGGAGAAGACCCCGGAGGCCCGCCCCTCCCTGCCCGCCCTGGAGGAGTCCCTCCGCCCGGTGGCCCACCCGGACGAACCCCCGACCCGCGCCCTGCGCGGCCCGACCCCGCCGGAGGTGTCCCCGCAGCCGCCGGGCGGCCCGGAGGAGCGGCCCGAGGCGTCGGCCGCGCGGACGGGCGAAGCCGCCTTTGCCCCCGCCGTCGCCGCCGTCGCCTCCCGGAGGAGGGCGTGGGCCGTTGCCGGGGTCGGGGCCGTCGTGGTGGCCGTCTGTGCCGTCCTCGTGCTGGCGCCCTGGTCGGGCGGGGACGGGGACCGGGCGGGCGGCGGGGCCTCGCCGAAGCCGTCACCGTCATCGTCCCCGTCCGTGTCGGCGTCGGCGTCCACGGCGTCCGGCGGCCCCTCGGCCACCGTCGAGGGGACGTCCAGGCCGCCGAGTCTGCCGCCGGGCGCCCACCAGGAGGCCGGGGGGTTCGCCTGGGCGACCCCGAAGGGCTGGCGGCGGGACGTGAAGACGGGCGCGGAGGTGCACTACACCTCGCCCGACGGCACCCAGGAACTCGCCGCCAAGTCCTCCCTCGCCCGCGGCGATCTGCTGGACACCTGGCGGACCTCCGAGCAGAACGCGCAGCAGGGCCGCGACTACCGCAAGATCCGCTTGGAGGAGACGACGTACAAGGGCCGCCCGGCGGTCGTCTGGGAGTACACCTTCACGCTCCAGGGCGCCCGCTGGCACGCCCGTCTGCTCGGCTTCGACCAGGCGGGGAAGTCGTACCAGATCAACACCTGGTACCGGCCGGCGGTGGGGGCGGACGCCCTGAAGACCTACGACGAGGTAAAGGAGAGCTTCACGGTGCTCTGACGTGCGGGTGCTCCGACTTGCGCGAGGGCGAGCGCCGTCGCCCGGCGACCCGCATGACACACTCGTCCCATGCGCGTGTATCTCGGCTCGGACCATGCCGGCTTCGAACTCAAGAACCACCTCGTCGAATGGCTCAGGGCGGCGGGCCACGACCCGGTCGACTGCGGCCCCCACATCTACGACGCCCAGGACGACTACCCGCCGTTCTGCCTCCGCGCCGCGGAGCGGACGGCCGCGGACAAGGACGCCCTCGGCATCGTGATCGGCGGCTCCGGCAACGGTGAGCAGATCGCCGCGAACAAGGTGAAGGGCGTCCGTGCGGCCCTCGCCTGGAGCGAGGAGACCGCGTCCCTCGGCCGCCAGCACAACGACGCCAACGTCGTCGCCGTCGGCGCCCGGATGCACACCACGGACGAGGCGACCAAGTTCGTCGAGACCTTCCTCGCCACCCCGTTCTCGGGCGACGAGCGCCACATCCGCCGTATCGACATGCTGGCCGACTACGAGACGACGGGCGACCTCCCGGCGATCCCGGCCCACCACCCGCAGCAGGACTGAGACCGGCAGGCGGCGGGGGCGGGGGTCCGGGGACCCCTTCCCCCCACCGAGGGCCTCCCCACCGAAGGCCTCCCACGCGAGGAAGGACACGGCGACCGTGCCAGAGGGGCACACGATCCACCGGCTGGCGCTGGACTACGGTGACCGGTTCCGCGGCACGGCACCCCGGGTGACCAGTCCCCAGGGCAAGTTCTCCGACGCCGCCGCGCTCCTGGACGGTGCCGAACTCACCGGCACCGAGGCGCACGGCAAACACCTCTTCCTCGGCTTCCGCGGCGACGAGTGGATCCACATCCACCTCGGCCTCTTCGGCAAGGTCGCCTTCGGCCCGGCCCCCGCGCCCCCGCCCACGGACACGGTCCGCCTGCGCCTCGCGAACAGCACCGCCTACGTCGACCTGCGCGGCCCCACCACCTGCGCCCTCGTCACGGACGCCGAGAAAGAGGCCATACACGCCCGCCTCGGCCCCGACCCGCTGCGCGCCGACGCCGACCCCGCCGCCGCGTACGCCCGCGTCTCCCGCAGCCGTACGACGATCGCCGCGCTCCTCATGGACCAGAAGGTCATCGCCGGCGTCGGCAACGTCTACCGCGCCGAGGTCCTCTTCCGGCACCACATCGACCCGTACCGCCCCGGCCGGGACCTCACCCCAGCCGAGTGGGACGCGATCTGGGCCGACCTCGTCGCCCTCATGCGCGAGGGCGTCCGCAACAACCGCATCGACACCGTCCGCCCCGAGCACACCCCCGAGGCGATGGGCCGCCCGCCGCGCGTCGACGACCACGGCGGCGAGGTGTACGTCTACCGCCGGGCCACCCTGCCCTGCCACCTCTGCGGCGACGGGATCCGCACCGCCGACCTCGCCGCCCGCAACCTCTTCTGGTGCCCCACCTGCCAGAAGAACTGAAGACCGGCGAGTCCGGTGAGTCCGGTGGGACCGGTGAGTCCGGTGGGACCGGTGGGACCGGTGGGACCGGCGGGCCTCAGAAGCCGTGCGGCAGCCAGGGCGCCACCGGCGACCCGAACCCCGCGGCGGCCACCGCCAGCGCCCCCTCCCGCAGTTCACGCACCCGGCCGGCCGCCCCGAGCGCGGCCAGGCTCACCCCGCCCAGATACGCCGCCCCCAGCTCCCGCACCGACACGGCCAGGTCGGCCGCATCCGTCGTACGCGCGCACACCGCGCCCTTCGCATCGCCGGAAAGCCGCCAACGCCCCGCGTTCCACGGGCAGAACGCGTCCTCGACCTCCAGCACCACATCCACCGGCGCCTGGTACGTCCGCGCCTGGAGCGCCGCGCCCAGGTCCACCAGCCGTACGTACAACTGGTCCCGCACCCGCAGCTCGCACCGGCGGATGTCGGACACCTGGTACTGCCACGCCTCGTCCAGCGGCCGCCCCCGCACCTTCAGCGAGCTCGTCAGGTCGATCCCGAACAGGAACCGCCACAGCGCCGCCTCCGACACCGGGTCCAGCGCCGCGAGGTCCTGGAGCTGCACCTGACCGTTGTGCCCGCTGTCCGTGTACCGCGGCCGCACCCGGAAACGGACGTAACCGGTCACGCGCCCCTCGTGCTCCGCGAGCACGCACTGCACGGGCGACGCCCCGTCCCGCTCGGTCTCCGCCTCCAGCACCGCCAGCCCCTCCCAGCCGGGCCGCCGGTCGAGCATCCCGGGCCGCAGGGCCACCGTGCGCGCGTACACCGCCTCGCAGGTGTCCAGCGTGGCGCGCGGATCGGCGTACGTCAGCCGTACGTCGTCCGTACCGGCCGGTACGGACAGACGGACCCGGCCGGTGTCGATCTCGGCGTGCAGCCCGAACGTCGCCGCCGCGTAGCCGAACCGGCCGTAGATCACCGGCTCCGAGGCCGTCAGGACGGCGAGCGGCTCGCCCCAGGCCCGGACGTCGTCCAGCTGCCGCCGCATCATGGCCGTCAGCAGCCCGCGCCTCCGGTGGGTGGCGCTCACCCCGACCATGGTCACGCCCGCGGCCGGCACCGAGGCCCCGCCCGGCACGGTCAGCCGGAAGTCGAACGCCCCCGCCGTCCCGACCAGCTCCTCGCCGTCCCAGGCGCCCACGGACCGCTCGCAGGGGGTGAGCCGACGCCACAGCTCCCGCTCCTCGGCCGGCTCCGCGACCCCGCCGAAGGCGCGCAGCAGTACGTCGTACCACCGGTCCCAGTCCTCGGCGCGCAGCACGCGCAGCCCGGCCGCCGGGGCCGCGGCGGCGTCGGAAGAGGTCGCGCGGCCCGTGGACCCTGTCGTCGTCGCCCGAGTCGTCATGCACTCATGCCTAGCAGCCCAATGCGGGACGAGCCAGGGAATTTCTCCCTCCGTGCCACGTGAGCGCTTTCCATGAAGTTCACTGTGAAGTTGAACCTCGGACGGGGGACAAGTGGGACCTCCCGTGCCAAGCGGTGGGTTGGATGGATAGGGTCCCGAACTAATGGCAGAAGGACGACAGCGGCGCGCGGAAGCCGAGACGTTGACGGCCCGGTTGAAGCACTTGATGCACCGGGTCCGCACCGGCGTGCGCCGAAGCGCCGTGGACTACTTCCGCGGCGACGGTTCGGACTGGATCGCGCTGGCCTTCCTGCTGCTCACCGTACCGCTGATCGCGGCCACCACCCTCGCCAACTCGGTGTGGTGCTCCCCGGCCGCGCTGGTCCTGCCGATCGTCGCCGGCGGGCTGCTGCTGCGCCCGTCCAGCCTGCTCGGTCTGTACGCCGCCGCGGCCACCGCGCTGATCGTCGAGTCCGTCCAGCTCGGCCCGTACACCCAGGGGCCCTCCCGGGTCACCCCGGGCGTGGTCCTCGTCGTGGCCGCATGCGGTTTCTTCGGCCTGCTCATCGCCCAGTTCCGCAGCCGGGTCGGCGTGCCCTGGAGACGCGGCGGCACCATGCTCTTCGACCTGCGCGAACGCATCCGGGTCCAGAGCAAGCTGCCGAAGCTGCCGCACGGCTGGCACCGCGAGATGGCCCTGCGCCCGGCCGGCGGCCAGTCCTTCTCCGGTGACTTCGTCGTCGCGGCCCGCACCAACGGCGGCCGCACCATGGAGGTCGTGCTGACGGACGTCTCCGGCAAGGGCATGGACGCGGGCTCCCGCGCCCTGCTCCTGTCGGGCGCCTTCGGCGGCCTCCTCGGCTCCCTGCCCCCGCACGCCTTCCTCCCGGCCGCCAACGGCTACCTCCTGCGCCAGGACTGGGACGAGGGCTTCGCCACCTCCATCCACCTGGTCCTGGACCTGGACTCCGGCGACTACGAGCTCTACTCGGCCGGACACCCGCCGGGCCTCCAGCTCAGCGCGGGCAGCGGCCGCTGGGAGGAGAAGGCCGCCGAGGGCCCGTTGCTGGGCGTGTACGAGGGCGCCCAGTTCGACCCGGTGAAGGGCTCCCTGCGTCCCGGAGACGTCCTCATGCTCTTCACCGACGGCCTGGTCGAGACCTCCGACCGCGACATCGTCGAGGGCATCGACCGCCTCACGGGCGAGGCCGACCGCTATGTCGCCGGCGGCTTCCAGGGCGCCGCGTGGCACCTCATCGAGGCGGTCGCGAAGGACGTCAACGACGACCGGGCCCTGCTGCTGGTGTGCCGCGAGGGCCCGACGTCGGCGGCACCGGCGGCGCATCCGGTCCCCTGAACGTCCGTTTGTGCCACCCCTGTAACTACTGCGGCTTCGCGATTGCACCGGCAACCGAGGACTTGCTACAGATGGAGGTGCGTACGGTCACGGACGTGACAGACAGACCTCACCGGGGGAGGCGGTTTCGACATGAAGTTCGACATGGGTGCGCAGACGCTGTCGACGTTGCAGCGTGATTCGCGTGGGTCGAGTGATGATCTGGGTTCGTTGATCAAGCAGTTGG